>NZ_CP021138.1:1278669-1598337 GCF_002162035.1 Sulfuriferula sp. AH1
TGGGTTGCGCAACGATTGCCGATATGCAAGCGCGCGCCGAATTCGTGGAGATAACCTCTGCCGGGGTGCGCGAGTCGCATGTGCATGACGTGCAGATCACCAAGGAAGCGCCTAATTATCGTTTGGATTGACGGATTCCGATTTTTAAAACGATGACACAGCAGGTTCGCCTGCTGTTTTTTTATATAGTCTAGAGTTCAAATATGGCACATCAGAAAATACTGATTCTTGATTTTGGTTCCCAGTACACCCAGTTGATCGCCCGCCGCGTGCGCGAAACCAACGTGTATTGCGAGTTGCATTCGTTTGATGTGAATGCTGAGTTTATACGTAACTTTAATCCGGCCGGAATCATTTTGTCCGGCGGCCCTGCATCGGTGACCGAAGACGAGACGCCGCGTGCGCCGCAGATTGTATTCGAGCTGGGCGTGCCGGTTTTAGGGATTTGCTACGGCATGCAAACCATGGCAGCACAGCTTGGCGGCGCGGTGGAAAACGCGCTGCATCGCGAATTCGGTTATGCGCAATTGCGCGCGCATGGTCATTCTGCGTTGTTGCGCGAAATTCAGGATCAGGTTAATGAACAAGGCCATGGCATGCTGGATGTATGGATGAGTCATGGCGACAAAGTGACGGTATTGCCGGATGGTTTCAAAATTATCGCCAGCAATGCCTCAACGCCGATTGCCGGCATGGCCGATGAGGCGCGGCGGTTCTATGGATTGCAGTTCCATCCGGAAGTGACCCACAGCTTGCAGGGCAAGGCGATCATCGCGCGTTTTGTGCACGAGATTTGTGGTGCAGGCGCGGATTGGACCATGCCCAATTACGTCGATGAGGCTGTCGCTCGAGTGCGTGCCGAAGTCGGTAACGACGAAGTAATTCTTGGCCTTTCTGGCGGTGTGGATTCCTCCGTCGTTGCGGCGTTGTTGCACAAGGCCATAGGTACCCAGCTGACTTGTGTATTCGTCGATAATGGTTTGTTGCGCCTGAATGAGGCCGAGCAGGTTATGTTGACCTTTGCCCGGAATCTGGGGGTCAAGGTCATCCACGTGGATGCCAGCGCAGAGTTCATGAAGCACTTGGCCGGCGTGACCGATCCGGAACAGAAGCGCAAGATCATCGGACGCGAATTCGTTGAGGTTTTCCAGCGCGAATCGGCTAAATTGCCAAATGCCAAATGGCTGGCGCAAGGCACAATCTATCCGGATGTGATCGAGTCGGCGGGTGCCAAGACTAAAAAGGCGCACGCGATCAAGTCGCATCATAATGTCGGCGGTCTCCCGGATACTTTGCATCTGAAATTGCTGGAACCATTGCGCGAACTGTTCAAGGATGAAGTGCGCGAGCTGGGCGTAGCATTGGGATTGCCGCAGGATATGGTATATCGTCACCCCTTTCCCGGACCGGGTCTGGGAGTGCGAATACTCGGGGAAGTGAAGGCTGAATATGCCGATCTGTTGCGCCGCGCCGATGCGATTTTCATAGAAGAGTTGCGTGCGAGCGGCTGGTATGCGAAAACCTCGCAGGCGTTTGCGGTATTTTTGCCGGTTAAATCGGTAGGCGTGATGGGAGATGGCCGCACCTATGAATATGTCGTGGCTTTGCGTGCCATCCAGACGCAGGATTTCATGACTGCACATTGGGCCGAATTGCCTTACAGCCTGCTGGGCAAGGTTTCCAATCGTATTATCAATGAGGTGCGTGGCATCAATCGCGTTGTCTACGATATTTCAGGCAAGCCGCCAGCCACCATCGAGTGGGAATAATTAATTGAATCACCGGATAGTCATGGAATTTCTCGATCTTCCTCCGCTGACCCAGGCGCACGGCACCGTGCAATTGCCAGGGTCGAAAAGCATCTCCAATCGTATTTTGCTGTTATCGGCATTGGCTGTCGGCACGACGCGCGTGAATCATCTGCTGGATTCGGACGACACCCGGGTGATGCTGGCCGCGTTAACCGAACTTGGCGTGCCTGTTACCCGGCTCGGCGACAGCCGGGACTATCGGATAATTGGGGTGGCGGGGCAATTCCCGCAACATTCGGCTGATTTGTTTCTGGGTAATGCCGGCACGGCTTTTCGTTCTCTGACTGCCGCGCTGGCCTTGTTACATGGCGACTACAAATTGTCGGGCGTGGCACGCATGCATGAACGGCCGATCGGCGATCTGGTGGATGCGTTACGCCAGCTGGGCGCACAGATCGCCTATCTGGGAGAGGAGGGTTTCCCGCCTTTGAAAATTTTACCGTCGGTGTTGAATGAGCATGCCGAAGTAACGGTGCGCGGCAATGTCTCCAGTCAGTTTCTGACAGGGTTGCTGTTGGCGGCGCCATTGACCGGCCGTGCTGTGTCGATACGCGTCGAAGGGGAATTGATCTCCAAGCCTTATGTCGAGATCACATTGAACCTGATGCGCCGTTTCGGTGTAACCGTGAGCAGGGATGGCTGGGAAAGATTTGAAATTGCAGGGGGACAGGTTTATCAAAGTCCGGGGAGTGTCGAAGTTGAAGGTGATGCATCGTCGGCGTCCTATTTTCTGGCTGCTGGCGCCATAGGCGGTGGCCCGGTACGTGTGGAAGGTGTCGGCCGCACCAGCATACAGGGTGATGTGCGTTTTGCCGAAGCCCTGGAGCAAATGGGTGCAAATATCGTTTACGAAGACAATGCCATAATCGCTTCTGCCGGTTCGGGCTTGCGCGGTATCGATGCGGATTTTAATCATATTCCCGATGCCGCGATGACGATTGCTGTTGTGGCATTGTTCGCCGAAGGTCGGACTACCCTGCGCAATATTGCAAGCTGGCGTGTGAAGGAAACCGATCGTATTCATGCCATGGCAACCGAGCTGCGTAAAGTCGGGGCAGTGATTGAGGAAGGTGCCGACTACTTGCGTATTACGCCTCCTGCGCAGTTACATGCGGCGACGATTGATACTTATGACGATCATCGCATGGCGATGTGCTTTTCATTGGTGGCATTGGGTGGCGTGATGGTGCGTATCAATGATCCTCAATGCGTGAATAAGACCTTTCCCGATTATTTTGCTGCGTTCGCTGCAATTACGCAGCCCACCTAGGAATACAGATGCATAGCGATATTCCCGTTATTGCGATCGATGGCCCTTCCGCTTCGGGCAAGGGGACGGTAGCCGCGTTGGTGGCCAAAGCGCTTGGTTTTCATTATCTGGATAGCGGTGCGCTGTATCGGCTTACCGCACTGGCGGCGCAGCGCAGCGGTGTGGCATGGGATGACGAAGCGGCATTGGCCGAGCTTGCATTGCATCTGGATGTGCGCTTCGTGGAAGGCGAGATTTACTTGCAGAATGTGTGCGTCAGTGACGAAGTGCGCACTGAAAATTGCGGTATTGGCGCATCCAGAGTCGCTGCATTGCCTGTCGTGCGTACGGCATTGCTGGCACGCCAGCATGCTTTCAGGCAAGCGCCGGGCTTGGTGGCAGATGGGCGGGATATGGGCTCGGTGGTGTTTCCGGACGCAGTACTCAAGGTGTTTTTAACGGCTACCGCAGAAGAGCGTGCGCAAAGACGCTATAAGCAGTTGATGGAAAAAGGAATTAGTGCTAACCTTATAAACTTGCTGGATGATTTGCGTGAGCGTGATGCGCGAGATAGTGCGCGTGCGGTGGCGCCATTAAAGCAAGAAAAGGATGCTGTTTTATTGGATACGACGCAAATAGGCATTAATGATGCAGTCGATTTTGTGTTGAAAAACTTTAAGTTAGCGAGTGGTGCTCAAGTTGAATCTAACTGAGCTTTTTTAAATTAACTCCGCATTTTGCGGATATTTTGGGTCATTTTTTTACATGTCTACTGTTTCCTCCTCTACCGAATCCAATATGGAAAGTTTTGCCGCTCTGTTTGAAGAGAGTTTAACTCGTCAAGAATTGCGTGCAGGTGAAGTTATTACCGCCGAAGTTGTTGGAATCGACGATAATTTTGTTACCGTTAATGCTGGTCTGAAATCAGAAAGTCTGATTGCCATCGAAGAATTTCGCACTGATCGCGGCGAACTTGAAGTTAAAATCGGTGATTTTGTCAGCGTAGCAATTGAAATGCTCGAAGATGGCTATGGCGCAACCAAGCTGTCACGCGACAAGGCCAAGCGTTTGGCGGCATGGATTAGTCTGGAAAAATCCATGGAAGAAGGCGAAATCATTACCGGTATGGTTAATGGTAAAGTCAAGGGCGGTTTGACGGTAATGGTAAATGGCATTCGCGCTTTCCTGCCAGGCTCACTGGTGGATACTCGCCCAGTTAAAGACACCACTCCATACGAAAACAAAGAAATGGAATTCAAGGTTATTAAGCTTGACCGCAAGCGTAATAACGTCGTTGTATCGCGTCGTGCGGTACTGGAAGCTACCATGGGTGCCGATCGTGACGCGCTGATGGCCAACCTCAAGGAAGGTGCCGTTGTTAAAGGCGTGGTTAAAAATATTACTGATTATGGCGCTTTCGTTGATCTGGGCGGCATTGACGGTTTGCTGCACATTACCGATATGGCATGGCGTCGTGTCAAGCATCCTTCAGAAGTGGTGCAGGTTGGCGATGAAGTCGAAGCCAAGATCCTTAAATTCGACCAGGAGAAGAATCGTGTTTCCCTGGGTATCAAACAATTGGGCGACGATCCTTGGAGCGGTTTGGCACGTCGTTACCCAGCGGGTACCCGTATGTTCGGCAAGGTAGCTAATCTGACCGATTACGGCGCATTCGTGGAAATCGAAACCGGTATCGAAGGTTTGGTTCACGTTTCGGAAATGGATTGGACCAACAAGAACGTTCATCCATCCAAAGTGGTTCAGCTTGGTGATGAAGTCGAAGTCATGGTATTGGAAATCGATGAGGAGCGCCGTCGTATCTCTCTGGGCATGAAACAGTGCAAGTCCAACCCATGGGAAGATTTCGAACTCAGCCACAAGAAGGGCGACAAAGTCAGCGGTCAGATCAAGTCCATCACTGACTTCGGCGTATTCATCGGTTTGCCTGGTGGTATCGATGGTCTGGTTCATCTATCCGACCTGTCATGGAGCCAACCTGGCGAAGAAGCTGTGCGTAACTTCAAGAAGGGTGACGAAGTTCAAGCCGTGGTATTGGCGATCGATGTCGAACGTGAGCGTATTTCCTTGGGTATCAAGCAGATCGAAGGCGACCCGGTCAACAGCTTCGTTTCCAGCTTCGATAAAGGCAGCATCGTCAAAGGTACTGTCAAGTCACTGGATGCCAAAGGTGCTGTGATTCAATTGGGTGATGACGTAGAAGGTTACTTGCGTGCTTCCGAATTCTCGCGTGATCGCGTTGAAGATATCCGCAACCATCTCAAAGAAGGTGACGAAGTCGAAGCGATGATCATCAATGTGGATCGCAAGAGCCGTAGCATCAATTTGTCCATCAAGGCAAAAGACGCTGCTGAGCAAACCGAAGCAATGCAAAAAATGGCGGGTGACCAATCAGCAAACACCGGCACTACTAATCTCGGCGCGTTGCTCAAGGCTAAACTTGACAACAAAAACGCTGAATCCTGAAAGGTAGTGTCATGACCAAATCGGAGTTGATTGCGCAGTTGGCTGCACGCCATCCCCAGTTGGTCGCGACAGATGCGGAAATGGCAGTTAAAACTATTTTAGATGCCGTTTCCAAAAGTCTGGCTACTGGTGAACGGGTGGAAATTCGTGGTTTTGGCAGTTTTAGCCTGAACTATCGCCCGCCACGTTTAGGGCGTAATCCTAAAACCGGTGAGAAAGTGGAAGTGCCTGAAAAATACGTTCCACATTTCAAAGCAGGTAAAGAATTGCGTGAACGTGTGGATTATCCGGCTAGCTGATTATAGTTGCTGGTGCATCAGAAAAGCGGCATATCGTTTAGATATGCCGCTTTTTTTATATTAAGGCAGCTAACGCAGTTGTGATTTGTCTGTTAAATGCAAACTTGCAGGTGAATGTCGTTTAAAAGCCACTCTTGCTATGGTGCCGGCGGCTGAATTGATCTTTTTAGGGTAAAATTAAATTATTCTGGTGTGATTTGGTCACTATGCGTTATTTGAGCGGATTGTTAAAAGTCGTCTTGTTCTTCTTCTTGCTCGGCTTTGCCGTAAAAAATAGCGAGCTGGTGACCTTGCGTTATTATTTCGGCTACCAATGGCAATTGCCGTTGGTGCTGATTATTCTGATTTTTTTGGCACTCGGTGCTGCATTGGGAGTTGCTGCCTGTTTGGGCTATTTGTTTCGCCAGCGCCGGGAGTTGAATCGATTGCGGCAGGCGCTATCTGTATCCAAGACCACACTGAGTGAATGAGAGGGTGCGTGATTAGTTACGCATAAACACAAGATGGAATTTGAATTGTGGTGGTTATTGGCTCTGCCCTTGTTCTTTGGATTGGGCTGGCTGGCGGCGCGGGTTGATATCCGCCATGTCATGACAGAGTCGCGCAGCGTGCCAGCGTCCTATTTCAAGGGGCTGAATTATTTACTGAATGAACAGCCTGATAAAGCCATCGAAGCATTTATCGAAGTGGTCAAGGTCGATAGCGATACGGTGGATTTGCACTTCGCTTTAGGTGGTCTTTTTCGCAAGCGTGGCGAAGTCGAACGCGCTATTCGCATGCATCAGAATCTGGTGGCACGAGAAGATTTGTCGGCTGAGCGCCAATTGAAAGCGTTGTCCGAACTGGGGCAGGATTATCTGAAGGCAGGTCTGCTGGATCGTGCAGAAGAGATCTTTGATCGTTTGCAGACAAGCGATGCAGCCGGCCAGGCGCGGCAATTTCTGCTGGAAATATATGTGCAGGAAAAAGACTGGGAAAAAGCGGTGGCTGCAGCGCGTGAATTATCCAGGATTTGTAATCAGCCTTATCATGTAGAAATTGCGCATTTCTTATGCGAGCTTGCCAATCATGCTTATTTGCACGGGCAGATCGATGTTGCCCGGACGCATTTGAGCGACGCGCTGAAGGCGAATCGTGATTGCGTGCGTGCCAACGCATTGCTCGGCGATATTGAAGCCTCGCTCGGTAATCATGCGCAGGCGATCGCTGCCTGGCGACGTATTGAATCGCAAAGCATCGCCCATCTGGCGCTGGTTACCGAACGCATCATGGCCAGTTACCGTGAGCTTGGCCGCGAAGCGGAAGGCGTGGTCTACCTGCGCAGCGCCTTGGCACGCCAGCCTTCGTACGAACTGTTTAATACCGTATTTGCAGGAACGCTCAAATTATCCGGTGCCGCTGCGGCTCATCAGCTGGCTCGTGAAACATTGCAAAGCAACCCGAGCATGCGTGGGCTGGATCGCCTGCTGGAAGCCGAATTATTGACTGCACCGGCCGAACGCCAGTCTGATCTGCAGTTGATGAAAAGCATCGTGCAACGATACAGCCAGCGTCAGTCCATGTATCAGTGCGAGCACTGCGGCTTCAAGGCACGCAGCTTTTTCTGGCATTGCCCGGCGTGTAGTCATTGGGACAGTTTCCCGCCCCAGCAAAAAGAAGAATAATCGAAATGATGAAAACTACTCCAATTATCGTTGCGCTGGATTACCCTGACGAGCGCAGCGCCATGGCACTGGTTCGGCAGCTTGACCCAAGCCTGTGCCGGCTCAAGGTGGGCAAACAGTTATTTACTGCAGCCGGCCCTCGCTGGGTAGAACAGCTGGTCAAGCTCGGCTTTCCGGTTTTTCTGGATTTGAAATTTCATGACATTCCCACGACAGTCGGTCTGGCGTGCAAGGCCGCCGCCGATCTGGGCGTATGGATGATGAACGTGCATGCATTGGGCGGCGGTGCCATGCTGCGGGCGGCGCGCGAAGGGCTGGGCGATGTAGCTGACCGACCGCTCCTGATTGCCGTCACCCTGCTGACCAGCATGGGAGAAACGGAGATGCATGAAATTGGCCTGAACGGCACGCCTCAGGAAGCGGTGCTACGCCTGGGGCGTCTTACCCAGGCCAGTGGGCTCGACGGCGTAGTCTGTTCAGCCCAGGAGGCAACTATGCTCAAACGTGAACTGGGTGCACAATTTAATCTGGTCACGCCAGGGATACGCCCTGCCAGCGCAGCTTTGGGCGACCAGCAACGGGTGATGACGCCTATGGCAGCACTCGCTGCAGGAGCGGATTATCTGGTAATCGGGCGACCTATTACGCATGCGCCGAACCCATTGCAGGCATTGTTAGCGATTCATCAAGAGATTACACAAGGAAAAACAGCATGAAAATTACCGTGATTGGTACAGGGTATGTAGGGTTGGTCAGTGGCGCCTGTTTGGCTGAGGTAGGGAATAATGTGTTGTGCCTGGATGTGGATGCCAAGAAAATCGCCATTTTGAATCAGGGTGGTATCCCTATCTATGAACCTGGTCTGGAAGATATGGTCAAGCGTAACGTGGCCGAAGGCCGTCTGCAGTTTACGACGGATGTTGAACTTGCCGCTCAGCATGGACTGATTCAGTTTATTGCCGTGGGTACGCCCCGGATGAAGATGGCTCGGCGGATTTGCAATATGTCGTGTCAGCTGCGCGCAATATCGGCAAGCATATGACCGAATACAAGCTGGTAGTGGACAAATCGACCGTACCGGTCGGAACGGCGGACAGGGTGCGCGCAGCATTGCAGGAAGAACTGGATAGCCGTGGTGTGTCGCTGGAGTTTAGCGTAGCCTCCAATCCCGAGTTTCTGAAGGAAGGTGCTGCAGTCGATGATTTCATGCGTCCCGACCGGATTATTGTGGGCACTGACGACGAACGTGCGACCAACCTGATGCGTAAATTGTATGCGCCGTTTCAGCGTAACCACGACCGTCTGATCAGTATGGATGTGCGTTCAGCCGAATTAACGAAGTATGCAGCCAATGCCATGCTGGCGACGCGTATCTCATTCATGAACGAATTGGCCAATCTCGCAGAGAAGCTCGGCGCAGATATCGAGCACGTGCGTCAGGGAATAGGTTCCGACGAACGCATTGGCTATCATTTCCTGTACCCGGGGTGTGGTTACGGTGGTTCCTGTTTCCCCAAAGACGTGCAGGCACTCCGCCGCACTGCTGCAGAGAATGGCGTGCCGATGCGCGTTATCGATGCAGTGGAAACAGCGAATGAGGCACAAAAGCATTTGCTGCTGTCCAAAATCATTGCGCGTTTCGGCACTAATCTGAAAGGGATGCGTTTTGCGTTATGGGGATTGGCTTTCAAGCCGAATACCGATGATATGCGCGAGGCATCAAGCCGGGTGCTGATGGAGGGTTTATGGGAACATGGAGCGCATGTACAGGCTTTCGATCCTGCTGCCGAACATGAAACCCATCGTATTTATGGTGATCACCCGCAACTCACATTGGTAGAGAATCCGGAAGCTGCGTTGGCAAATGCGGACGTTCTGGTCATTGTGACCGAATGGAAAGTATTCCGCAGTCCGGATTTCGGTGTGATCAAGGCCGCGTTAAAGTATCCCGTGATTTTTGACGGGCGTAATTTGTATGAGCCGACACAAATGCGGGAATTGGGTTTCGAGTATTTTGCCATCGGGCGTAAATGAACAAAGATCACATTTCCAATAGCAGCGGTATCGCCGACGCCCGTATCCTGGTGGTAGGCGACGTCATGCTGGATCGCTACTGGTTTGGCGATGTGGCTCGCATTTCGCCGGAAGCACCAGTGCCGGTTGTCAAAATCAACCGCCAGGAAGAGCGACTTGGCGGGGCCGCCAACGTTGCGCGCAATGCGGCTGCATTGGGGGCGACTACGGCATTGTTGTCAGTCGTGGGCGCAGACGAGGCCGGCAGTACCATACATCGCCTTTTGACAGAGGCGGCGATCGATGCACATCTGCACGAAGACGCCATTCTGGACACCATCATCAAGCTGCGGGTAATCGGCCGGCAACAACAGCTGCTGCGCATCGATTTCGAAACGCCTCCCAGCCAGAATGTGCTGGCAGACAAACTGGCGCGCTTTCATACACTGTTACCCGACTGCGATCTGGTGATCTTGTCGGATTACGGCAAAGGCGGGTTGGCGCATATCGAATCCATGATAGCGGCGGCGAATGCGCTGAATATCCCCGTGCTGGTGGACCCCAAGGGGGATGATTACGCGCGTTATCGCCATGCTACCGTGCTCACTCCGAATCTGAGTGAATTTCGTGTGGTTGCAGGCAGCTGGCAAGGCGAGGAAGAATTCCGCAACAAAGCCGAAGCATTGCGGCAAAGCCTCGATTTGAGCGCGTTATTGGTAACTCGCAGCGAGGCCGGCATGACTCTGTTCAGCGGAGCTGGCGTATCGCATCAGCCCACCGTTGCACGCGAAGTGTTTGATGTGAGCGGGGCGGGTGATACCGTAATCGCGACGCTTGGCGTCATGCTGGCGGCTGGTAAGAGTCTGGATGATGCCGTGGCATTGGCGAACCGCGCCGCCGGAATCGTCGTCGCAAAACTGGGCACGGCAGTGGTTTTCCCGGAAGAGTTATGGGGTGAGTCATAACCATGTTCAAACAACACCTTCCGCGCATGATTTTAAGCTTGTTAATCACTGTGCTGCTGGTGTTGCATACTGCGGGTGTCGTTCGTTTGAGCATGCTGGATAGACTGGAAGCGTGGAGTTACGATACGCGTTTGCTGCTGACCATGCCGCATGAACTTGATCCGCGTATTGTCGTTATCGATATTGACGAAGCCAGTCTGAAGCAAATCGGTCAGTGGCCCTGGGGGCGCGACCGGCTGGCGCAATTAACTTCCGCATTACTGGATCGCTACCATGTCGCCGCCATTGGGTATGACGTAGTGTTTGCCGAGCCGGATACCCGCTCCGGACTGGCATCACTGACACATCTCGCTGCTACCCATTTCAAGCAGGATAAGCTGTTTAAACAGGCTCTGGATAAAGCACGGCCATTGCTGGATTACGATGCGCGGTTTGCCCAATCCATGAGTTCGGGGCCGGTGGTGCTGGGTTATTATTTCACGCCCTATCCGCAAACTGAAGGCGCATTGCCGCAACCTGTGTTTACATCTGGTGTTATGGCCGGTTTGGATCGCAGCTTCGTCCATAATCAAGGCTATGGCTCGAATATTCCGCAATTGCAGCATGCAGCTGCAACGGGTGGTTATTTCAACATGTCTGCCGATTTCGATGGCGTGACACGGCGCATGCCGATGCTCGCTGATTATCATGGCGCGGCGTACGAGGCACTTTCCCTGGCGACACTGCGTGCGGCATTAGGCGCGCAGCTGCAGTTGCACAAGACTGGCGATACGCAATGGTGGCCGCATTCCCATCATCTCGAATTGCTTGCTGACGATATGCGGATTCCGCTTGACGCGCACGGCGCGATCCTGGTGCCGTATCGAGCCTATCCCGGCTACACATATTTATCCGCCGCAGATGTAATCAATGGACGAGCACCAGCGGGTCTGCTGGAGAATGCGATCGCCCTGGTGGGGACCACTGCCCCCGGCCTGCTGGACCTGCGGGTGACACCGGTTGCGAAGAATTACCCCGGTGTCGAGATACACGCCAATCTGATTTCCGGCATTCTGGATGGCAACATCCGTTATCAGCCCGGTTTCGCCCATGCGCTGGAATTGGCCTTGCTTATCGTGCTGGGAGCAGGTCTGGCCTGGATATTGCCGCGCCTGACGCCATTGCGCGGTGCTATTCTGGGGCTAAGCCTGACTGTTGCTTATATTGCCGCGAATGCCTGGGCCTGGCAGCATAACTGGGTGCTACCCTTTGCGCCTGTGGTGCTGCTGATTGCCGGCTTGATGGTGCTGAACATGGCGTGGGGCTATTTTGCCGAAACCCGTGCAAAGCGCCAGATCACCGGATTATTCGGGCAATATGTGCCGCCTGAACTGGTCGAGGAAATGAGTCATGACCCGTCGCGATTCAACATGCGTTCGGAGAGCAAGGAATTAAGCATACTGTTCTCGGATGTGCGCAGTTTTACCACGATTTCGGAAAGCCTGACTCCTCAGCAATTATCGGATCTGCTCAACGAGTTTTTAACCAGCATGACCACGGTCATTCACGGTTACCATGGCACCATAGACAAATACATGGGCGATTGCATCATGGCATTCTGGGGCGCGCCGCTGGACAATCCGCAGCATGCGCGCGATGCGGTATTGGCAGGTATGGCGATGCAGGCGGCATTGACCGAGCTGAATGTCAGTTTTGCTGCACGCGGCTGGCCGCAATTGCATGTCGGCGTCGGCGTCAACACCGGTAGGGTCAGTGTCGGCAACATGGGATCTAAATTCCGCATGGCTTATACGGTGATGGGAGATGCGGTGAATCTGGCCTCACGGCTCGAAGGCATTACCAAGCAGTATGCAGTGCCGATGGTGGTGGGGGAAGCAACTTGTGCGGCATTGCCGGAAATGGCATTCCAGGAACTCGATCTGGTGAGGGTAAAGGGCAAGAACAAGCCGGTGACCATTTACCAGCCGCTGGGTTTGAAAGCCGGGATCGATGCGGCACTCGTCACCCAGGCAGATGTGTTTTCCGGCGTCCTGGCGGATTATCGCGCCCAGCGTTGGGAAGTCGCGGAGACGAAATTGCGCGCGTTGATCCAGCAGACAGAATCAACATCTGCTTCGATACAACTTTATCAAATCTATTTGGAACGCATCAATCATCTGCGCCAGCATCCGCCGGCACCGGATTGGGATGGCGTATGGGTATTCGAAAGCAAATGAACATCACCATACTCGGATGCAGCGGAGGCATAGGCGGCGGCCGACATACCACTTCATTGCTGGTCGATGACGACATTCTGATTGACGCTGGCAGCGGGGTGACCCGATTGTCACTGGCTCAGCTTGCCGCCATCGATCACGTGTTCATTACGCACAGTCATCTTGACCATATCCTGTCATTGCCGCTATTGCTGGATTCGGTTGGGGCCATGCGAAATCGCCCGGTAACGGTGTATGCGATCGACGGTGTGCTGGAAATCTTGCGGCAGCATATCTTTAACTGGCGTGTATGGCCGGATTTTAGCGAGATTCCGCCTGAGCGGCCTTACTTGCGTTATATCGCGATCGATGTGTATCAGGCGGTACAATTGGATGGCCGTGCCATTACTGCCTTACCCGCCAGTCATACCGTGCCTGCGGTCGGCTATCAGCTGGACAGCGGCAGCGGCAGCATCGTTTTTTCCGGAGATACCGGACCTGATCCGGCACTATGGGATTGGGTCAATCATATCGGAAATCTCAAGGCACTCATTATCGAGACCGCTTTTCCACAGGAGGAGCACGGCATTGCCGAGCTATCCAAACACCTCTCTCCCCAAAGTCTGATCGATGAATTAAAGCAGTTCAAACTCGATGCGCCTGTCTATATCACCCATCTCAAGCCGGGGCGCGAGGATGCCATCATGAGTGAAATCGCCGCACTGCACCCGGCTGTCAATATGCCGCAACAGCTGGTGCCCGGACAAATCTTCAGCATTTGAACATAACGGCTGTTCAGCATGTGCCATACCGGTGCATTTCCATTTCTGCGCACTATCCCGATGCATGATTGAATCGATTGGTTTGCAGGTATCCGTTGAATAGTGCGACAACTATTTGAAATAAAATAGCTAAATATTTGGCACGCATGTTGCTAAGTAATCTGCAAGAGAGGTGCAGTCGTCACTGCAGCCTTTGTCATCAGGGCATCTAGGGTTCCGGTCCCATATTGGGATGTCTGGTCCGAGAGTTGCCCGGTCTCGGTTGGCCGGGACTCCACGGAGGGATAAAAGCCCGGGAGGTTGCGATCGGTTGTCGCTTCATCCTCTCGCTTTTAACTTTCAAGGAGTCGCGGTTATGTTATTCCAATATCGGTTCGGCCACATGTTGCGCGTATTCCCTCTCCCGTTGACCGGAAAATAGAGGCGAATATGTCATTGCCTGCACAAAATCCCGTTATCCAACCGCATGCATTCTTGCGCCGGCTCTGGCGCAGATTCTGGACGATCCGCGGCCATCTGAGCCGCAAGGAATTCCTGCTCTTTGCTGTACTGGGTATGCTGGTTCCTTTTGCCGGCTGGTGGTTGCTGGCCAACAGCGGCATCATGGACAAAGTGTTCCTGCCCAGCCCAATGGACGTGGTGGCGCGGGTTTATCACTGGTTCGAAGACGACGATCTGGTCGGCGATGCGTGGATCAGTATCTACCGTGTCACGGTAGGCTTCCTGCTCTCGGCAGTGATTGCAGTGCCGCTGGGGATAATGATAGGCACTTACCGCCCGATACAAGCCATATTCGAACCGCTGACCGACTTCATCCGCTATATGCCCGCCGTGGCTTTTATCCCCTTGGTCATGCTCTGGGTGGGTATCGACGAGGGTTCGAAGATAGCCATTATCTGGATCGGTACTTTTTTCCAGATGGTGCTGATGGTGGCTGAGGACATACGCCGCGTGCCGATGGCGCAGATCGAAGCGGCGCAGACCATGGGAGCCGGGGACGAAGAGATCGTATCGCTGGTGATCTTCCAGTCGGCCAAGCCCGCATTGCTCGATACCCTGCGCATCACCATGGGATGGGCCTGGACTTATCTGGTGGTGGCCGAGATGGTGGCGGCCAACTCGGGACTGGGTTACGCGATCCTCAAGGCGCAACGTTTTCTGCAGACCGACAAGATATTTGCCGGCATTATCCTCATCGGCCTGATCGGCCTGATCATGGATCAATTGTTCCGCCTTGCGCACCGCAAGAGCTTTCCCTGGTTATATAAAAAATAGGCGAACTCCATGGATACCAAGATCCAAATCAATGCTGCCGGCAAGATATTCAGCACCGGCAAACAGGAAGTCGTGGCCTTGCAGGATATCAATCTGTCTATCGGCACCAACGAATTCATCACTTTTGTCGGAGCGTCCGGCTGTGGCAAGTCCACCTTGCTGCGCTGTATCGGCGGCCTGGAAACACTCAGCTCCGGCGAGATACGGGTGAACGATAAAGCAGTGCAAGGCCCCGGTATGGACAGGGCGATGGTATTCCAGAATTACAGCCTGTATCCATGGCTGTCAGTGGTCGACAACATCAAATTCAGCCGGCGGCTGAAGGTGAATCGGGAAGGTGCCACTTCTTCGGAAGTCGAAGTGGCATCGGGGCGCGCCGATGCATTACTGTCGCTGATGGGACTGGCGCATGCCGCCAAAGCTTACCCTAATCAGCTTTCCGGCGGCATGCAGCAGCGTGTGGCGATAGCGCGCGCCTTGTTGCCCAAGCCGGAAATCCTGCTGATGGATGAGCCGTTCGGCGCACTGGACGCGCAGACGCGAGAGGTAATGCACGACCTGATCCTGCATCTGTTCAATCTGGAAAAGACTACCATCGTGTTCGTGACCCACGATGTGGAAGAGGCCATTTATCTTGGCCAGCGTATTGTGCTGATGGCGCCGCGCCCAGGGCGTATCGATACCATCTACGAGGTGCCGCTGCCGGACAAGCGCGATCAGGAGATGAAGCTGTCGCCTGAATTCATTGCGTTGAAGAAGGAAATCCTGACCCGCATCCGGGAAACATCCGGCATGCATACCGACCAGGATTTGCTGGAACGCATGACCCGGCAGATAGAAGGCAGCGAAATAGTTTAAGTAGTGCAGCCGTTCAGTTTTAACCAGTAGAAGAGGATAGCAGCATGAAAACATCAACAACAGCATTCAGTCCGGATCGGGTGTTGTGGGAAGAAGAGATTCCCGGCGGCGCGCACTGGTCGTTCAACATGAAGCGCGGTACTACCTTGCGCGTGACCGACGTCGAAGGCAGCGCCAACCTCTCTGTGCTGTTTTATAACCGGGATGAGAAACTGGAGCGCTATAACATGGCGGACACGCTCAAGGCCCAGCATACCGCGCACTTGACCAAAGGCTTCGTGTGTTATTCGGACATGGGCCGCGTGCTGTGTTCGATTACCGAGGATAGCTGCGGCTGGCATGACACGGTATGCGGCATGACGGATGCTGCCCAGGTGCTGGCCAAATACGGCGAAGCGCGTTACCAGACCCATCTCAATGCGATGCACCGCAATGGCCGCGACAGCTTTTTGATTGAACTCGGCAAGTGGGGCTTGGGCAAGCGCGACATTGTCGCCAACGTCAATTTGTTCAGTAAAGTCAGTGCCGATGCAGAGGGTAACCTGGTTTTTCATACAGCTAATTCGGTAGCCGGTGATTTCGTCGATCTGCGTTTTGAAATGGATACGCTGGTGGTGCTTGCAGCGACCCAGCACCCGCTGGATCCGAATCCGCAATACCAGCCCAAGCCGGTGAAGTTTACCGCATGGCGTTCCGAATTGCCGGATGAATACGACTACTGCCGCAATTTCCGTCCGGAAAACCAGCGCGGCTTCCATAACACCGAATTGTTATACCGTTGAGGGGAAGAACATGGCTATCGTAGAAAGTAAACTCGACCCCAAAGACGCCGTGCACGATGAAATCGTGCCCGCAGGCGAGCCCTGGCTGCATGAAATCAAACACGGGCAAACATTCCGCATCCTCGATCTGGAAGGCAATCAGGCTGTCGATACCCTGTTTTATAACGCGCAGGAGCCTGCGGAAAGATACAGCGCGGTGGATACCATTCGCGCGCAGGGCAATCTGTATCTGACCGCCGGTTCGAGACTGTTGTCCAGCGAAGGCAATGTACTGGTGACCATTACTGCCGATACCTGCGGGCGTCACGATACGCTGGGCGGCGCCTGCGCCGCGGAGAGCAACAGCGTGCGTTATGAAACCGGCAAGAAGTTCATGCACAGCTGCCGTGACAGCTTTCTACACGCGCTGGGCCATTGCGATTGCCATATGGACAAGCGCGACCTCACCAGCAACGTCAATTTCTTCATGAACGTGCCGGTGACCCCGGAAGGCAAGCTGACTTTTGAGGATGGCATTTCCGCTCCCGGAAAATACGTGGAAATGCGTGCCGAGATGGACGTGATGGTGCTGATTTCCAACTGTCCACAGTTGAATAACCCGTGTAATGCTTACAATCCGACGCCGGTAAGATTGCTGATCTGGAATTGATCACTCCGGTTGCAGGACGACCTGCAATAACAAGAATAATGATGGGACGACCCGTTATGAAATGGGAACAAGATCATGTTTGATAAAGTGTTGATAGCCAACCGCGGCGCCATTGCCTGCCGTATTATCCGGACACTGAAACAGCTGGGTATCCGTTCGGTCGCTGTGTATTCCGAGGCCGATGCCTATTCGCTGCATGTGGCGCAGGCTGACGAAGCCGTGTGCATAGGGCCGGCGCCCGCCGCAGAAAGCTATCTGCGCGCTGAAAGGATACTGGAAGTCGCCCAACAGACCGGCGCCCAGGCCATCCATCCCGGTTACGGCTTCCTTTCCGAAAATGCCGCATTCGCCGAATCCTGTGTTGCTTCCGGCATCGTGTTCATCGGCCCGACGCCGGATCAGATGCGGCGCTTCGGTCTCAAGCATACGGCACGCGAAATCGCCGAGCAGAATCAGGTGCCATTATTGCCCGGTAGCGGGCTGCTGGCCGACGCCGGTCATGCCCAGGCCGAAGCCGCACGCATCGGCTATCCGGTCATGCTCAAAAGCACCGCAGGCGGCGGCGGTATCGGCATGCGCCTGATCTGGAGCGCTGACGAGCTGCTGGAAGCATTCCAGTCGGTCGCACGGCTGGCCAGCGCCAACTTCAAGGACGCCGGTATCTATCTGGAAAAATACGTCGAGCAGGCGCGCCATATCGAAGTGCAGATCTTCGGCGACGGCAAGGGCAATGTGGTCGCTCTGGGCGAACGCGATTGCTCGGTGCAGCGCCGTAACCAGAAGGTGATAGAAGAAACCCCGGCACCGGGGCTGACTGATGCGCAACGTGCGCGTTTGCTGGCAACCGCAGTACAACTCGGCAAGGCGGTGAACTACCAGTCTGCCGGTACGGTGGAATTCGTCTATGACGCGCAGAACGGCGAGTTTTACTTCCTCGAAATCAATACCCGGCTGCAGGTGGAGCATGGCGTCACCGAACAGGTGACCGGCATCGATCTGGTTGAGTGGATGGTGCGTCAGGCCGCAAATGACTTGCCTGCGCTCGACAGCATGACCATCAATCCATGCGGAGCCTCGATACAGGTGCGCCTGTACGCCGAAGATCCCGGCAAGAATTTCCAGCCGTCCAGCGGCGTGCTCACCGAAGTCGTGTTCCCGGAGAGCGCCCGCGTCGATACCTGGGTCGAACGCGGCAGCAATATCCCTCCATTCTACGATCCGATGGTAGCGAAAATCATCGTTACCGCCGCCGACCGCGAACAGGCCATTGCCGGCATGCAAAGCGCGCTGGATGCGACCCGTATTGCCGGTATCGAGTGCAATCTGGATTATCTGCGCCAGATTATCCGCGACCACGTGTTTGTCGCGGGCAGGCAGACTACGCGCTATCTGAATGCGCTGCATTATCAGGCAGCGACTATCGACGTGTTGGAGCCCGGCGTGCAGAGCAGCATTCAGGATTACCCCGGACGGCAGGGCTATTGGGACGTCGGCGTGCCGCCTTCCGGCCCCATGGACGCACTGGCATTCCGTCTGGGTAACCGCTTGCTGGGCAACGCCGATAATGCCGCCGGACTGGAATTGACCGTGGCCGGGCCGACCCTGCGCTTCAACCGTGACAGTGTGATCGCGCTAACCGGGGCGGGCATGACGGCCGAACTGGATGGTGAAGCGTTTGATTTCTGGCGTGCGCAACCGGTCAAGGCTGGCAGCGTATTGCGTCTGGGCAACATACAGGGCGACGGCTGCCGCAGCTATCTGGCGGTAGCGGGCGGTTTTGACGTACCGGACTATCTGGGCAGCAAATCAACCTTTACGCTGGGTCAATTCGGCGGTCATGCAGGACGCACGTTGCGGGTGGGTGATGTGCTGCATCTGGGGGCAACGCCTGCTGCTGTGCAAGCCGATGTGGCGCTGGATGCGGCTTTGATACCCGAATACCACAGCCATTGGGACATCGGCGTGCTGTACGGCCCGCATGGCGCCCCGGATTTCTTTACCGATGCCGATATCGACATGTTCTTTGCCACCGACTGGGAAGTGCATTACAACTCCAGCCGCACCGGGGTACGCCTGATCGGCCCCAAGCCGCAATGGGCGCGGACTGATGGCGGCGAGGCAGGCTTGCATCCGTCCAATATTCACGACAATGCCTATGCCATCGGCGCAGTGGATTTTACCGGCGACATGCCGGTGATCCTGGGCCCGGATGGTCCCAGTCTGGGTGGTTTCGTGTGCCCTGCGACCATCGTCCAGGCCGAATTATGGAAGATGGGGCAGCTGCGTCCCGGCAACACGGTGCGCTTCAGGCGTATCGGGCTGGATGAGGCGATGCAGCGCGAACAGGCTCAGGATAGCGCCATCGCTACTCTGACACCGGCAGCAGACATGAATATTTTCACCATGACAACGTCTACCCCGGTGTTGCATCGGCTCGAAATCCAGGACGGGCAGGTCGCGGTGACTTACCGGCCAGCCGGCGACAAGTATCTGCTGGTGGAGTACGGTCCGCTGGTGCTGGACATCAATCTACGCTTTCGTGTGCATGCGTTGATGACCTGTCTGCAGCAGAAGAATATCCCCGGCATCATCGACCTGACTCCCGGCATCCGTTCGCTGCAGGTGCATTACAACAATCAGCGGCTGCCGCTGCCGCAATTGATGGATGCGCTGGCCATGGCGGAATCTGCCCTCGCCAATATTGAGGATCTGGTTGTGCCTGCCCGTATCGTACATCTGCCATTGTCGTGGGATGATCCGTCCACTCGTCTGGCGATAGAAAAATACATGCAGTCGGTACGCAAGGATGCGCCCTGGTGCCCAAGCAATATCGAGTTCATCCGCCGCATGAACGGGCTGGACAGTATCGAGCAGGTGAAAGAAATCGTGTTCAACGCCAGCTATCTGGTGATGGGTCTGGGTGACGTCTATCTGGGCGCACCAGTCGCCACACCGCTGGATCCACGGCATAGACTGGTGACCACCAAATATAATCCGGCGCGCACCTGGACGCCGGAAAACGCCGTCGGTATCGGCGGTGCCTACATGTGCGTGTACGGCATGGAAGGCCCCGGTGGTTACCAGTTTGTCGGCCGCACCATACAGATGTGGAACCGCTACAAGCAGACTGCCGATTTCATCGACGGTAAGCCATGGTTGTTGCGCTTCTTCGACCAGATCCGCTTTTATCCAGTGTCGGAAGACGAATTGCTGCAACTGCGCGAAGATTTTATTGCGGGTACGTTCAAGCTCAAAGTGGAAGAAACCACATTCAGCCTGCGCGAATACAACCAGTTCCTGCAGGACAACAATGCCGACATTGCCGCATTCAGGGACAAGCAGCATGTTGCTTTCAATGCCGAGCGCGAGCGCTGGCAGGCAAACGGCCAGGCTGATTATGCATCGGATGTTACCGTTGCCGAAGCGGCAACCGATAGCGAGCTGGATTTGCCGCCTAACAGTCGTGCTGTTGCGGGGCATGTGGCGGGAAATATCTGGAAGATAGAAGTGGCGGAAGGCGATACGGTGCAGGCGGGAGATACCCTGCTGATCATCGAATCCATGAAGATGGAAATCAACGTGGTAGCGCCGGTTGCCGGAAAAATAATACGTATGTTCTGTCGCGAGGGCAGCCAGATTGCTGCCGGACAGGACTTGCTGGTAATACAAGGGGAATGATGTGGAAAACTTGAGTCTGGATATCGCCAATTTGCAGGCGTTGTATCGTGCGGGTGCGCTGACGCCACGTGCGCTGGTGGATGTGGTGCTGGCACGTACTGCCGGGAATAATACTGATAATGCCTGGATTTATCAGCTGCCTGCAGAGCAGCTGTATGCCTACGCAGATGCACTGGCGGACAAGGATCCGGCGCAGCTGCCGCTGTATGGGATACCGTTTGCCATCAAGGATAATATCGATCTGGCTAATGTACCGACCACTGCCGCGTGCCCGGAATTTGCGTATGTGCCGGAGCAAAGTGCTACGGTAGTGCAGCGGCTGATCGATGCCGGTGCCATTCCGGTTGGCAAGACCAATCTGGATCAGTTTGCAACCGGCCTCAATGGCACGCGCTCGCCTTACGGCGCCTGTCGCAATGCCTTTGATCCCGAGTATATCTCCGGCGGCTCCAGTGCCGGATCGGCAGTTGCCGTCGCCAAAGGCTGGGTCAGTTTCAGTCTGGGTACCGATACCGCCGGCTCCGGTCGCGTGCCCGCGGCATTCAATAATCTGGTCGGACACAAGCCGACTTGCGGCTGGCTATCGACTACCGGAGTAGTGCCGGCTTGCCGTTCGCTGGATACGGTGTCGGTATTCACCCTGACCGCGCAGGATGCGGAGCAGGTCGTCGCCGCTGCGGCCGGTATCGACGAAGCGGATATTTACTCGCGTAAAGTGGAAGGGCACGGTTTCGATTTCGGCCGCGCCGCAACGTTTATCTTCGGCGTACCGCGTACCGAGCAATTGCAGTTTTTCGGCAACGCTGAAGCGGAACGCCTGTTCCGCGATGCGGTAGCCCGGCTGCATGAGCTCGGCGGAGTGGCGATAGAGATAGACCTGGCACCGTTCCTGGAAGCCGCGCGGTTGCTGTATGACGGCCCATGGGTGGCGGAGCGTTATGTGGCGATCAAGGGTTTTTTTGACGCACATGCCGACAGGATATTTGCGCCGGTGCGGGAAATCATCGGAGGTGCAGCGCGCTATTCCGCAGCAGATGCCTTTGCCGGACAATACCGCTTGCGTGAACTGAAGCGCCAGGCTGATAAGGTATGGGCAGCGGTGGACTGCCTGGTGACGCCGACTGCCGGGACGATTTACACGATAGCCGAGATGCAGGCCGATCCGATCAGGCTGAACTCGAATCTGGGTTATTACACCAACTTCATGAATCTGCTCGATTATGCGGCGGTGTCGGTACCTGCCGGATTCCAGCGGGACGGATTGCCGTTCGGCATCACATTGGTAGCGCCTGCACATCAGGATGTGCCGCTGCTGCATCTTGCAGCGCGCTGTCAGCAGGCTGTGGCGACTCCGCTGGGGGCGACCGCTATCGCGCAGCCAGCCTTGTCAGTCGAATTGACTGCGGTGCTGCCGTCTGGCCAGGTACGGGTAGCGGTGTGCGGTGCGCATTTATCCGGCCTGCCGCTGAACTGGCAGCTCATCCAGCGCGGCGCGCGGCTGGTGCAGGTTACGACCAGTTCGCCGGATTACAGGTTTTATGCGTTAGCCGGTGGCCCGCCATATCGTCCGGGCATGGTGCGCGTACAGCCTGGCGAACAGGGCGGTGCGATTGCGGTGGAAGTATGGGAAATGCCGGCGCGCGAATTCGGCTCGTTCGCGGCCGGGATACCTGCACCGCTGGGCATAGGCACGATTACGCTGGCAGACGGTACTCGGGTTGCCGGTTTTGTATGCGAAAGCTATGCAATTGCTGATGCTATTGATATTACGCATCTGAACAGCTGGCGCATCTATTTGAAAAGCAAATGTAAATAAATGAGTCATTATACCGGATGCTTTTATTTGTGATTGTCTGTATATAAATCTATGTACGGGAATTGGGCGTTGATGAGATACATATATTTTCATTGTTTTTTAAATAAAGCTATCTGGCATGCTTGTTGCTTATTCATGGCCGTCAAAGCACAACAAGATCATAATCCCATCCTGCAGAAGTTAATTTAAAAGATTAACGGATAATTTAAAGGAAAGTAAATGAAATCAATGAGTAAATGGAAGTTATCTGTGGGCTTGGCGCTGGCTGGTGCTACATTCGGTGTAGGTGCGTATACTTATGAGCAACTGTCAATGGAAGAAAAGCTTCGTATTGTTCCGGCAGCCCATGTTTCAGGTAAGCTGCATTTGCTTCCTGCAACTATGGAAACCACACAATGGGGATGGTTTGACAATGCACAAACCCCGGTCATGACTATTATGCCTGGCGATACCGTTGCACTGGAAACCATGATGCATTCCCATAATCAGATTGTGCCTGGCACGACACTGGAAACCATTAAAAAACTGCGGATTGACAATCCGGGACGTGGGCCGCATACCCTCACAGGGCCGATTTTTGTGGAAGGTGCTGAGCCGGGCGATGTATTGAAGATACATATCAACAAGATTATGCCACGTTCTTACGCAACAAATTTCAATATTCCCGGCATGTTCGGTGAATTTCCCAAGGAATTCCAGGATGGTCAGGTTAAATATTTTTATCTGGATATGGATAAAAAAGTGACTGAATTTGCACCGGGAATTGAAATCCCATTGCACCCTTTTCCTGGAACGATAGGCGTTGCGCGAGCAGAACCCGGTAAATATAGCTCGGTTCCACCGGGACCATTCGGCGGAAATATGGATATTCGCGAGTTGACTGAAGGCACTACGTTGTACTTGCCTGTGTTTGTGAAAGGCGCACTATTATGGAGCGGCGACTCGCATGCGGCACAAGGCAACGGCGAAATTAACCTTACTGCACTGGAAACCGCCTTCAAGGAAATGAATATCACCGTTGATGTCATCAAGGGCACCAAACTTGATTGGCCTCGGATTGAAACATCCAGGAACTGGATCACAATGGGATATGACAATGATCTTAACAAGGCCTGGGACATAGCGAAAGCTGAAACGGGCAAATATCTTGGCCAGCAACGTGGCATCTCCCCGGAAAAAGCTGTCGGCCTGATGCAGAAAGTATCGGACTGTCGTATTTCGGAAGTGGTTAATATCAAAAAAGGTGTGTATTGCATGAATCCGAAGGATGCCAAATCCACAATCACAGTGGATCATCCTGTTGCTGAAACCAACCGCTATTGGGTTACTACTGCAACTGATGCTGATCTGAATAAAGCCATGGATCAAGCGTCAATGGCAATGATTGGTCTGTTGCAGGAGAAGAAAGGCTTGTCACGTCTGGATTCTTACGGGCTTGCGAGCATGTCCATGGATTGCCGTTTAGGCGATTTGTCCGATGATTCCAAAAGCGTACATTGCCTGATGCCGAAAAGCCTCTGGGTAGCCAAAAAATAAGGCATGTTTAAACCGGGCGGAACCTCGGCATTTTCCCGGTTTTTCGGATGGAAAATTAACCTGCCGAGCAAAAATGGTCAGCAAATTATGACGACATGATAAAAAGATTTTTGACAGTAATGATAATGATGCTATTGCTGGCATCGTTTTCAGTGTCGGCTGAAGATAAATTCAGGATAGTCACGACTACCTCGGATATGCAAAATTTGGTACAGGCTGTTGCCGGAACATTGGCAGACGTGACTGCAATTGCCTCGCCGGCACAGGATCAGGAAGAATTCCAGCCTCGTCCGACAGATATACTGAGGCTAAAAAACGCAAAAATGGTGGTACGAGTCGGATTGGATTACGATCTATGGCTAGACAGATTATTGCAGGAGGCGGGTAACCCAGACCTGTTGCCTGGAGGGCGCGGCTATATAGATGCGTCTAAGGGAATTGCGCTGCTCGAGATTCGCTCGGTATCTTTCGGACCATCCATAGGGCATAACCATGGCGCAGGTAACCCTCATTATTGGCTAGACCCGGAAAATGCCAGAATAATCACGGCTTCCATACTGGAGGGCTTGTTGAAATTGGATGTCAATCATGCCCAAATATATGAGAAGAATCGTACAGTATTCTTATCCCGTCTAACGCATGAAATAAATGGCTGGACCGGCCGACTTGCCAGATTCCGGGGTGTTCCCATCATCGCATACCATAATAGTTGGCCCTATTTTGCTCGACGTTTTCGGCTCAACATCATTGATTACATAGAACCTAAAGTAGATGTGCCACCAAGTACAGCGCATCTGGTCGAATTGCTGACAGAAATGCAAACGCAGCACGTTAGAGTAATTATCAAGGCACCATTTGAGCCGACTCGGACGCCTGGACTGCTCGCCGGAAAAACTGGGGCAAAGGTGCTGGAGTTGGCACCTTCAGTGGGCGTTATTGCTGGGAAGGATACGTATTTCTCAATGATGGAATATAACGTAACTCAGCTGGTTCAAGCATTTAGTAGAGCTGATTGAGAGAAAATTTATGAATGTTGTATTTCAATTATTGATACCTCCCTTCATTGCTACCTTGCTTTTGACTGTAATACATACCTATCTCGGGATACATGTGCTGCGTCGCAATGTTATTTTTGTTGATTTGGCGCTTGCACAAATTTCCGCATTTGGCGCCACCGTAGCGTTTATGCTTGGTCATATGCCGCAGAGCGCTGCCGTATATGGCTATTCGCTTTTTTTTACCCTGCTGGGTGCCGCGTTACTTTCTTTTAGCCGGCATTGGAGCGGGAAGGTCTCCCAGGAAACTTTTGTCGGCATCATCTATGTGGCCTGTGCAGCCGCCGCTTTTTTGCTGATCGACAAGGCGCCGCAGGGGGCCGAACATATCAAGCAACTGCTAATCGGAAGTATTCTGACTATTACGAATAATGATTTGATCAGACTGGCGACACTTTATGGTTTTGTCGGGCTTTTCCACTGGGTCTTCAGAAAACAGTTTGTGATGATTAGCTTCAATCCCGAGCAAGCTCGGGAAAAGAACATCAGATTATGGTTATGGGACTTTTTGTTTTACGCTTCCTTTGGTGTGGTGGTAACCAGTTCGGTTGCCATTGGGGGCGTGTTGCTTGTTTTCTCATTTTTGATTATTCCTTCTGTCATTGGTGTGCTCTACGCTACCAGTATTTTGTCCAGGCTATTGATCGGGTGGATTGCTGGTGCGCTTGCCGGTATAGCTGGGTTAGGTACTTCATATTTAATGGACTTGCCTACCGGGGCAACTATGGTAGTGGCTTTTGCGGGAACGCTTGTCATCGCTGCGATAATGCGCCCTTTTTTCTTTACCTCAATCAAGCAAAAAATAGGCACGCTGATCAGGTACATTAAGGTGAGCGCCATATTGATAGTCGTTGTTTCCCTTGCTTCCAGTGCCTGGCTGATATTGTTTCCTCATGCGGATCAGCCCTTACTTGAAATCATGGAGAGGCAGTCGCCCTGTATGTTGAGTAAATTTCTCAGTGCGGGCGAATCGAAAACCTTACTGACTTCGAGAAATGATGAGCGTCATTATTATTTTGAAGCGCATCGTTTGATAGAAAAAGAACGTGATAGTCGTTGGCAGGGGGCGGGGCTTACTGATGAGGAATTGAGAAGCGTGTCATCCTATACTCAAGTATTTCAGGAAATGCAGAAAGGGGAGGAGTTTGTGCAGCAAGAAATACTTGAAAAAGCAAGAGGCCGGCAGCGATGGATAATTGGTATTCCGCTGTTGATGATATCATTTGGCTTCTTGTTGATCTTGCTGGGGAACGAAAACATTGTGGGTACCCCCCCTTTTTAGGGGCGTCTAAAAGTAGAGCTTAAGCGGCCAAGGCCAGCTTCTGTATTGGTGTGATGCCACCAATGGCCATGTTAGGTCGCTCGTGATTGTAAGTCCATGGCCAGTTTGTGGCAAAGTTCTGCACCCCATCAATTGAATCAAAATTCTACTTCTAAATACCTTTATTTACTGGAGGGGGATTACCATGATTTTTGTGGCCGATTTGGCAGGATTTTTCAGATGCTTGCGTTGTTATCGCAGGGTAGTTGGCATAATTTGTTTTGCAGCAGGATTCCCATATCGGGAGCCGGCACTGGACGGCTGAAATAGTATCCCTGAATCTCGTCGCAATGATGCTGTTGCAGAAACTCGTAATTCGCCTGTGTTTCCACGCCTTCCGCAACGACTTTTAGTCCCAGTTCATGGCCCAGCGTGATGATGGCGCGGACAATGGCGGCATCGTCCGGATTGATGTCGATTTCCTGTACAAAACTTTTGTCTATCTTCAGGTGGTTCACCGGGAAGCGCTTCAGGTAGCTCAGGCTGGAATAGCCTGTGCCAAAATCATCTATCGCTAATGCTACTCCAAGCGATTTCAGCGCGGTGATGGCAACATTGATGCGTTCCGCGTCCTGCATGAAGAAGGATTCGGTGAGCTCCAGTTCCAGGTAGCTGGCGTCCAGGCCGGATTGCACCAGTGCGTTGGTGACCGCATCGATCAGGCCGGGTTGACGAAACTGGATAGGGGAGAGGTTTACCGATACGCTGATCGGAGGCAGCCCCGCATCGTGCCAGGCCCGATTCTGTCGACATGCCTCGTGCAATATCCATTGACCGATAGGAACGATCAGGCCGGTTTCTTCCGCAATGGGGATGAAGCTGTCGGGGGGGATCAGCCCTTTTTCCGGATGCTGCCAGCGAATAAGTGCCTCGGCGCCGATGACTCTGCCGTTGGCGACATCAACGCGCGGCTGATAATAGACGCGGAACTCGTCGCGTTCCACTGCACGGCGCAGGTCATTGGCCAATTCGAGACGTTCGGTCACGGCCTGATTCAATTCCGGCGTATAGAAATGGAAGGTGTTTCTGCCGGCGTTCTTCGCTTCGTACATGGCCGCGTCGGCACATTGCAGCAGCGTATCGGCTCTATCGCCATCACAGGGGAAGCAGCTGATGCCTATGCTGCAGCTCAGCGAATATTCGTGCTGTTCGTCCATCCAGGGTTGGGAAATGACTTCCAGCAAGCGCCGAATGATATGAATGACGCCGGGTTCGTTTGTCTGTTCGGTCAATACCAGCACGAATTCATCTCCGCCCAGACGGGCGACCGTATCCTGGTTGCGGATGCAAGCGCTCAGGCGCGATGATATTTCGAGCAGCAATCGGTCGCCGACATGATGACCGAGACTGTCGTTGATGAGCTTGAAATGGTCAAGATCCACGAATACCACCGCAACTTTCCGCGATTCGCGTTTGGCGCGGCTGATGGCGCGTTCTATCCTGTCCATGAGCAGCATGCGGTTGGGCAAGCCGGTGAGAATGTCATGGCTGGCCTGGTATTGCAGCTCTTCTTCGTGATATTTGCGTTCAGTGATATCGACGACGGTGCCTTCGTAGAACTGCACGGCGCCGTTGGAGTCCATTACCGCCCGTGCATTTTCCGAGATCCAGATGATGCTGCCGTCCTGGCGATATACCTGGGATTCGAAATTGCGCACACTGCCATGCTCGAACATGAGCCGCACGAATTCGTCGCGACGCGACTGATTGACGTACAGTTGATGCCGAATATCCTGCAATGCGGAGATCATGGCTTCAGGGTTGGGGTAGTTGTAAATGCGTGCCAATGCTGGGTTGGCATCGATATAGCGCCCGTTGGGGGTGGTCTGGAAGATGCCTTCGGTCGCATGTTCGAAGATGCTGCGGTAACGTCTTAATGCTTCATGCAAGGCTTTATTGGTGCTGATGCGATCGGTAATGTCCTGGATAAAGCCTTCGATGGCGATGCGCTGGCCGTGCTGATCGAACACGCCTACTCCGCGTTCCGATACCCAGCGTATGGAACCGTCGGCGCGAATGATGCGATATTCGGTGTCATAACTGTTCCGCTCCTCCAAAGCAGCATGGATGCTCGCATTCACGCGCTCCAGATCGTCGGGATGGGTGATCTGTCCGTATGAAATGCGGCTATCGAAAATCAGCTCATCGGGACGGTATCCGGTCAGCTTCAGACAGCCTTCGCTGACAAACTCCATCGTTCCCAATTCATCGATATTGCAGCGATAAATCATGCCTACCAGATCGCTGGTGATGGTATTGATCAGACAGGTCGGGTCCAGTCCTCCTGCCGGTTTTTGCGACGCACGGGGAGGGGTGCTTTTGACCACATTCAGAAAGGGTATTGTCATGGGTGGCCTATTCATGAAATTCGGGGAACTGACGCAACGTTCTCCAGAAGTTGATATCGTGATTGGGCCAGAGGATCGCATTTTCCTCTGCCGCCAGTTTCTTGAGTTTGCGTATGCTGGCTATGGCCTGGTCTTCCTGTTCTTGCCAGCACAGGCCCGGCGGAATCTCCTCCGCAATGTTTTCCGCCAGATCGGCGGCGTCACCGCACAGAATGACGGGCGGTCCTTTCGGCAATTCGATCCACAGCGACATGTGGCCTGCGGTATGGCCGGGCGAGGATACGGCACGTACACCCGGTGCCACGTCGTATTCTCCCTGCATCATTTTCCATGGATACTGGCCATTGAAATCATCGGGGAAATAGGCAATATCCTGGCCGGATAATGCTGCATCCAGCTCGTCTTGCTGCACATGCACTTCGGTGCCGCAGACGTCGCACAATCCACCGGCATGATCGAAGTGCAAATGGCCGATGAATACGACATCCACATCAGCCGGCGTCAGGCCCATGCGTGCCAGATGGGTGGGCAGGCGTTGCGATTCATCCATTTCCGGCGGACCGAAAGGGAATATTTCCGGATCGTAGTAATGCTGCTGCCGGGCCGGGTCTGCAATCTTGTTGTAATCGCAGCCGACGTCATACAGGATCCGGCCGTTTGCCGTTTCGATGAGATAAGCGAGAATAGGCGCCTCGATGATCTGTCCCTGGCCACGATGGCGAGTCGATAGCGACTTGTCGTAATGGTGGGTGGCCGTCAGCAGCGGCCACAGTTTTTTAACTTGCGTCATCATCGCGATTCTCCACAGAGGATGACTTCATCATTTCGAGCATCGCCCGGGTGCTGACGACTTTGCCGAATATGCCGCCTTCGACGGCGATCATTGCCATGCTGGCGTGATGCAGCTCCGGATAGGCCGAGCCGCACGCATCGCTGACGGTCATGCACTCGTAGCCCCTGTCCACGGCCTCGCGCAAGGTGGACTGCACGCATACTTCAGTGGTAACGCCAGTCAGGATGAGCTGCCGGATATCCTGGCTGCGCAAGATGATTTCCAGATCGGTCTGGTGGAATGCCCATAGCCGGGCTTATCGATGACAGGTTCGCCTGCATGCGGAGCCAGCTCATCGATGATGTCATGTCCGTATTCGCCGCGGACAAGAAGCCTGCCCATCGGGCCGGATGAACCGACAGGAGCGGCGGCATAGTCGCTGCGCAACCTTTTGGCTGGCGTGCAATCCAGCAGATCGCTGCGATGGCCTTCACGTGTATGGATGACCAGCATCGCCTGTTCGCGGGCTGCGCCCAGCAGTTTCTGAATCTGCGGGATGGGTTTGCGCAGATTTTCAATGTCGAGCCCCGCTGTTTCGGCGTAGCCCCCGGTGGCACAAAAATCGCGCTGCATGTCGATGACGAGCAATGCAGCGCGATTTAGCTTGGGGGAAGGGTGAGGGTGTGCAAGATTCATGATCACGCTCGTTCGAATTCCGTCATCACGGCTTTTGCGATGCAGGCTGCCAATTCGGTGGCCATGATTTCGCCTTTGACCGCATCGGCACCGCGCGCCGAAGATAGCACACCCGATGGCGGTACCCAGTCGGGATCGGCGGGATAAATATCGTAAGCCGGAAAATTCGCCGGGCCGTCATCCGGAATCAGGTCGAGCCGCACCAGTTCCGGGTGGTAATGCAGCATCAGCGAGGTTTCGATGACGGCAGCATGCTCCAGCGCATAGCCGGGAAAGCCGTCGGGGAACACCGCGCGCAAAGTGGCTGCAGTCAGGAAATCCCAGTATTCCATGCGCATGACTTGTATTTTGGCGCCGGGCTGGAGGTCGCGCATCGCCAGATCGATGCCTTCTGTGATGAACCATTGGTTCTCGTAATGGCCGTTGACGACGACCAGCTTTTCCACGCCATGACGGGCGAATTCGCGGACCGTATCGCGTACCAGGCCAATCAATGTTTGTGCGTCGACTGAAGTAGTGCCGCAGAAATGCTGGCCGCCACCGCATTTGGGTTGCGATTTGTAACCATAAGACAGGGCAGGTGCAACGATGCCGTCTATCTGTTCGGCAGCGCTGGCTGCAACGGCGGCCGACAGCAGGGCGTCGGTGCCTAGCGGCAGGTGCGGGCCGTGCTGTTCAAGCGCGCCAACTGGCAGAAAAATGGGTGGATTGGCTGTGGCGATACGGTCGCGGTAAGCAACCCAGCTCATTGTATTCATGTTAACGGTATTCACGGTTTTCCTTATGAGATTCGTCAGCGCTAGCTGTCGCTTCGATTACTGCAGCTGAAGCAATAAGCGTGCCGCCCATCCATTCACGCGGTAAAAGCTGTTCGCCGCCGACTATCACCGCAGAGATCACTGCAGCCAGCAGTTCCACTATCAGTATGATGCCGGCACGGCCTGTTTCCAGATGAGTAACGCCGTATTGCGTGGTAAAGGTGGCCAGAATCAGCCAGCCGAAGCCGAAGGCTGTCAGCGCAATCAGCAAATTCGGCGACCAGTCGGGCTGTGCGGCGCTTTGCTGCCAGACCATCAGCGCGGATATGACACCGCAGCCGATGAATACGGCGACGGTTTTGGAAATCATGGGGATGGCCTGGGCGGCGCGCGTGACCAGATTGTTGCCGGCAAAAGCGAGTCCGGCGGAAAGTGCGAGCAGATCGGCTACCGATAACGGTGCGGTAAATGCCGCGGCACCGCCGATGACCAGGAATGCACCAAAAATGGATATGAATACGGCCAGCATGCGGCGCCGGGTAACCCTCTCTTGCAGAAACAGTCTGCCGCCGATCACCGACCATACTGGCGCCAGATAAAACAGCAGCATGACGCGCACCACGTCGCCAGTCGTCAACGCCCGCACAAAAGACGCGTTGGCCCAGCCGCCCAAAAGTGCGAGCAACAGCAGCAAGCTGATTTGTCCCTGCCAGAGATGGCGTTCCCGCAGCAGCAGGGGCAGGCCGAGCAGTCCTACCAGCCCATAGCTGGCGAGGGAGATCAGCGGGCCGGATAATCCGGCAGTACCGAATTGCTTGAGCGGCCACCAGGTAACGCCCCACATGGCGGCGGAAAAGGTCAATACAGTGAGCGGCAGCCAGGTTTGGGGGATGGTGCGAGCCGGATGGCTCATGGCATGATCGATCCGCCGTTGGGGCCGAGCACCTGGCCGCAATAAAAACGGGCGTAATCGGATATCAGGAAAAGTACCGTGGCGGCAATCTCGTCAGGCTCCGCAAAGCGTTGGTAAGGAATGTCCTTTTCCTTCGCTATCCATTCCATCGACATGGATTCAGTTGACAGCATAGCGGTGTTCACCGGTCCCGGGGCTACCGCATTGATGCGGATGGCCGGCGCGAATTCACGCGCCAGCGAGCGGGTGAGACCGATAACGCCCGCCTTGGCTGCACAATATGACGCGTACTGTTCGCGACCCAGATATCCCAGATCGGAGCTGATATTGACGATGATGCCAGTGCCCTGTTTCGCCATGCGGCCGAGTACGGCCTGACTGCATAGAAACACCGATTTGAGGTCGCTGTTCAGCACGTGATCCCATTCGAGCTCAGTGATGTCGAGGAACGGTTTCTCCGCAATTACGCCGGCGTTATTCACCAGAATATCGATTTGATTGCAGCTTTCGACCATCTGCCGTACCTGATGCGCGTTGGTCACGTCGGCTTCGATGGCGGCAGCCCATCCGCCTGCAGCGGCAATGGCTTGTACTACCTGGTCGGCTTCCCGCGCGCGGTTGAGGTGATTGACGATGACCCGTGCTCCGGCCTGTCCGAGCATGATGGCAATGGCTCGTCCGATGCCGGTGGCGGCACCGGTTACGATAGCGGTTTTGTTGTGTAAGCTGATATTCATGATGGTCAATGCATGACTTCTCCATTGCTGACGACGATGGTCTGTCCGGTAATCGCGAGTGCATGGGGGGAGGCGAGGAACAGGAAAGTGCCGGCGATATCGACCGGATTGAGCAGTTCGGGTATGGCTTGCTGCGCCAGGATTTCGTCTATCATTTGCGACGCTGACTTGCCTTCGGTTTCCGCCATGGCACGCATGGAGCGCATGGCGGCATCAGTGGCAACCCAGCCCGGACACACTGCATTCACTCTGATTTTATGTCTACCCAATTCCCATGCCAGCGAGCGGGTGAGGCCGATAACCGCATGTTTGCTGGTGACATAGGCGGAAAAGTCCGCCACGCCGCTCAGCCCCCAGATCGAAGACTGATTGATGACGCTGCCGGATTCATGAATCAGCGGCGTTAGTGCCCGGGTCAGCAGGTACATGCTGCTGACGTTGTTGTGCAACAGGTCTTGCCAGCGCTGTTCGGCATCGGGCGCAGCATCGCCAAGCGGCGTCGGATATTCGATGCCGGCATTGTTGATCAATGCATGGATGCTTATCTGCCGCCGTTCCAGATCATCTGCCAGCGCATGGATCTGCCCGGCATCGGTCAGATTCAGGGCGTGCGAGGTGATGTCTGCCCTGCGCGCCAGCCGCCGAGCGATGGCTGTCAGCGCTTCTGGATTGCGGTCGATCAGCTCCAGACTGGCGCCGTGCGCGGCGAATGCCTCGGCAATACCCAGCCCTATGCCGCTGGCGGCACCGCTGATGACGATAGTGCGGCCTGCAAAATCAAGAAAGGGCATGGTTCATACCGCCGTCAGGAATGACACACCGACAGCGCCGTAGAATGCGGACGGGTCGAGTTGGCCAGTCGGCAATTCGGGCACATCGCCGTAGTCGTCGGACAGAATGCGTTTGACCCGGTAACGATGATGGGCGGCCAGTAGCGTGCTCATCGGCAGCACTTGTGGGTATGCGTCTGCAAACAGCTTTTGATGCAATTGCGGCAACCGGTACCAGGGCTCTATCGGACGTTCGTGATGGGCATTGTGATAGGAGAAGTTCAACAGCAGCAGATTCCACAGCGGATGTGCCACGGAAACCAGATTGGAATAGGTATTGCGCTGCTCGTAAGCGTGATCGCGCACCTTGTCTTCGGGAATAGTTCCGCCCTGCAGGATGGCGAAGGCGTCATAGGTATGCTGATACGCATCGGCAAAACGCAGTACATGCAACATGATCAAATAGGCGACGGCGTAACCGAGCAATCCGACAGGAGCAAGCCAGCCCAGCGCAGCAAAGACTGCTGTGCGCACAGCGATAATGGCCAGAACACGGCCGCGGTTTTGTTTCTTCTCCGTAGCGATGAAGGGCTGCAGTATCACGTAGCCGTGCATGATGAGTTCCACTGCGGGGATGTAAGCCCATTCCAGTGCGAGCACCAGCCGGCGAAACCAGGCAGGCGACTTGAGCAGAAATTCCTTGAAGTCGAAGGTGATGACGTCGGCGCGATCGACGTGGTGACGCACATGCTTGCGCCGCAGGTCGTTGAACGTAGCGTAGCAGGAGCCGTTAATCCAGGTCATCAAGGTGCCCCAGCGGCCATTGTCAGCCGCGTCCTTGAATATGGAGTTATGAGCAAACTCGTGAAAGAAATAGCCGGACAGTATCAAGGCGTGCGCAACCAGCAGGGTGCCGATGATCTGGCCCGGCAAAGGTGCCAGTGCGAGCAGAATGACGCCGCCAAGATAAGCGCCTAATGTATAGGATAAGGCTATTACGTTCGGCAAGACACCGTCGGCGTAGCGAAATTTTTGTTGCAGCATGACATTCTCCTTGAGCAAGGTCGCCCCACGGGGGCGGGCGCGACCTGCCAAACTTACTTGACCAGCGATTTGACGAACTGGCTGTCGATCGTGGTTTCAGTTGCAGGAATGGTCGTGATCTGACCCTTGTTCTTGAGGATGCTGCTGATGACTTCGCCGCTGGCATAGTAGGAAGTGGTTTCCGCTGATTTGACGAAAGCCTTGGGCATTTCCGCCAGCGGGATGTTATACACGCCGCTCATCTGCTCCATGACTTCCTTGCCGCTGATACCCATGGCTTTGCCGATGATCCTGGCCGATTCGTCAGGGTGCGCTTTCATGTAAGCCATGCCGTCCACATACGCTTCGATCAGGCCTTTGATTTCCTTGGGGTGAGCCTGGATGTATTTCTGGTCGAATACCAGCACGTCAGCGATCAGACCCGGTGCATTCCTGGAAGAGAACACCACATGGAATTTCTTGCCGCCGCCCTGGCTCAGAATCTGCGACAGGCTCGGTTCATACGTTACGCCGACAGGGATACCGCCTGAGGCCATCGCGGCAGGCACGGCTTCCGGCGTCATCGGCACGGCTTCGTAGTCTTTTTCAGAGAGGCCGTTCTTTTTCATCGCGTAGGACAGCAGGAAATCGGATGGGGACAAAGGATTGAAACCGATTTTCTTGCCTTTGAAGTCGGTGACCCTGGTAATGGCGGTTGTGGCCACGATCGCGTCACCGCCGTTCGAATAGTCGATTGGCATGACTACCTTATGTGCCAGTCCTTTGGCGTCCGATCCGATCACCTGATCGTAAGTCAGCATGCCGCCGTCCACGGAGTGGCTGGCGATCGCAGTCGGGATAAGCGCAGGGTCGGTAAACATTTGCAAGGTGACCTTGAGGTCATACTTTTTGTAGAAGTCCTTGGCATCGGCAACGAAGAACGGGCCATAGCCTATCCATACGACGGTACCGATTTTCATTGAGGTGGCAGCGTGTGCAGCGACAGGATTGATGCTTGCCGCAGCAAGCATCATTGAAGCAAGGCAGATTTTCTTGAACGATTTGGCGGGTGCTATTGACATGACTGGCTCCTGTAAAGGTTAAAGGAAACGGGAAAGCAACTGCGCTCTCTCCCGGGCTTTTATCCCTCCGTGGAACCTCACCTTGAGGCCGGATCGCTCTCGGACCAGACATTCCATGTAACTGGAACCGGAACCCTAGCAATCCTGATACAGACATTTGTGTGAAAGCGCTGCCAGTGCAGCGGCAATCCCGTCCTGCCTTCTTTTACGCAAAGCTTGTGCCAGTTACCGGAAATGGACGAATGAATCAAATTAAAATCATTTGATTCAATGGGTTGATAATTTTTCTGGAAGGTGTGCGTCTGTATTCCGTGTCTGTTTATTCATGCATTATCCATCGTGAAAATGATCGATAAGGGTGCATGCTAACCCTGCCTTGCGCAGCTTTAGTGCATGCCAAATGAAGGATTGCAGCCGACCGAAAATGCCGGAAAATTAATATAACCGCATGAAACTTAATTAATATGCATTAAATTTTTCCCTTGATTCGATTTCTGGCACGGTAAATGCTGTCACACAACTGACATGTTGTTCTGTCGCTAATTTTTTCAACTTAGGGAGATTTCCTCATGAAGGTGTTTAAGTCTAAAGAAAGCGTTACCTCGGCTGCAGTTATCGGTGCATTAGGTTGCATGTTCGTATCCTTGCCTGCTGCAGCTGACGTGACCGGCCACCTTGACGTCGTGTCCAAATATGTCCTGCGCGGTATCACCACCACTTATGGTTCCAGCGGCATTCCAGGCGGCAACGCGAATGGCGATGCACCGGAGAGCGAAGGTCCTGCATTGCAAGGCGGTCTGGATTATGTGAGCGACAGCGGCTTTTATGCCGGCTGGTGGTTCTCGACTCTGGGTTACTCCTACAAGTCGTTTAACGGTCAGGGCACTTCCATGGAGCATGACCTGTATGCCGGATACAAAGGCAAGATCGGTGCAGTCGGTTATCAGATCGGCCTGACCAATTACCACTACGTGCCAAGCTCCAATGCCACCGGATATGAAACCATGCTGGGTCTGAGTTACAACCAGTTCGGTTTGAATGCGCAAACCTTGCTGAACGACGTTTCCTACGGTAACAAAGGCGACACTTACTTTACGGCGACCTATAACGACAGCGTCCATTTCGATGCGTTGCCGAAGGATCTCAATGTAAGCGCAGTCATCGGCTATTACACCTATAAAAAGACTGAAGCAACCAGTACTGATTTATATGTGCCTTACGCAGCCAATCAGGTTAACTCGGCATTCCGTCACGCGACGCTGGGTGTCAGCTATCCGTTCCTGAAGAATGTATCAGGTGGTCTTAGCTATATCTTCGGTGGCGAAAACCGTTACGGTATCAAGCAGGATAACCAGCTGGTCGGCAACCTGAGCTACACCTTCTAATGGTTGGGGCCGGGCAGAGGTCTGCTGCCCGGTCAACGGCTGTATTGGTCTTAACTGTTGATACGACAAGTGATTGCTAGGAGATTGCTGTGCCCAAGACGCTGATTAAAGTAGATCTTAATAAGTCCCCGAAGAACAGTCTGACGTGTTGCATAACCGGTGGCACCCGGATATCCCCATGGTAGCCATGGTGAAGCCTGGCGATGAGTTCCGCGTTGAATGCATCGACTGGACCGGCGGGCAGATTAGTAATGATGATAGTGCCAACGATATACGCGATGTCGATCTGACCAAGGTGCATTATCTGAGTGGCCCGATCGGTGTCGAAGGTGCCGAACCTGGCGATCTGCTGGTCGTCGATATTCTGGATGTCGGTGCATTTCAGGAGTCGGAATGGGGTTTTACCGGTCTGTTCGCCAAGGAAAATGGCGGCGGTTTTCTGACCGATCATTATCCGGATGCACGTAAAGCCTGCTGGGATTTTCATGGCATTTATACCACTTCCCGGCATATCCCCAATGTGAAATTCGCCGGCATCATGCATCCTGGTCTGATCGGATGTCTGCCTTCACGCGAATTGCTGAATGAATGGAACAAGCGCGAAGCCGCTCTGGTGAGCACCGATCCGGAGCGTGTGCCACCGCTGGCAGCCTTGCCCTATGCTGAAACGGCCCTGATGGGGCGGATGACCGGCGAAGCTGCGAAAGAAGCCGCAAAGGAAGCTGCGCGTACCGTACCGCCACGCGAGCATGGCGGTAACTGCGATATCAAGAATCTCTCCAAGGGTTCACGTGTCTATTTTCCGGTTTATGTCAAAGATGCCGGCTTGTCGATGGGTGATCTGCACTTCTCCCAGGGCGACGGCGAAATCACGTTCTGTGGCGCGATCGAGATGGCCGGTTATCTGGATATCCATGTCTCTGTCATCAAGGGTGGCATGGCGAAATACGGCATTAAGAACCCGATATTCCAGCCCAGTCCGATGGAGCCGCGCTATAACGATTACCTGATTTTTGAAGGTATCTCCGTTGATGAGAAGGGTAAGCAATATTATCTGGATGCGCACGTCGCCTACCGTCAGGCATGCCTGAATGCAATCGAATACCTGAAAAAATTCGGCTACAGCGGTGAGCAGGCTTACGCGATATTGGGCACCGCGCCGGTGGAAGGGCATATCAGCGGCATCGTCGATATCCCTAATGCTTGCGCCACATTGTGGCTGCCGACCGAGATCTTCGATTTTGACATGAAACCGAATGCGGAAGGGCCGCTAAAGCTGGTAACCAGCACTTCCGATCTTGCTTCGACATCCTGATCCAATGTGATTTGCTGCCGCCCGTTGTAGTGCGGGAGGCAGGTAACCTGTCCTGAGTGAGGATACAACGTGCCTATATATGATTATCAATGTTTGCAGTGCGGTGCATTTACTGCATTGCGAAAAATGAGCGAGTCGGATATGTCGGTAGCCTGTCCGGGTTGCGGCAATGCGTGCGAACGCATGATTACCGCGCCTCAATTGGCGATTTTAGGCAAAGCCCAGCGCAGCGCCTATGAATGCAATGAAAAATCTGCGCATGAGCCCAAAGTCGGGCGCCGTAGCAGCTGCGGATGCAGCGGGGCGCATACCTGTTCGAATTCCGGTAGCAAGGTATCAAAATCTGCGGAAAAGGTGGCGGCAAAAACCGGCGGCTTTGAAATGCAAACCAGAAAAACCGCACGGCCCTGGATGTTGGGGCATTAACTTCAATACTGGCCGGGACGAATCCTGCCACAATTGATTTTGATTTGCTCTGATTTCCTGTTTATCAAATTAGACCGTTGATAGTTTTATCAGCGGTTTTTTCGTTTTATATAAACAATAAATTCATTTTTATTCAAAATGATATTTATGTATTTGCAAGTGATTTATGTGATTTTTCCTGATTGGGCAAGCTTGCAGGTACGCACCTAAATTGAGCATCAGGAATATTTTATGCACAAAATTATTCAGGCCCTATCAGGAAATAGAGCTATTTTCCTTCACGCCTGATAACCGAGAGCGATAAACAGGACATTCACCTGGTTATGCCAAAAAATAACAATATGAAATAAAAGTAAAAAACTAAATGTCCTGACTGGAATATTTCAATTCTGACAATGTGGCACATCTATTGCTCATGGTTGAATACCAGTCTAAAAATGTGCATGTACAGAAACGCGATGGGTATATGTGGCGTAGTGGACGGTTAGCTCTTCTATAGGGAGGGGTATTAATTGCATGCAATCTTAATAAGGAGCAACAGATGAGTAAGTATGATAGACGTCAATTTATGAAAACTGCCGGAGCGGCCGTCGGTGCTTCGCTGGCATTGAGCATGGGCGTGGGTGCGGGATCTGCGTTTGCAGCGGATTATTCGACTGCGAAAGTCAATACGACCAAGCTGGCGGTGACCGACAAGACCGTCAAGGTGGGGATACTGCATTCCTCTACCGGCACCATGGCGATCAGCGAAACCGGTTCGATTCAGGCAGAAAAATTGGCGATTGCTCAAATCAATGCTGCCGGCGGTATTTTGGGTCGCAAGATCGAAATCATCCAGGAGGATGGCGCCAGCGATTGGCCGACGTTTGCCGAAAAAGCCAAAAAACTGCTGGAAAACGATCACGTAGCGACGGTGTTCGGCTGCTGGACATCGGCTTCACGCAAGGCTGCATTGCCAGTGTTCGAGAAAGACAATGGTCTGTTGTTCTACCCGACTTTCTATGAAGGTCTGGAACAGTCCAAGAACGTGTTTTATACCGGTCAGGAAGCCACCCAGCAGATTCTTGCCGGCCTGGACTGGGTAGCGAAAGAAAAGAAAGCCAAAACCTACTACCTGATCGGCTCTGATTATATCTGGCCACGCACCTCGATGAAGATCGCCCGCAAGCATATCGAACAGCATCTGGGCGGCAAAGTGGTCGGTGAAGAATATATCGCGCTCGGCGATACCCAGTTCGGTTCCGTCATCAACAAGATCAAGCTGAAAAAACCTGACGTGATTTATGCGGCGGTGGTTGGCGGCAGTAACGTTGCATGGTTCAAGCAGCTGAACGCCGCAGGTATCAACTCCAAGAAACAAACCTTGCTGACAATTTCCGTGACTGAAGATGAAGTGCTGGGCATCGGTGGTGAGAATCTGGAAGGTTTCTATTCCGCGATGAAGTATTTCCAGAGCCTGAAAAATCCAAACAACGAAAAATTCGTTGCCGACTTCAGGAAGATGTGGGGTGCCAAAGCCGTTATCGGTGACGTGACTCAGGCCGCCTATCTTGGTCCATGGTTATGGAAAGCCGGTGTAGAGCGTGCAGGCAGCTTCGACGTCGACAAGGTGGTGGCCGCATTGCCAGGTTACGAGATGAAGACCGCCCCTGAAGGTTATGTCAAGGTCGACCCCAACCACCACCTCTGGAGCAAGCTGCGTATCGGTAAATGGCGTGCAGACGGCCAGGCTGACGTGGTGTATGAGTCCGGTCTGATCAAACCCAATCCTTTCCCTAAAGGTTATCAGTAAGCGTATGACCCACTTGCGCCGCCGGATAGCGCTGCAAGTGGTATTTGGCAATATCTCTTCTGTGCAAGTTACAACCTGTTGGTAAAAGTGGAGCGTTAATCATGTTTGGATATTCGATGGCGGATATAGGGAACATCGTGGTCATGCAGGGCTTTTCCGGCCTGAGCATGTTTAGTGTATTGCTGCTGATGGCGCTGGGACTGGCAATCATTTTCGGTCAGATGGGCGTAATCAATATGGCTCACGGCGAATTCATGACCATAGGCGCCTATACCACGGTGTTTTTGTCCAAGCTGGCAGTGAAATACGGCATCGTGAATTATTACTTTGTATTTGCCATTATTGCGGCCTTCATCATCGCTTTCGCTGTCGGCTATCTGGTGGAATTCGTGCTGATCCGGCATCTCTATAAGCGACCGCTGGATACGCTATTGGCGACCTGGGGTTTGAGTCTGGTGATGCAGCAGATATTCCGTTCCATGTTCGGCGCCAAGGAAGTCAGTGCGGAGTTGCCGCAATGGCTTTTGGGCGCATTTCAACCTACTCCCGATATCGAGATTCCAATTAACGGCGTGTTCGTCATGGGTCTGGCAGCCGTGGTGACGCTCGGCGTATTTCTATTCATGTTCCGTTCCCGCTGGGGGCTGAACGTAAGGGCAACCGTGCAGAATCGCATCATGGCCGGCGCGGTTGGCATCAATACCAAAAAAGTCGACCGCGTGACTTTCGCGCTGGGTTGCGGCATTGCCGGTGTGGCTGGCGCAGCATTCACCACGATCGCTTCTACCGGGCCTACCAGCGGATCGCTGTACATAGTCGACAGCTTCATGGTGGTGGTATTCGGCGGAGCCGGCAGTCTGGTGGGGACGATAGCGTCAGCGTTCGGCATCGCCCAGGCGCAGTCTGTTCTCCAGTTCTTCATGTCAAGCTCGATGGGCAAGGTTTCAACCCTGCTGGTCATTGTGATGATCCTGATGATGCGACCTGAAGGTCTGTTTGCAGCCAAAGTCCGCAAGTAAATAGGAGATATACATGAACGCATTTGCAAATAAACTGTTGGGCGGCAAGCAGGGCGCAATCGCCCTGGCCATACTGGCCGCTCTTATCCTGATCGTGATGCCGCTGGGACTGGATGTGTTTCGTATCGGTCTGGTCGGCAAATACCTGACTTACGCTTTTGTCGCAGTAAGCCTGGTGCTGTTATGGGGTTACGGTGGCATTTTGAGCCTGGGCCAAGGGATATTCTTCGGTCTGGGCGGCTATTGCATGGCCATGTTCCTCAAGCTCGAAGCGTCTGACCCTGTCAGCACCAAGATACAGACTACACCGGGGATTCCCGACTTCATGGACTGGAACCAGATTACGGCTATCCCCCTGTTCTGGCAGCCGTTCCATAGCTTCACCCTGACCGTGCTGGCGGTGCTGCTGGTGCCGACCCTGTTTGCCTTCATCATCGGTTTTGCGATGTTCAAGCGTCGTGTCGGCGGGGTGTACTTTGCCATCATCACCCAGGCTATTGCGCTGATTCTGACCATTCTGATTGTCGGCCAGCAAGGTTACACCGGCGGCGTTAACGGTATCACCGACCTCAGAACGCTGATGGGCTGGGATATTCGTACCGATCATGCCAAATACGTGCTGTATTACGTCAATGCGTTCCTGCTGCTGTCCGTCATCCTGGTGTCGCGTCTGATCCTGTCCAGCAAGTTCGGCATGCTATTGCTGGCGATGCGTGACAAGGAAGAGCGGGTACGTTTCTCCGGTTACGACGTGTCCAATTTCAAGATATTCGTGTTTTGTGTTGCGGCGATGATTTCAGCGATCGGCGGCGCAATGTTTACGCTGCAGGTAGGCTTCATGTCGCCGACCTTCATCGGCATCGTGCCTTCGATCGAAATGGTGATCTTTGCTGCTGTCGGTGGCCGCATGTCGCTGATCGGCGTGGTGTATGGCACGTTGCTGGTGAATTTCGGCAAGAGCATCTTCTCGGAACATTACCCTGAACTGTGGCTGTTCTTCATGGGCACGCTGTTCATCGCGGTTGTGATGTTCTTCCCCAATGGCTTGGCCGGTGTTTTCACTGATCTGGTGAAGAAATACAAACAACGCAAAATCAAGCCCGCGTCCACACAGATTGAAGCCGTGACTGAACACATCGAATCATCCGCAGAGGCTCCTGTTCAATCCGTATCGACGCCATCCGTTTCCACCGAGCCAGCAGGAGCAAAAGCATGAGCAATACCGACTTTGTACTTGCCATTGAAGATTTGACGGTGTCTTTCGACGGCTTCAAGGCTGTCGATGCATTGACCTTGTACATAGACAAAAACGAGTTGCGGGTAGTGATCGGGCCGAACGGCGCGGGCAAAACCACGGTGCTCGACCTGATCTGCGGCAAGACCAAATCCACTTCGGGTTCGATCAAATTCAACAACAAGGAGCTGACCAAACTGTCCGAGCACGAGATCGTGCGTGCCGGCGTGGGGCGCAAATTTCAGACGCCATCGATTTATGAAAATCTCAGCGTATATCAGAATCTGGAGGTGTCTTATCCCCGCGGCAGAAATGTGTGGGGAAGCCTGACCTTCAAGCGTACCGATGAAGTGGTGGCACAAGTGCACAAGATCGCAAGGGAAATAATGCTGGAAGATTCCCTGGAGATGGAAGCGGCGCTGCTGAGTCACGGCCAGAAACAGTGGCTGGAAATCGGTATGCTGCTGATGCAGGAGCCGGAGCTATTGATGCTGGATGAGCCGGTGGCTGGCATGAGTGCCAAGGAGCGTGATCAGACCGCCGATCTGCTTAATCGCATCTGCCAGAACCGTTCGGTCATGGTAATCGAGCATGACATGGAATTCGTCAAGAAAATTGCCCACAAGGTCACGGTATTGCATCAGGGCAAGATACTCGCAGAGGGCACCATGGAACACGTGCAGGCTGATGAACGCGTCATTGAAGTTTATTTGGGTCACTAACAGGTCGGGAGGGGATAAGCATGTTTGAAATTGCAGACTTGCAGGTGAGCTACGGGCAAAGCCAGGTTATCCACGGGTTGAGCTTTAAAGCGGAAAAGAATGAGACGCTGGCCATTATGGGGCGTAACGGCATGGGTAAGACCACCCTGTTCAAATCCCTGATGGGGATATTGCCTAGCAAATGCGCCAAGGCTACGGTCGATGGTGAGGATCTTAGCGGTAACGAGAGTTATCAGCGCGTTGCCAAGGGGCTGGCGTATGTACCGCAGGGTCGCATGATCTTTTCCAATATGACCGTGCAGGAAAACATCGAAACCGGATTGGGAAAATCGAAATCCAGACACATTCCCGACGACATCTTCGCGCTGTTTCCGGTGCTGTACGACATGCGCAACCGCAAGGGCGGCAATCTGTCCGGCGGTCAGCAGCAGCAATTGGCCATTGCGCGTGCGCTGGTGACCAACCCGAAAGTGCTGCTGCTGGATGAGCCGACCGAAGGTATCCAGCCGTCCATCATCAAGGACATTGCCAAGGTACTGAATGAAATCCGCAAGATGCGCGAGATTACCATCATCGTTTCCGAGCAGGTGCTGAGCTTCACCATGGAAATCGCCGACCGTATCATCGTCATCGACAAGGGCAGATTCATTCATGAAGACAAGCGCGGCGATGTGGATGCGGCGAAGATCAAGGGTTATTTGTCAGTGTGATGGTGTTTGTAATGGTTGTATTGAAAATCAAAGAAGGAAACAGGTGAATTATGAGACATGGTGATATTTCCAGCAGTAACGACGCAGTTGGCGTAGCGGTAGTCAATTACAAGATGCCGCGCTTGCACACCAAGGCGGAAGTGCTGGACAACGCACGCAAGATCGCCGAGATGGTGGTGGGCATGAAGCTGGGTTTGCCGGGGATGGATCTGGTGGTGTTCCCGGAATACAGTACCCACGGCATTATGTACGACAGCCAGGAAATGTACGACACTGCCGCGACCATTCCCGGCGAAGAAACCGATATTTTTGCCGAGGCCTGCCGCAAGGCCAACGTCTGGGGCGTGTTCTCCCTGACCGGCGAACGTCACGAAGAGCATCCCAACAAGGCCCCGTATAACACCCTGATCCTGATGAACAACAAGGGCGAGATCGTGCAGAAATACCGCAAGATCATGCCCTGGTGCCCGATCGAAGGCTGGTATCCGGGCGACCGCACCTACATGACCGAAGGTCCCAAAGGCATGAAGATCAGCCTGATCATCTGCGATGACGGCAATTACCCAGAGATCTGGCGCGATTGCGCGATGAAGGGCGCCGAGCTGATCGTGCGCTGCCAGGGTTATATGTACCCGGCCAAGGATCAGCAGGTGCTGGTCGCCAAGGCGATGGCGTTCATGAATAACGTCTATGTCGCAGTTGCCAATGCCTCCGGTTTTGACGGCGTTTATTCGTATTTCGGGCATTCCGCCATCGTCGGTTTCGACGGACGTACTCTGGGCGAATGCGGTGAAGAGGATTACGGTATCCAGTATGCCGAGCTGTCTACCTCGCTGATCCGCGATGCGCGCAAGAACGGCCAGTCGCAGAATCATCTGTTCAAGCTGCTGCACCGCGGCTATACCGGGAAAATCAACTCGGGCGAGGGCGACAAGGGCGTAGCCGAGATTCCGTACGAGTTCTACAAGAAATGGGTGATGGATCCGGAGTCGGCACGCGAACAGGTCGAGTCGTTCACGCGCTCGACGGTAGGTACGGCGGAATGCCCGATTGCGGGTATTCCTAACGAAGGTGATGTCAAGCACAAATAGGCAGCATGAATGGGACCGGCAGCATTTCGGATGCCGGTCCGGCTGGAACAATGACCGTAATGACGTTTGATACTGTCGGACATGCGGGGCTGGGAGCAGCTTCATGGCAATTGTTCAGGAGCGTGGCAGCCGAGCTGGACGCGTTGCTTGGACAGCAATCGGTTGACGATCTCTTGTCGGCTATCATCAATATTCATCCCCGAACCAGTGCTGCGGCAGTCGATCTGATTCTCGAATCCTGCCTGCACGCTGCCCGCAAACTGGGTAATCCCCATTCTTTTAAACGCTATCTGGCGCTGCTGGAAGAGCTGGTGACAGCGGCCCCCCGTGGTTTGCGTCCCATGCTGGCCAAGCAGGATATTTTGCTGGAACGGCTCAGTATCGGTGGTTTGCAATGCTGGGCGCGTAATGGGATAGCACGCTATAGCCGGGATTTTTCCGGATTGGCGCAATATTTCGCATTGGAAAATGAAGCCTCCTGGCACATGCTTAATCTGCAGAGCGGCAATACGCTGTTTCTGCACGAGCGGCGGCGCCTTGGGCTGTATCTGCGCGCCCTGTGGGGCCGCGAATTCAAAATGCAGCCATTCCCGGTGGGCAGCGACGCCCATGCGGGATTGGCGCGAAGCTTTGTCGATGATGCCGTCATTCATTTGCCGGACACATTCAGCAACGTCGCCGCCAGACCGGGCAAGGATGTTTACCGGGCAGCGGCAGTGCATGCAGCCGCGCATATCGTTTATTCACGGCAAACCTTCCTGCGCCGTAAAATCAACCCGATGCAAAATAGCCTGATAGCACTGATTGAGGATGCACGGGTAGAGGCGCTGGTGATGCGCGATTTTCCCGGATTGCGCAATCTGTGGCTGGACCTGTATCCGCAGTCGCCTTTCCGCAATACCGATTTCCTGTCGCTGGCGCGCCGGCTGACACGGGCGCTGCTTGATCCGGCATATATTGACGACAATGGCTGGATGCAGAAGGGACGGCAGCTGTTTCTGGCACAGCAGCACGATTGGGATGACCCGCAAGTGTCGATCAGGCTGGGATTACTGCTGGCTAATGATCTGGGACAGATGCGGGTCAGGTTCAATGCGCCAGGCTATCTGGTTGAGCCATCCTATCGTGACGACAATCGGGTGCTGTGGCAGCGTCAGGAGAGGGAAGTGCCGCTGCCGGATCAGTCGCAACCCGAGCAGAACAGCGGTGATAGCCGGGCAGCGTTTGTACCTGCTGCGACAGTGGCAGGGCAGCAGGCAACGCAGCCTACCGAGGCCAGTGCCGAAATTTTCCAGCTTGCTACGCCACTGCTTAAGGACGATGCACCTGTCAGGCCGGCATTTCATTATGCGGAATGGGATTATCGTCTGGGTATGGAGCGGCCCGATCGGGCACAAGTGATCGAGCAAGCCTGCGATGAAGCCGATGTCGGCGTTATCAATACGATAGAAGACAGCACCAGCGCCATCCTGTCCAGGCTGAAACGCATTAATCAGAGCGTGCGTCCCAATCTGCTGCGCCGGATCAGGAAACAGGAAGAGGGGGACGAGCTCGATCTCGATGCGGCTATCCGCGCCGCTGCCGATATCAGGCAGCAACGTACGCCGGATTTGCGTATCAACAGCCGCTTTGTCCGTTCTGCGCAGCCGGTGTCGGTATTGCTGTTACTGGATTTGTCCGAGTCGACCAATCAGCGTCTGGCTGATACGGATAAGACCATTCTTGCGCTGGCGCGGGAAACGGCTGTGCTTTTTGGCGGCGCGGTGTCCGATCTGGGGGATAGTTTTGCCATACACGGTTTTTCCTCGAATGGCCGCAACCATGTCGATTATTATCGGCTGAAAGACTTTGATGAAACTTACGACGACCGTATCCGGAAAAGACTGTCCGGCATGAGCGGCAAACTATCGACCCGGATGGGGGCCGCGGCACGCCATGCCGGCCGCTATCTGTCGCAGCAGTACGCCACGCGCAGGATACTGCTGATCGTCAGCGACGGCGAGCCTGCCGATATCGACGTAACCGATGCCAATTATCTGGTGCATGACGCCGCCCACGCGATCAGAAATCTGCGCAGGGCTGGCGTGGATTGTTTCGGTCTGAATCTGAATGCCCGGACAGAATCCCATACTGCCCATATTTTCGGGCGGCGGGGTTACCGTATGCTGCAGGATATTTCCCGTCTGCCGGAAATCTTGCCTGCGATCTATCTGCGTCTGCGCAGCTGATCTTTCGCATTACTCCAGGCGGTTACCGGATTCGTGCTATCGATCATGCATCCGGTTTGATGTGATCCAGATCGGGGCGCCGCCAGGGATCTACGTGCGCCATCAGATCCAGCACGCGATGTCGCTGCATCACCCGCGCTCGCGCGACGACGGCGATGTCATGCCCGGCCTCGACATTGATATCGGCGTCGACTTCGATGTGCGCATCGACGACGATCATGTCGCCCATCTTGCGGGTGCGGATGTCGTGCACTCCTTTGACCCCGGCGGTTTCGATCAGCGTCTGGCGTATGGCGGCCACCTCCTGTTCGTCCACGGCGCGATCCATCAGGTCATGCAGTGCATCCCAGCCGAATCCCCAGCCCATGTTGGCGACCATGAAACCCACGATCAGCGCAGCGATGGGGTCCAGTATCGGATAGCCTGCCAGGTTGCCGACGATACCGATCCCCACCACCAGCGATGAGGCGGCGTCGGAACGCGCATGCCAGGCGTTGGCCACCAGCATGCTCGACTTGACGCGCTTGGCCGTTGTCAGCATGTAGCGGAACAGCAGCTCCTTCGCGATCAGCGCGCCGCCGGCCACCCAGAGTGCGGCGACACCGACTTTGGGCACCGTATCGGGGTCTTCCAGCTTGATAAAAGCCGACCACAGCATGCCCACGCCGACCGCCAGCAGCAGCCCGCCCAGTACCAGCGAGGCGGCGGTCTCGAAGCGTTGATGGCCGTACGGATGATCCTCGTCGGCGTCCTTCTTGCTGTGATGGCTGGCAAACAGCACCACGAAATCCGCGACGAGGTCAGAAAGTGAATGGATGCCATCGGCAATCAGACCTTGGGATTTGGACAGCATGCCGACCGCAATCTGGGTGATGCTCAGGCACAGGTTGACGATGACGCTGACCCAGGTCGTGCGCGATGCGGCAGCAGCACGTTCCGCCAATGTGTGCGGCGAGGCTTCGGGATCGTCAGTGATGTCGGTATGGTCCATGAGGAAATGATGTTGAATATCTGCTGCACCACTTTGTTTTACAGGGGGTGATGGCTGATTTTGGAAAAAGTTTTACTATACAGGAAAGTGCCCCGTTTCGGGGTCGGGGCTGGTTAAGATGCATCAAACCCTGTCAATAGTGTAGCGGAATGCGACCTAGGCAGATGGCGTTTCGATCCCCCGTTTTGGTGCACAATGCACCAGGATGGTGTCTCTGTGAATAAATACAAGTTTCCAGCCAATTATTCTCTGACTTAACCATATGAATCCTATTGGTAAAGGAAAGTGGCGCGGTTCTTGCTGATATTTTTCGGGATACTGAAAATTACCAGAGGGGATATTTTGTCCTGTGACGACCTTGCAGCGAGTCTGCTTCCTGAATTAAGACAAATACGTGCTCAGGTTAAAGGTGCAGGGAAAAGCGCTGGCTGGGATGCATCGCTTGCATTGGGCTATGAACTCACCGCAGACAAAACGGTACTTGCGCGTCGCCAGCATCATGGCCCCCTGGTCGTACAAAAGCCGCTGTATCCGGAAGGCAGCGAAGTGTGCCATACCATCGTCTTGCATCCGCCGGGTGGCATCGCCGGAGGCGATACACTGGAAATTCGCGTGGTACTGGATCGCGCCAGCAAGGCTTTGCTGACATCGCCCGGCGCAGGGAAATGGTATCGGTCGGCGGGTGCGCAGGCCAGCCAGCGCTTGAATTTTACGCTCGCCAAAGGCAGTGTGCTGGAATGGCTGCCGCAAGAAACCATTCTGTTCGATGGCGCACGGGCGCGCATGGATATGCAGGTCGAGCTGGAGCAGGGCGCAATGTTCATGGGCTGGGAGATAGTGTGTCTGGGACGCGCGGCTGCCGGGGAAAGATTTGCACACGGTCATCTGCGCCAGACCGTGCGCATCAATCTGGCGGGCAAGCCGGTGTGGCGCGAATACGGTGATTTGGCGGGCGGAGCTCCGTTGTTGCATTCCCCGGCTGGCCTGGCCGGTTGTACGGTGATGGGCACGCTGATATTTGCAGGCAAAACCGTTCCGGTCAGCTTGCTGGGGGCTTGCCGCAATATTGCAGTGAATGACCATGCCGGGGAGCATTGCGGCGTCACGGCGCTGCCCGACGTACTGATCGCTCGTTATCTGGGGCACAAATCGGAAGCGGCCAAACGCTATTTTATTGCGTTATGGCAGCTGTTGCGGCCCTTTGCGGCAGGCAAAAAAGCATCGATACCACGCATCTGGATGACGTGAAGTATCGCTTCATGTTTTTCAATCAACTTTTTGAATTAAAAAGAGGTCTGGATGGAATTAACCCCGCGGGAGAAGGACAAGTTGCTGATTTTTACAGCGGCATTGCTGGCTGAACGGCGTAAGGACAAGGGGCTGAAACTGAATTATCCGGAAGCGGTTGCCTATATTTCTGCAGCGATCATGGAAGGCGCGCGCGAAGGCAGGACGGTAGCCGAACTGATGGGCTATGGCACCACATTGTTGAAGCGCAGCGATGTGATGGATGGCATACCTGAGATGATCCCGGATATCCAGGTGGAAGCCACTTTCCCGGACGGCACCAAGCTGGTCACCGTACACAACCCGATTGCGTGAGGAGGCAAGATGATACCTGGTGAATTAGTGCCGATGGACGGCGAAATCGAGCTGAATGCGGGTATGGCAACGCATACGCTCAGCGTCGCCAATACCGGCGACCGGCCGATACAGGTGGGTTCGCACTACCATTTTTATGAAACCAATACCGCGCTGGCGTTCGATCGAAATGCCGCCTATGGCTTTCGTCTGAATATTCCGGCAGGTACTGCCGTCCGCTTCGAGCCGGGGCAGGATCGTACTATCGAGCTGGTAGCCCTGGGCGGCGAGCGTGTGGTGTACGGATTTAATGCGCAAGTGATGGGCAAGTTGGAGGAGCGGTCATGAGTCTGAGAATCGGGCGCGCTGCCTATGCCGAGATGTATGGCCCAACCGTTGGCGACAGGCTGCGTCTGGCTGATACCGAGCTGTGGATAGAGGTAGAGAAGGATTTCACCCTCTACGGCGAAGAAGTGAAATTCGGCGGTGGCAAGGTTATCCGCGATGGCATGGGACAGAGCCAGCGTACTTACGCCCATGTGGTCGATACCGTGATTACCAATGCGCTGATCGTGGATCACTGGGGTATCGTCAAGGCTGATATCGGCATTAAATCCGGCCGTATCGTCGGCATCGGCAAGGCAGGCAATCCGGACATACAGTCCGGCGTCGACATCGTTATCGGCGCCAGCACCGAGATCATCGCCGGGGAAGGCTTGATCGTCACGGCGGGCGGCATCGATTCGCACATCCATTTCATCTGCCCGCAGCAAATCGAGGAAGCGCTGATGTCGGGGATAACCACCATGCTCGGCGGCGGCACCGGCCCTGCCACGGGTACCAACGCGACAACTTGCACCTCGGGGCCGTGGTACATGCATCGCATGTTGCAGGCGGCGGATAGTTTCCCGATGAACCTGGGATTTCTCGGCAAGGGCAATGCCAGCCTGCCGGAGCCGCTGCGCGAACAGGTCGCCGCCGGGGCGATCGGGCTGAAACTGCATGAAGACTGGGGCACTACACCGGCAGCGATCGATAACTGTCTGGCAGTCGCCGACGAAATGGATGTGCAGGTCGCCATCCACACCGACACCCTGAACGAATCCGGCTTTGTCGAAACTACGCTGGCGGCGTTCAAGGGCCGGGCGATCCACACCTATCACACCGAGGGCGCAGGCGGCGGCCACGCGCCCGACATCATCAAGGCCTGCGGCGAGCTAAACGTGCTGCCGTCGTCCACCAACCCGACGCGCCCGTACACGGTCAACACTATAGACGAGCATCTGGATATGCTGATGGTGTGTCATCATCTCGACCCCAATATCGCTGAAGACGTGGCTTTTGCCGAGTCGCGTATCCGCCGCGAGACCATTGCCGCCGAAGACATCCTGCACGACCTCGGCGCTTTCAGCATGATCTCCAGCGATTCGCAGGCGATGGGGCGGGTGGGCGAAGTCATCATGCGTACCTGGCAAACCGCGCACAAGATGAAAGTGCAGCGTGGCGCCCTGCCGGAAGACCACGCCAAGAAGGACAACCAGCGGGTGAAGCGCTACATTGCCAAATACACGATCAATCCGGCGATCACCCACGGTATCGCGCATGAAGTCGGCTCGGTGGAAGTGGGCAAGCTGGCCGATCTGGTGCTGTGGCGTCCGGCGTTCTTCGGTGTGAAGCCGTCGCTGATTATCAAGGGCGGCATGATTGCGGCAGCGGCGATGGGCGATCCCAATGCCTCGATCCCGACGCCCCAGCCGGTGCATTATCGGCAGATGTTCGGTGCCTACGGCAAGGCCTGTACTGCGACCTCGGTGACTTTTGTGTCCGGGCTGGCCGCGCGCAGCGATCTGGCCGCGCAACTGGGGCTGGACAAACGCCTGGTGGCAGTGAGCGGCACGCGCACGGTGACCAAGCGGGATATGGTGCATAACGCGCTAATGCCGAAAATCGAAGTCGATCCCGAGACCTATGAAGTCAGGGCGGACGGTGAATTGCTCACCTGCGAACCCGCCGACCTGTTGCCGATGGCGCAACGCTATTTCCTGTTCTGAGTACAGTTTATGTTATTGATTGAGCAATTCTGCAGCACAGCACAACCACCCGACGAGCAGCTGGTGCTGCCGTTCGAACGCAGGCAGAAGAGCCGCTTGCGCACCCGGCTGGCATCAGGCGAAGAAGTAGGGCTGTTCTTGCCTCGCGGCACCATCTTGCGCGGCGGTGACTGCCTGCAAGGCAATGACGGCAGAGTTGTGCTGGTGGTGGCTGCGCCGGAGCCAAGTTTGCTGGTGACGGCCGCAATCGAACGTGACCTGGCCAGAGCAGCCTATCATCTGGGTAACCGGCATGTGCCGCTGCAAGTCGGCGATGGCTGGCTGCGGCTGGGTGCCGATTATGTGCTGAAAGACATGCTGGACGGACTGGGCGTGCAGGTCAGCGAAGAAATTGCCCCGTTCGAACCCGAAGCGGGTGCCTATGGTGGTCATGTGCATAATCACGGCGATGAAGCCGGCCATAAAGGCATCATCCATGAATTTGACTGATTTATCACTGTTGCGGTTATTGCAATTGGCCAGCCCGATGCTGCCGGTGGGCGCATACAGCTATTCGCAAGGACTGGAGTGGGCAGTCGATCAGCGCATCGTGCATGACCGCGATTCAGCGCGGGTGTGGATCGGCGATGTGCTGCAATTCAATGTGGCGCGCTTTGAAGCGCCGTTGTTGCTGCGTTTATATCGTGCCTGGGAACACGATGATTTTGTTCAGCTCGCGCACTGGAACGAAGTGTTCTGCACATCGCGCGAAGCTGCGGAATTGCGCGCCGAAACCGAACAGATGGGTTATTCCATGCGCCGCCTGATGCAGGAGATGGGCGGCTTTGACGCTGCAAGACTGGATCAGTTGTCAAGGCTGGAGCCGCTGAGTTTCCCGGCCGCTTTTGGTTGCGCGGCGGTGTGCTGGAATATTCCGCCGGAAGCGATGGTTTCTGCCTATCTGTGGGCGTGGGTGGAAAATCAGGTCAGCGCTGCGATGAAGAGCATACCGGTCGGGCAAGTAGCGGGACAGCAGATTCTGGCTGAAATCGCGGCGCAACTGCCGCAGTTGGTAAATGCCGTGATGGTCATGGCTGATGATGAAATCAGCAATTACGGACCGATGTTCGCGATAGCGTGCAGCCGGCATGAAACCCAGTACAGCCGGCTGTTCAGGTCATGAGCCGGGATGAAAAGCGTTCGTGGACAAAAGCGCTGTAAATTAAAAGGAAAATCATAATGAACAATACCCAACCTCTGCGCGTCGGTATCGGCGGGCCGGTCGGTTCCGGCAAGACTGCATTGACCCTGGCGCTGTGTAAAAGCCTGCGCGACAAATACCAGCTGGGCGTCGTCACCAACGACATTTACACGCAGGAAGACGCGCAGTTTCTGGTGCGTAACGAAGCCTTGCTGCCGGAGCGCATCATCGGGGTGGAAACCGGCGGCTGTCCGCATACGGCGATTCGCGAGGATGCCTCGATCAATCTGGAAGCGGTTGCGCGCCTGTCGCGTAAATTTACCGATCTGGACATTATTTTCGTCGAGAGCGGCGGCGATAATCTGTCAGCGACATTCAGCCCCGAGCTATCCGATTTGACGCTGTATGTGATCGACGTTGCGGCAGGCGACAAGATTCCGCGCAAAGGCGGCCCGGGCATCACCAAATCCGACCTGCTCATCATCAACAAAATCGATCTGGCACCGATGGTCGGTGCTTCGCTGGAAGTGATGGACAGGGATGCCGCCAGAATGCGCGGCGAGCGGCCATTCGTTTTCAGCAATCTCAAGACCGGTCAAGGGCTGGACAGCATCATCCAGTTCATCGAGCAGAAGGGCCTGTTGAGGGATTAGGCGGACGTCATGCCGCCTGATTAACCGTTTCCAGGTGAAATCTGGCCATACTCAGCGAGTTTCACGCTGGCTCTGCGGCTGTCGCGTTCCTGAAGCGTTTTCTCCCAATTGAAACACCTGCGCACCAGCACTTTCATAGCGCACCGCTGCGAAATCCTGCACCAAAACAGGCCTTGTCCGAATGCCCTTGACCTCTATCCATTTACAAAACCCCGGTAAATCGGCTGTCCAGCCCGTTTTGCGCTTGGCATCAAAATTGCTAATTGTTTCCCGTGGATAAATTTTGATTCACTTCTATTAACATTTTTTGGAGTCTTTCTTAAATTCGAGGGGAGAAGCAATGAAACTTGTTACTGCGATTATCAAGCCGTTCAAGCTTGAAGAAGCACGCGATGCCTTATCCGCTATCGGCATACAGGGCATTACGGTTACCGAAGTAAAGGGATTTGGCCGCCAGAAGGGGCACACCGAGTTCTATCGCGGTGCGGAGTACATGGTGCAATTCGTGCCCAAGATCAAGATCGAGATCGCGATCACCGACGAGAAGCTGTCCCAGGTCATCGAGAGCATGGAAAAAACCTGCAAAACAGGTTCGATAGGCGACGGCAAGATTTTCGTTACCGATCTCGAAAAAGCAGTTCGCATCCGTACCGGCGAAACCGACATTGACGCACTTTAAGGGAGCAGATAGATGAACAAGATGTTAACGAATCGTGTCCTGCCGGCATTGGGCCTGCTGGGATACAGCACCATGAGCCTTGCCGCTGACGCGCCCAGGATGGATGGCGCCAGCACTGCCTGGATGATTACCGCGACCGTGCTGGTGATATTGATGACGATACCGGGGCTGGGGCTGTTTTACGGCGGCCTGGTGCGCACCAAGAACATGCTGTCGATACTGACTCAGGTATTCATTACCTTTTCCCTGCTCTCGGTGCTGTGGGCCTTGTATGGCTACAGTCTGGCCTTTACCACTGGCGGCGAGATGAATTCGATCGTGGGCGGACTGAGCAAGTCGTTCCTGTCCGGCGTCAGCAAGGATTCGCTCACCGGCGTCATTCCTGAATACGTGTACCTGACTTTCCAGATGACCTTTGCGGCCATCACCCCTGCGCTGATTATCGGCGGTTTCGCCGAGCGCATGAAATTCTCGGCGATATTGCTGTTCATGGCCGGCTGGCTCACGCTGGTGTATGCGCCTATCGCGCATATGGTGTGGGGCGGCGGCTGGCTGCAAGGCATGGGCACGATGGACTTTGCCGGCGGCACCGTGGTGCATATTAACGCCGGTATCGCCGCGCTGGTCGGCGCGCTGGTGCTCGGCAAACGCGTCGGCTTCGGCAGGGAATCCATGTCGCCGCACAGCCTGACCATGACCATGATAGGCGGTTCGCTGCTGTGGGTAGGCTGGTTCGGTTTCAATGTGGGCAGCGAGCTGGCGGTGGACAGCACCGCAGGCATGGTGCTGCTCAATACCCAGCTGGCGACGGCTGCCGCCGCAATGGGCTGGCTGTTCGTCGAATGGATCATCAAGGGCAAGCCCAGCATGCTGGGCGGCGTTTCCGGTGCGATCACCGGGCTGGTGGCCATCACTCCGGCCTGCGGGTTTGTTGGCCCCATGGGCAGCATCGTGCTGGGTATCGTCGCTGCCGCTATCTGCTTCTGGTCAACCTCCAGCCTGAAAAACTGGCTGGGCTACGACGATTCGCTGGATGTGTTCGGCATCCACGGCATCGGCGGCATCGTTGGCGCGATCGGCACCGGTTTCCTCGCGTCCACCACTTTCGGCGGTGTCGGTTACGCTGCCGGGGTAAGCATGGGCGAACAGGTGCTCAAGCAATTGACAGCGACCGGCACCACCCTGATCTGGTCGGGCGTAATCAGCTTCATCCTGTTCAAAGTGATCGACATGGCTATCGGCCTGCGCGTGACCGAAGACAACGAACGCGAGGGGCTGGACATCACCGAGCACGGCGAGAAGGCTTATAACCACTGATCCGGAATTGACAGCCGGATTGCAAAGGAGGCGCATTGATTGCGCCTCCTTTTTTATGCTTCGCCGCAGGCAAAGTCTGATCTACGGATATAACGGGGCCAGTCCCTCATCCGTTCGCGCATCAGGTTTGTCCTTGCCGGACAGCGATGGCAGCGCTTCCAGCAAGGGCTGCCCCTGCCATTTACCGCCCGTATAACAGGCGCGGTCGAGCTGCTGCAGCAAAGGTTCGAGTACCGGTTCGCCGATGCGTGCTGCGATGGATTTGATGCCGATAGGCGGATCATCCGGCCAGGCAGTGTGCGCCCAGGCCAGCAGTTGGCGGCGTGCCGTTTGCGGGTCATTCTCCCGGCAGGCTTGCTGGAAGGCTTTGCGCGCCTGGTTCGAATCGGGCATGGCAGGCAGAATCGGCTCCTGCCGCTTGCGCTGGCCTGACATGGCGCCATTGTTGCGCCGTTTTCTTTGCCACAGGACGAGCATGGTTCCTAGCCACAGCAGCGCCAGAGCGAGACTTATCAGCGGCCACAGATAGCCTGGCGGAATGGCAGGTGCAGGATTTGCCGGGTGCGAGGAGGGGGCTGCGCCTCTCTGTGTGGAATCTGCGGCACGCGGCAGCGGCGGCGTCTTTCCGGCGGAAGCGTCAGCCGCACCGGGCAGGATTTCGAGTGCATGTTCACTCAGGTCGATCCTGCGCTGAACATTTTTGGCAGTGTCCCACCAGTACAGATGCATGGCGGGTATGACATAGCGGCCGGCCTGACTGGCGATAATGGCGATATCCTGGTCGCGCGTGCCGAGTACGCTGCTTCCTTGCACGTTGTCATTCAGTTTCGCCTGATCCGGATAGGCGCGCAGACCGTTCGGCAGGGTCATCAGCTGGCTCAGATCGGGCAGCTGGGAAGCGGTCAGTCCCAGTGCTTCAAGGTGCAGATGCAGTGTGATCGGGTCGCTGGCATGAAATGTGCCGCTGGCGGGCTGCAGCGTCTCCGTCAGGGTGACATTCTGCGCCGGCAGCCAGTCCTGATTGGCGTTGGCGGCAGGGCGCGGGCGCACGTTCAGCGCTAGCTGGTCACCCTGGATGCGTATCGGCCGGGTGGCGTTCATCATGCCTGCGAACGGGGTGTGGCCGAAGGCATTGCCGAAGAACGGATCAGCCGCAAAAGGGTCGGCATTACTACTATCCGGCACCTGGGCGTCCAGCACCGGCCCATCGAGCTTGATCGCGCCGCTGCGCTGCGAGAACAGCAGGTATTTGCGCTCTACCATCTGGTATTCCCGGCCGTGATACGACTCGCTGGTCTGTCTGTCCTTGCCCAGCTGCTGAATCAGCACGTCGTTGTTGGGCTGCAGTTCGAGGCTGGCCTGATACAGCGGCTCGTCGACATAAAGCTTGACGGTAAGCGTGACCGCGGCCTGGACGTAGGGCTGTTTCTGGTCCAGCGAGGTGACGATGAAGACATGGGCGTTACCGGCGGATGCCGCATTCCCCGGCTGGGTGCTGGTGCTGTTGCCGCCCACGGTCAGCGTCAGCGCAGGAGATGACTGGCTGCCCCATTGCAAAGCCGGTATCACGATCTTGCCGCCGTGCTTCGGCATCAGCGTCAGGTTCATCTGGGTCTGCGCGGACATCTTGCCGTTGACGATCTGGATGCTGGAACCGGTGCTGCGGCCGACTATGTCGAAATCCTGCCTGAGCGCGCCCAGATCCGGCTGGCTGTCGGTCTGGCCGTCGTGCTGCAAGGTGAGCTGAACCGCTTCGCCTGCGCCCACCTGGCTGCGGTCAAGCGAGGCGAGGACCGCAGCTTCGGCGGACAGACTGAGGCTGGAAAACAACAATGCAATAACGATAAGGCGGACGTTTCTCATGGTTACCTTTCCTGCTGTCGTATCATGTGCTCGATCATGAATTTGCGCCGCAACAGCCCGCCGGGATCGTCGGGGATGCTGCGCAGCCATTGTTCCTGGGCGAGTTTCTTCTCGCTGACAGGGGCATCGGCGGGGAAGGCCCGCTGACCGCTCGCAGCATCGTTACGGGCTTGAGCCGGGGCAGGTTGCGGCTGGCCTTGGGGCTGGCCGCCCGGATTGGAAGGATGGGCTGACGCGGATTGCGGCTGTCCTTGCTGCTGTTGCGACTGCGCGCCTGTCTGCCCGTCCTTGTCGCTGTCTTTATTCGGCTCGGCGTTGTTATGCTGATCGCCTTTGCCCGGCTTCGAGTTCGCGTTCGGGGAAGATGGCTGCCGGGAGCCGTTTTGCTTGTTCGCGTCTTTGTTGCTGCCGGATTGGTTCTGGCTGTTTTTGTTGTCCTTGCCGGAACCGGCGTTTTTATTCGGGGCCGGCTTGGGCGGGGGCGGCTGTTTTTTCAATGCCTGCATCACCAGATCGCGGTTGCGGCGTGCATCCCTGTTCTTCGGATCGAGCGCCAATGCTGCGTCATAGGCCTTGATCGCATCCTGCAGCTGACCGGCATGAGCCAGCGCGTTACCGCGGTTGTAGTGGCTTGTGCTGTTGTTGAAAGCGCTGAAATCCTGCGCTGCGCGCTGATAATCGCCAGCCTGCAATTCGGCATAAGCCTTATGCTGCGGATCGGCGTAGGTACGGGCCGCCGCTGCGGCATTGCCCTGTCGCATCAGATGTTCGCCGCGCTGATTGGCGTTGTGCCACAAGCTGTCCCAGAAATCATTGGCGCTGGCGCCAGACGCCCAGGCCAGCATCGCCGCCAGTAACATGCCGCGTATCATAGCCATCCCCGCCTTGCCAGCAGTGCGGCTACCAGAAGCAGTAGCGGCAGCAGCCAGACGCCGCCGTCCAGCCAGTGCACGACGCTGACGTTGTTCGCGGCTCTGGCTTTTCCGCTGTGCGCTGCGGCAGTCTGCAGATCGTCGATCAGCGTCGGCAGCTGGTCAAGATCGACGTAAACGCCGCCGCCCATCGTGGCCAACTGGCGCAATTGATCGGTATCCAGCCGGACGAGTTTCAACTGGCCATGCGCATCCTGGGCAAAGCCGCTATCGGCCTGATTGACCGGCGCGCCGGCTTTGGTGCCGATCCCCACCACATTGACCGTCATGCCTTGCGCTCGGAGTTTTTGGGCTGCGCCGAAAGCCGCGGACGGATCGGCAAAGCCGTCGGTGAGCACCACGATCTGGCCGTTTTTGCTGCCGCTCCGGGTCAGGAGTTCGCGCGCCTGATCCAGCGCCGGGGTCAGATTGTCTCCGGCGCTCGGCATGATGTCGGGATTCAGCGGCGGCAGCAGCGTGCGTATCGTGGCGACGTCGTCGGTCATCGGCGTGACCGTGTACGGTTCATCGCTGAATGCCACCAGACCGACCCGCGCATCCTCCGCGGCATTGAGAATATCGTCCAGCGCATAGCGTGCGCGCGTATAGCGATTCGGCGTCAGATCGGTAGCCGCCATCGAGGGGGACAGGTCCAGCACCAGCGCCCATGCCTCGTTGCCGCGATAGGCGGCAGAGGGCAGCTGCTGCCAGCTGGGTCCGGTCAGTGCCAGCACGGCCAGGGTCCACGCCAGCGCCAGCCAGGGCCATGGCGTCCGGCTGCGTTTGCCGCCGCCGTCCAGTAACAGCCCCGACAACAGCTCTGTATCGACGAGCCCGGCCCAATTGCCGTTGTTGTCGCGGTGGCGAGCCAGCCAGTAGCTCAGCCCCCATAGCAGCGGCAGCGCCAGCAGCCAGGCGGGGCGCAGAAAATGGAAATGGTGCATTAGCTCCATCTGCGGCCTCTCCATAATACGGCAGGCAGGCTGAGCAGCAACGCTGCGCCCAGCGGCCATGGGAACCATTCATCGCGCGGACGATACCATTGCGCCTTTGCGGCGCTGGGTTCGAGCTTGTCGATGCGGGCGTACACATCTTCGAGCGCATCGGCATCCGTGGCACGGAAATATTCGCCGCCCGTGATCTGGGCGATGCGTTTGAGGGTGTCTTCGTCGAGATCGCCGCCCAGGCCCATGAACTCGGATTGCGACTCGGAACCTACCCCGATGGTGTAGATGCGCAGACCCGCTGCTGCAGCCAGCCTGGCGGCTTCATCCGGCGGCATCGCACCGGCATTGCTGCTGCCGTCGGTAAGCAGGATCAGCACCGTGTCGCCCTTGTGCGGCGTTTTGCCGGGGTCGCTGCGCAGCCGCTTGATGGCCAGGCCGATCGCATCGCCGATGGCCGTCTGTCTGCCGGCGATGCCGATCGCGGCCTCATTCAGAAACTGGCCGACAGTATCCAGATCGGTGGTGAGCGGTGCTTGCAGGTAAGGGCGCGTGCCGAACAGGATAAGGCCTACCTGATCGCCGTGGCGGCGCTGGATGAAATCGCCGGCTACCTTCTGCACGACTTGCAGGCGGCTTAAGTCACCGGCCATGTCCGGGGTCGCCATCGACCCGGAGACATCCACCGCCAGCAGCAGACGCCGGCCGGTGGCCGGAACCGGCTGGGGGTCGCCCAGCCATTGCGGACGGGTGGCAGCGATTACCAGCAATAGCCAGACCAGTACAAACAACACCTTGCGCGGCGATGGCATGGTATGAACGAGCGCTGTCGTTCCGGCGCCGACCATAGCGGCAAAGGGCAGGAACAGCGCCGCCCCCTGCGGCTGTGCGGGCGGGAGCCAGTGTTTCAGCAGCCAGGGCAGCGGCAGCAGGAGCACCATCCAGGGCCATTCGAAATGGATCATTTGCGTCGCCTCAGAAAATTGCGCGCGCCTTGCAGCCAGCGGCTGCGGTCGCCCTGCACATGTCCGCCGTAGGCTGCCCGCAACAGGTTCCGGCCAGATTCGCCGACAAGCTCTTTGCCGCCTTTGGCGACGACGAAAGCCAGCCACGCATCGCCGCTCAGGTTGGCTACAGCCTCGCGGCCGTAGGCGGCAAGGGCATAGCGGCGCAGCAGGTGTTCCAGTGCTTTCGCCAATCCGGCATCGTCGTCGGCGCGGGTTTCCAGTAACTTGAGCTCGCGCAATGCGGTGCGGCGCAGTCGCCGCGACGGGTGCCGCAGCCGGTAAATCAGCGCGCCGGCAGTCAGCACCAGTAATGCAGCGACTATCCACCATCCCGGCGCCAGCGGCCACCAGCCCGGAGGCGGCGGGGCGTGGGGCGGAGCCAGTTGCGCGAGCCAGCCGGAATTCATGCTGCCCATGATGGTTCTCGCAGCAAGGGCGGCAAGCTGCTGGCGACCGGGTCGGATGTATGCAGCCGGGTCAGCGGCAGGTTGAGGCGGCGTGCCAGATTGGCTAGCCGCTGTTCCCGAGTCGCCCATTTCTCCAGCCAGTCCGCCCGGCTGCGGTCGCCGTCCAGCCACCACAAGCGGCCGGGCAGCCCCACCCGGTAATTCCCCGCGGGCAGGCCGGCATGCTCGATCGGATCGACCAGCCACAACAGGCGGCAATCGTTATGCAGCGAAATGGCCGACAGCGTGTTTTCGGCGGCGTCGTCCAGACTGCTGAAGTCGCTCAGCACCAATATCAGGCTGCCGGGCTGGAGCAAGGGGCGCAATGAGCCCAGCAGCGTATTCAGGCTATGGGGATTGGCCTCGCCGGGTGCCTGCGGCTGGGCTGCCGTCAGCGCCTGGAGCACCGGCAATACGCCGGCCTCCCGGGCACGGGGCGGGAATATGCGGGGCGGATTTCCGTTGTCGGCGATGAGTGCGCCCAGACGATCGCCGCCCAAGACGGCAACCCATGCCAGCAGTGCGGCCGCACGCAGCAACAGTGCCGATTTGAGCTGATAGCGGCTACCGAAATAAAGGCCGGGATGCAGATCCGCCAGCAGCCAGACTGGCCGTTCGCGTTCTTCGCGGAACAGCTTGGTGTGCGGCTGACCGCGCCGGGCCGTGACACGCCAGTCGATGTTGCGGGCATCGTCGCCAGGGGCGTACAGGCGTACCTCCTCGAATTCGAGACCGCGGCCGCGCTGGGCGCTGCGGTGCGCGCCCTGCAACCGCGCCATGGCCGGATGACGGGCGTGCAGACTGAGGCCGTGAGCTGCGCCGCGCAAGGCGACCAGCTCGGCGAGGTCGGGCAATATCATGGCGCAGGTACCTGACGCAGCAGTTCGACGACGCAATCCTGCGGAGTGACGCCGCGGGCCTGAGCCGTGTAATCCAGCAGCAAACGGTGGCGCAACGCATCGGGCGCGATGGCCTGCACGTCCTCGGGGCTGACGTAATCGCGCCCGTCCAGCCAGGCCAGCGCACGTGCGCCGCGCTCCATCGCGATGGCCGCACGCGGGCTGGCACCCCAGCGCAGCCATTCGGCCAGTTTCGGACTGTATTTTTCGGGAATACGTGTGGCCTCGACCAGCGCGGCGATGTATTCGGCGATCGAATCGGCCAGCGTGAGATTGAGCACCTCGCGCCGTGCCGTGAAGATAATATCCTGCGTCAATGGTTGCGCCGGCTGCGGCAGCTCCTGCGCATTTTTCGTTTCGCGTCGCGACAGCGCCATGATGCGCAGCGTGGTGGCGCGATCGGGATAATCCACCAGCGTGTGCAGCATGAAACGGTCGAGCTGGGCTTCCGGCAAGGGATACGTGCCTTCGTGCTCTATGGGATTTTGGGTCGCCATCACCAGAAACAGCTCGGGCAACGGATAAGTGGCGGAGCCGACGCTGACCTGATGTTCGCCCATGGCTTCGAGCAGGGCGGATTGCACCTTGGCCGGGGCGCGGTTGATCTCGTCGGCCAGTATCAGGTTGTGGAACAGCGGCCCGCGCTGGAAATGAAAACCGCCTTCTTCAGGCCGGTAGATATCGGACCCGGTGAGGTCGGCGGGCAGCATGTCAGGCGTGAACTGCAAACGCCGGAAATCCGCCATGATCCCTTGCGCCAATGCCTTGACGGCGCGGGTCTTGGCGAGGCCCGGCGGCCCTTCTACCAGAAGATGCCCATCGGCAAGCAGGCCCACCAGCAATCGTTCTACCAGATTTTCCTGCCCCAGTATCTGTTCGTTGAGATAGCTGCGCAAATCATTGAGTGCAACGTAAGCAGGGGTAGTATGAGGGGCTGTACCGACATCCATTGCGATTCCTTCCATTGAATTCACTACCGATACAGAATGGAGATTTCAGAAGAAGTTCCGCGGGCTATGCAAGAGCGCTTGAAAACGTAATTTTTTATATAAAAATCAATGATTAGGTTTCTTTCTGGCTGCTGACAACCCGGCGGTTTTCAGACAGCCAGTCCGGCGAGATGGGGATCCAGCTTGAATAGCAGCAAGGCGACAATGACGAGATATATCGGCCAGGATCGAAACGACACCTGCCAGTCGGTCAGCGACGGCCACATGCTGGAAAATTGCGGCGCCAGCAGGCACCAGATGGCGATGTCCCCGGTTTTGAACTGATAACCGCTATCGACCCGGTAAACCGCCACCAGCAGCGTCACATACAACCCCAGCAGCGGCGCCACAGCGGTGGGCAGGGCGTTATACCAGCGCACGTTGGCGAAACGTACGCTACCCATAATCAGCCGGCCGTTGCCGTCCTGTTTCGGCAGCAGGCTGAACGACACCGGCTGCGCATTGGTGAGGCCGCCGACGACAAGATGCAGCAGTTCATGCAAAAAGGTGCCCGGCAGCGACAGTATCGAATAAATGACAGTGCGCCCGGACAGCCCTTTCAGGAACAGCCAGACGATCAGGGATGGAATCAGGTACAGGGAAGCCTGCTTCAGTGTCTGCAGGCCGGGCAACAGCAGATGGTGCATGCGCTAGAACAGGCGCAGTGAAGCCGATTTCTGCTCTTTTGCGATCTTCTTCAGTGCGTTCTGCGCGGCATTGGTCGCGCCATTTTTTTCGGCGTGTTTGGTGAATTTGGCGATGGCCCGATCCAGCGATGCGCTCATCTCGCGCCATTCGCTCTGGAATTCCGCGTGCTTCACATACGAGGTAGTCAGCTTGCCCGAGCGCATGATGATCATCAGCACGGCGCAGCTGGTGCGGCGCACAGCCAGCGCGGTTTTTCGGTTGCGGTTAATGACCACCATGACAGTCTCCTCTGCATCGCATTGCCAGTTTTGCCTACAATAGCCGATTTGCCGGGCTTGCTCAACTCCAAAGCATAATAGCGTCTTGTCCGCCAATGTTTGCTTCACCTGCGGGCGGTTATCGACGATAATCGTCGTCCGACCTTACTTACCGATGAGAAACCTCCGCGCATGCGAACAGAAACCCAAGAGAAACCCACGCGTGCCGTCGTGGCGGCTGTGCAACTGCCTAACGTGACCGACCTGGAATTCGAGGCGTCGCTGACCGAGCTGCGCGAGCTGGCGAAAACGCTGGGCTATGTGGTCGTGCATACCTTCACACAGAAGCGCGCCAGCTTCGACACGACTGCCTATCTCGGCATTGGCAAGCGCGAGGAAATTCACCTGTACGTCAATAGCGAGACTGACGACGCCGAGCCGATTGAGGCCGTGCTGGTCGATCACGAGATATCGCCGTCGCAGGCGCGCAATCTGGAAAAGGAAGTCGGCTGTGCGGTGATGGACCGCACCATGGTTATCCTCGAGATTTTTCATCGCAATGCACGCTCACCCGCTGCGCGCGCACAGGTCGAGATCGCGCGCCTCGGCTACATGGCGCCGCGCCTGCGCGAGATGGCCAAACTCGCAGGGCCGCAAGGCCGGCAACGCAGCGGCACCGGCGGCCGTGGCGCAGGCGAATCGCACACCGAGCTGGACCGGCGCAAGATCCGCGACCGCATCGCCGAACTGCAACTGGAAATCATCGCCATGGAAGCCGATCGCAAGATCCAGCGCGCACGGCGGCAGGAGCGCCGCAGCCAGGCATCGGTCGCGCTGGTCGGCTACACCAACGCCGGCAAATCCACGCTGATGCGTGCCCTCACCGGCAGCGAAGTGCTGGTTGCCAACAAGCTTTTTGCCACCCTCGACACCACGGTGCGCGTGCTCCAGCCCGAGAGTGTGCCGCGCGTGCTGGTCAGCGATACCGTCGGCTTCATCAAGAACCTGCCGCACGGCTTGGTCGCCTCATTCAAATCGACGCTTGACGAAGCGCTGGATGCATCGCTGTTGCTGCACGTCATCGACGCCAGCGATCCCGGCTTTGAGCGCCAGCTCGAAGTCACTAACGACGTGCTGGCAGAAATCGGCGCGCAGGACGTCCCGCGCATCCGTGTCTTCAACAAGATCGACCACGTCGGCGACGCCCTAGCGCAAGCCGAGTGCGAAGCCGCGCTCAAGGAAAAATACCCAGGCTGCATCGTGATGAGCGCGCACCGCCCTGACGATGTAGCCCGTCTGCACACGGCCATCGTCGAGTTTTTCCAGCGGGATCTGGTCGAGGGCGAGCTGTTTCTGCCCTGGTCGGCACAGCAATTGCGCAGCGACATCTATGCGAATTGCCAGGTAGTGGAGGAGCGGGCAGACGAAGAGGGCGCCCATTTCCGGGTGAGAGGTGAGCCTGACGTGTTGCAAGCCCTGCGCGAGAAGTTCAAGCAGGCGCGAAAAATTTAGCATAGCCAGCTATCGCGCAGCGTTGAGTACCGCTCTGTTAGTTAGCTGAAAGCAAACATTGATAAACTGGCTGTCTTTTCAATTCTACGCAAGTCTATCGTCACGGCCATTCATCGGCAGCAGTAAATGAACAGGAACGCGGGTGAGGCCAAATCCAAACCTGCAAATTGCCGCCCGGATTAGCGAAGCCAGCCTGTACGCTAATACCGCTTCCCGCCTTCAATAAATCAATATCGTGAGAATTCCAAATGAAATCGTTGTTTAAAATATTCTTCAAAACGCTCCGCATCGTGCTGACTCCGTTCATGCTGCTGTGGGAAAAAGCGACCACGCCAAAAGGTGTTGTTCGTCCCTCTCAGGCTCAGCAACTCGTTGACCAGCAATGCAAAAATCTGGCGCTCTACCAATTCAAAACTTGCCCGTTCTGCATCAAGGTCCGGCGCGAGCTTGGCTGCCTGTCGCTGAATGTCTCTTTGCTGGATGCGCAAAACCACCCGCAAAACCGCGAAGCACTATTGCAGGGCGGCGGTCAGGTCAAGGTGCCTTGCTTGAAGATTACGGATGAAAAGGGCGGCGTGCAGTGGATGTATGAATCAGCGGACATCATCCAGTATCTTCATAAGAAGTTTGCCTGAATTTGCAGATCAGTATCTGCTGTGCTTGGGTGAAAGTTTGAGTTAACGCAGTGAAGTGCCGTCATGCGCATTATTTCCTGAACTAGATATTGCTAATCAATTACTTAATGGGATTTATAGTGCCGAAATATGAGTTATCTTGCTTTGTTCTGTATATTGCGATAATATACATGCATGATTGATCTGACCAAGATTACCCATTTTGAGTGGGACGATGGCAATGCTCGCAAGAACGATAAGCATGGCGTTTCAATGGCTGAATCAGAACAGGTATTTTTCAATGCGCCACTTCTGATGATTGCCGATATCAAGCATAGTCAGGATGAGTCGCGCTATCATGCATTGGGTAAAACAGATGAAGGGCGAACTTTGCACATCACTTTTACCCTAAGAAATGAGGGGACAAGTATCCGCGTAATTTCAGCCAGGGATATGCACAGAAAGGAGCGAACAATTTATGAGCAAGTTACTTAAAACAGTTCCAAAATTTGCCAATGAGGCGGAAGAGCGGCTTTTCTGGGACACACACGACTCCACTGAATATCTTGACTGGACCAAAGCGCAAAGCGTTGTATTGCCAAATTTGAAGCCGACAACCAAAACGATTTCATTACGCTTGCCTCAGCACCTGCTCGATTCCATCAAGGCCGCTGCAAATGCACGTGATGTGCCTTATCAATCATTGATCAAGGTGTGGTTACAAGAAAAATTGCATAATCATTGATTGGATTCAAGAGAGGTAAGGGGGTACGAGTTTTACATTCAATTGTTGGAATGTTAGAACTGATCCCGCAACCTGAGCGACCCCGCTCGAATGCTGGGTTAGGACGGTTCAATCGCACAAACTGATCATTGGTGACCTCTTTCTTTGCTGGCGAAAAAAACCTCCTCTATCGTGAGGCTATCCCTTAAAAGGGCTCGCAGGGACTCTCTGGCCTGTTTCAATAAAGCGTTCTGATGCCTAATCATTGAGGCAAGCTCTGTGGCCGCTTGTGGCTCAATGAATGTGATATCCACGGAATTGAAGTCGTTGAAGTAATCGAAAACGCCTTCAGGCCAATAATATCTTTCTCCGCGCTTATGTTTTTGAGTGCACACATCATAGATGCTTTGAAAGTCAGTCGAGAGGATTATTGCGTTTGGCACTTCTACCGTAATTTTTGGCTTATCGCTAGCAGTAGATACTTGAATTGAGCAAGACAGGAAGCTCAGAAAGTTTCCTTTGCCTGTTTCAAGGAAATTTAGGCAGTTTGCTAGAATTGGATCAAGGATTAAAAGTGCGTCATGAAGTTCATCGCTAAGTTCCGCAAAGGTGTATGAGGCAGCATCAATTGCTTGGGCTTTGCTTTTGATAGCAATATGCAAGGCCTCACTTGTGTCGACACCTTTGCTGAAGCGATCAAATATCTCCAAGAATTGATCTGTGACCTCATCTAGTTGCACCGTTGCGAAGTAGAGCTTCGTTAATGCTTGAGCTATGCTGCGGCGCTTATCAAATGGAAGTGCTAGCAGCTTGGATGCTGCTTTGACAACAATCGCTGTGATGGTCTTGCCTATCAAGCCTTCGCCGGTGAGCATATGGCCTCCCAATGATTTTGTAACGTAAAGTTGAGGGACGCCACACTTTCGCGGCGTCCCGCTCGAACGACAGGTTATGCACTATTGTTAGCTTTGTGCAGTCCCTTGCTTTTTAGGTAGCTCTGGGTTCATAAAGTCCCAAGGTGCAACACTACCTACATAGAAATCTAACTTTGGAACATAATTCGATGGGTCATCTAAAGTTCCAGCCTTTATACCCAGCACTCCTGGCATATTGCTGAACCGAGCGAACAATTGAGAACCACAATTCGGGCAGAAACCTCTTTTGTGCATATTTCCGCTGTCTGCCTGAGATTCGAAATATTTTACTTCACCTGAAACAGCAACATCTTTTTCAGGGAAAATCATCGCTGGAATGAATGCACTGCCTGATGATCTTTGACAGTCTTTGCAAAGACAATTTCCAGTAAATATTGGCTCAGTATCAACTGAATAGCTGATCTCCCCACAAAGACACTGCCCAGAATACTTTGCATTCATAAAAGACTCCTATCTGATAATGGGTGCATAACGTAGAGCTAACCGGCGGCGCTTTAGCGCCGTCCAGCGACCGGAGGGAGCGAGGTTGAGCGCCGAGTTAGAGCGCGATGCAGTTGGCGAGTTTAGGAATGATTTATCCACGCGAAGATTTCGACTATGAGAATGATCGTTAGAGTTCCACCAAACAAACTCACAAGGGGCTGGCTGGTGTCGCCAATCTTTGGCTTGCACCGCCCGAACGTAATGATTGCGAGATAAACCCTCCCAAGTTGAAAGGCCACGACTTCGGATAAAAAATCAAAAACGGCATCAAGCATCTTGGGTTGCGCTCTAACGTAGAGCTAACCGGCGGCGCTTTAGCGCCGTCCAGCGACCGAAGGGAGCGAGGTTGAGCGCCGGGTTAGCCACCTTTCGCCTCCAGGGTGAACTGAGTCCTAAGCTGCAAGCTGGTGTTTCTATTTACGTCGTGGATGCCTACTTCAACTACCCACTTGCCAAGTGGATCGCTTTTCTCTCCCACAAAATGGATGACCGCGGGAGACAGACGAATGTTGTTTGGGTTTCCTAGTACCTTGCCCTTCATGCACGGAATGTTCTTTTCATCTACGGAAACGGTGCCATTAGGTCGGGTGGTTTTGATGCTGCATAAGACGTTCGTATCGCCGTTGCCGTCAGCTTTCGGGTTAACGAAGAAGGTAAGTATCACAAGTTCCTCACCGACCTTTACAGTCTTCGCCTCTCTGAAATAGGGAATGGTGTCGGGTGGCGTATTCCATTTTCGCTCCCAATCAGTATCTGGCGTAACCAAAAGCATGCCCGCAAAATCGTTTTTAGTCTTCCGAAACTCAGTATCTGGCCATTTGCTTCTGTCAGGGCCGAGCCAAACGTTGTCGGCACCGATGACATGAAAAGATGCGAAGGCCAGTACAAATAGAAGAAGCTTGCTCATCATGTATAGGTGACTAACGTAAAGTTAAGGGGCGGCGCGCTTTTGCGGCGTCCCGCTTGAACGACGGGTTGGGCATTAAATATCTCCTTTATTTCGTGAGATAAGCCCCCAGAGTTCATTGTTATCAGATGCTTCAAATTTAACTGCACCAGCACGAACTAGAATTTTTCGAAGCTCATCATCTTCGAAGCCACCAATGCGCTTTTTAATTTCAGTAAAACTTCTTTTTTCCCATTTTTCATTTTGGAGCAGTAAATTTACAGCTTGCTCGGCCATAAATTCGGTACGAAGCTCAGCTTTCAGTTTGCGCTCTTGAATGGCGAAAGTGATGACGCCAGTAACAATGGCTGTAATAGCGGAAGTTAGTATGGTTGTTAACATTTGAGGTACTCCGTCACAATAACGCCCAACGTTTAATAAGCACCGATTTCGGTACCTATTTTATTGAGTAAATCGGTGTATAACACAGCCACTCCCTATAAATTTTTCAGCTTAAATATATCTGTTGTGATTTGAAAATCAATTATTATCAATAATATAAATGAACTTCATGAACCATATTGTGAATATTGTTTTGCGCTGATCAAGTTAATTGGAAAATACAAACACACCTGTTTTCCGACCTTTCAAAACTACTCGATCAGTTCACCAACCTCATTAGGATCAAGCATTGCAGTATCTGCACGGAAAAGCAATATGGACAGTGGATTAAACGCGATATTTTGCTTCACGTTTAGCAATCGACTTTTACCAACCCCAACCGATGCGCAACCAATCTGGTCTTCTTCCAACCCGCTCGCTGATAAAAATCCAGCGCCGGGATGTTATCCATATCGGCCAGCAGTTGCGCGCGCGTAGCGCCTTTGCTCGCGGCCCAGTCCAGTACGCTGGCTAGCAGCGCCGAGCCGATGCCGTGCTGGCGGTAATTGGCATCTACCACTACATCTTCTATCCAGGCGGAATACGCGCCTTCTGCGGTCGATACCACCAGTTGCGCGCTGGCCATGCCGATGACTGCGCCGTCGGTATGTCTGGCGACGGCGATATAGGCCATGCCGGGTTGCTGCAATAGCAGTTCCAGCCCCTGGTGCTGCGCGGCGTGGTCGGGGGTGAAGTCCTGCTCGATGGTGAACAGCGCATCGAGCAGTGTGATCAGTGCCGGTATGTCTTCATGCCGGGCGGCCTGGATCGTGTACGCATTCATCTGTAATCGGCTTGCGGGGTAGGGTAGATGGTGATGGAAAGGAAGCGGATCGGCAGCTCGACCAGCTGTTCCGGGCCGTGGGGGACTTCGCCGCGGAAGGTGAGCGAGTCGCCCGGCTCCAGCATATAGGTCTGCTGGCCGTGGCGGTATTCGATCTTGCCTTGCAGCATGTAGATGAACTCGGTGCCGGGATGCTCGAAGGTGGGGAATACTTCCGAGGCGTCGTCCATGGAGATCAGGAACGGCTCGAACAGCTTGGTCGGCCCCTGATCGTACGCAAGCAACTGGTAGGTGTGGCCGTGCTTGGTGCCGCGCCGTACTACCTGCATGCCTTTGTCATTCTTGATGTGCTGTGCGCCGCCTTCGGGAATATTGTAGCCCTTGAACAGCGTGGACAGCGATATCCCCAGCGCCTGTGCGAGCTTGGACAGGGTGTCCAGGCTGGTGGCAGTCTGGCCGTTTTCGATCTTGGACAGCATGCCGCGGCTGATCCCGGCGCGCTCGGCGATGTCGGCGATGGTCAGGCCGTGCTTCTGCCGCAAGTCGCGGATGGCGTTGCCCAGATAGCGTTCCAGTTCGTTATCGGGGTTGTGATCTTCTCTTTTCTCCATGCTGCACTCCATGTTTATTTTGACTAGATTTGATTATCGCATAATTGATAATTAATTATGAATTATTGTTGACTTGTGTGAATCATGTATGCACAATATTCACTAATGTTTCATTTAGTGAATCTTTTGGGAAGCACATAAAGTCATCATGCCCAACGCACGACGCTATACGTTAAGCCTTTCCTGTCCTGACCGCACGGGCATTGTAGCCGCTGTCAGCAGCTTTATCGCAGCCAGCAACGGCTGGATAGTCGAAGCCAATCACCACGCCGATGCCGCTAGCCGGCATTTCTTCATGCGCCAGGAGATACTGGCCGATTCCTTGCCGTTTGATATCACGCAGTTCAGGGTTTTGTTCGCGCCCATTGCCGCGCAATTCGACATGCAGTGGCGCATCACCGATTCGGCTGTGAAGAAGCGCGTGGTGCTGCTGGTGTCGAAACAGGAGCATTGCCTCTACGACATACTGTCGCGCTGGCAGAGCAACGATCTGGATGTGGATATCCCGTGCGTGATCTCCAATCACGAGACCTTGCGCGGCTTTGTCGAGTGGCACGGGATTCCGTTCCATTACGTGCCGGTGACCGCGGCAACCAAGGACGATGCCTACGCCGAAATCGCACAGCTGTTCGACGCAGCCCGCGGCGACGTGATGGTGCTGGCGCGCTACATGCAGATACTCACCCCGGCGCTGTGCCAGCGTTATGCAGGGCGCATTATCAATATCCACCATTCCTTCCTGCCCAGCTTTATCGGCGCAAAACCCTACCATCAGGCGTTCGAACGCGGGGTGAAGCTGATCGGCGCGACCTGCCATTACGTGACCGAGGATCTCGATCAGGGCCAGATCATCGAGCAGGATGTGATACGCATCAACCATTCCGATCAGGTCGACGATCTTGTGCGCTACGGCAAGGATATCGAGAAAGCGGTGCTGGCACGCGGTTTGCGTTACCACCTGGAAGACCGTGCGCTGGTGCATGGCAATAAAACCGTGATTTTCAAATAAAGGATTAACGATGCCCTGGCGACTGTTACGTTTTGCGCTGTCGAAAAAGCATCCCGAGCCGCGGATGTTTACGCAGCCCGACAAGCTCAAAACCAGCTACGACGCGGTGATAATCGGCGGCGGCGGGCACGGCCTGGCGGCGGCGTATTATCTGGCCCGCGACCACGGCATGAACAATATCGCCGTGCTCGAGAAAGGCTACATCGGCGGCGGCAATACCGGGCGGAATACCACCATCATCCGTTCCAATTACCTGACCCCGGAAGGCGTCAAGTTCTACGATGCGTCGGTCGATCTGTGGAAAGACCTGTCGCAGGATTTCGACCTCAATCTGTTCTATTCGACCCGCGGCCATTACACGCTGGCGCACACCGATGCGGCCATGCGCACCATGCGCTGGCGCGCCGAGGTGAACAAGCATTACGGCGTCGATTCCGAAGTGGTCGGCCCGGAGGAAATACGCAAGGCCAGCCCGCAAATCGACCTCAGTTGCGGCGGTCATGCACCCATTCTGGGCGCGCTGTATCACGCGCCGGGCGCGATTGCCCGCCATGATGCGGTAGCGTGGGGTTACGGGCGCGGTGCGGGCATGCGCGGGGTGGAAATCCACCAGCAGACTCAGGTCACCGGAATAGACGTGCAGGGCGGCAAAGTGTGCGGCGTGCATACCGACAAAGGTTACATTTCTACCCCTAAAGTATTGTGCGCGGTGGCAGGCTCCACTCCGCGCATCACCGACATGGTCGGGCTGCGCACGCCGATCTATATCCACCCGCTGCAGGCCATGGTCAGCGAGCCGATGAAACCCTGGCTGAACCCGATACTGGTGTCGGGTAGCCTGCACATCTACGTCAGCCAGAGCGCGCGCGGCGAGCTGGTGATGGGCGCGTCGCTCGATCCGTACGAGCTGCATTCCACGCGTTCCACGCTGGATTTCGTCGAAGGCTTGTCCGCGCACATGCTCGACATGTTCCCGTTCCTGTCGCACGTCAAGGTGGTGCGGCAATGGGCAGGCATGGCCGACATGACGCCGGATTTCGCGCCGATCATGGGCAAGACGCCGGTGGAAGGTTTTTATCTCGATGCAGGCTGGGGCACCTGGGGATTCAAGGCCACGCCGATCTCCGGCAAGACCATGGCGTACACCCTGGCCAACGACCGCAACCATGAACTTATCGACGGCTTTTCCCTGTCCCGTTTCGCGCAATATGCGCTGACGGGGGAGAAGGGCGCCGCATCCGTGGGGCATTAACCATGAAAATTCTGACCTGCCCGATCAACGGCCCGCGCCCCATCAGCGAATTTACCTACGGCGGCGAATATCGTCCCATGCCTGACCCGCACGCGGCGAGCGATGTCGCATGGGCCGATTACGTGTTCAACCGCAACGGCGGACCGGGCATGAAGTGGGAATGGTGGTGCCATACGCCTTCGACCACCTGGTTCATCGCCGAGCGCGACACCGTGCGCGATGTGGTGATGCGCAGCTTTCTGTTCGACGATATCAGTAAACAAGGCGGTGCAGCGTGAGGCTTAAGGCGATACAGGGCGAATGGATAGACCGCAGCAGCGAGGTCGAATTCGAGTTTGAAGGCAACACCTGTCGCGGCTATCGCGGCGATACCATCAGCAGTGCGTTATGGGCAGCCGATGTGCGTCTGCTCGGCCGCAGTTTCAAGTATCACCGCCCGCGCGGCATCCTGTCGCTGGCCAATCACGACATCAATGCGCTGATGCAGGCCGGACAACGGCTCAACGTGCGCGCCGACGTGGAACCATTGGCTGCGCAACAGCAACTGACCAGCGTCAATACCTTTGGCGGCTTGCAAACTGATTCCGGGCGCTGGCTGAATCATCTGGCGAAATTCCTGCCGGTCGGTTTTTACTACAAGGCTTTCCACACCAAGGCGCTGTTTCCGCTATGGGAGCGGCTGTTCCGGCGACTGACCGGGCTGGGCAGGCTGGATTTCGATACGCCGCATTTGTGCACGCCGAAGGATTACGGGTTCTGCGATGTGCTGGTGATCGGTGCCGGGCCATCCGGGCTGAGTGCGGCACTGGCTGCGGCCGATGCGGGCGCCGAAGTGGTGATCGTCGATGAGAATGCCCGTGCTGGCGGCTCGGCTGCTTATCAGCGCGGCGGCAAGGTTGAGCGTTACCAGCGCGTTAACGAGTTGCTGAATTCGGTGGTCAGGCATCCGCGCATCCGCCTGCTCACCAGCACGGTCGCGGCGGCTTATTATGCCGATCACTGGGTACCTCTGGTCGACGAGCAGAAGATGACCAAGATGCGTGCGAAAAGCGTGGTAGTGGCCGCGGGCGCATTCGAGCAGCCGGCGGTGTTCCGCAATAACGATTTCCCCGGCGTGATGCTGGCTTCTGCCGCACAGCGTCTGATCTATCGTTATGCCGTGCAGCCTGTACGCTGTGCGGTAGTGCTGGCCGCCAATGCCGACGGCTACCGCGCTGCGCTGGATCTGGCCGTAAATGGCATCAGAATCGCCGCACTGGTCGATTTGCGCGGAAAACAGGCGTTGTCACAACTGGCTGACGCAGTACAGGCATGCGGCATCACCATATTCCATGCGCATTGCGTGCTGGAGGCGGAAGCCTCTGCCGACGGTAACGGCGTGGCTGCCGCCATCATTGCGCCGTTCGATGCAGAAGGTAATGCAGACACTGCATCGACGCTGCGCATTCCCTGCGACGGCATCGTCATGAGCGTGGGCTGGGCGCCGACGGCCAATCTGCTGTATCAGGCGGGTACGCGGATGCATTTCAGCGACGCAGTGCAGCAATTCATACCCGCGCAGCTGCCTGACGGCGTGTTCGCCTGCGGCCGGGTGAACGGCATATACGACATCACGCAAAAATACCGGGACGGCGAGCGTGCCGGGCGCGATGCAGCGGCACACGCGGGTTATGCAAGCGCGACGGCATCTCCGCAAATTGCGGCCGAAACCGAATCGCCGTCGCATGCGTGGCCCATCGTGGCCCATCCGAAAGACAAGAATTTCATCGATTTCGACGAGGACCTGCAGCTCAGGGACTTTGAGAACGCAATTCAGGAAGGCTTTGATAATATTGAATTATTGAAACGCTATACCACGGTCGGCATGGGCCCGTCGCAAGGCAAGCATTCGAACATGAACGCCTTGCGCGTGCTGGCGCGGCTGACCGGCAAATCACCGGGGCAGGTCGGCACCACGACGGCACGTCCGTTTTTCCATCCGGTGCCGCTGTCGCATCTTGCCGGTCGCGGATTCACGCCGGAGCGGCTGACACCGCTGCATCAGCAGCACCGGCAGCTCGGTGCGGTATTCATGCCCGCCGGCATCTGGCAGCGCCCCGAGTATTACGCCCAGCCCGGCAAGACGCGCAGCGAATGCATACAGGGCGAAGTGGCTGCCGTGCGCAACCAGGTCGGCATCATCGACGTCGGCACACTGGGCAAGATCGAGATTTACGGCCCGGATGCGGCCGAATTTCTGGAGCGTGTCTATATCAGCCGTTACGCCAATCTCAAGGTGGGCATGACCCGCTACGCGGTGATGTGCGACGAGTCGGGAGTAATCATCGACGACGGCGTGGTGGCGCGGCTGGGGGAGCAGCATTTCTACTTCACTACCACGACTTCCGGCGCGGCACCCATCTACCGCGAGCTGACCCGGCTGAATACCTTATGGCAGCTCGATTGCGGACTGGTGAATCTGACCGGCGCGATGGCGGCAGTGAACCTTGCCGGACCGCAGGCTGCCGAAGTGCTGGCGCCGCTGACCGGGCTGGATCTGGCGTTGATCGAATTTCCGTACATGGCGATCCGCGAGGCGACGATAGCCGGTATCCCGGCACGGCTGATGCGCGTCGGTTTCGTCGGCGAGCTGGGTTACGAAATCCATGTGCCGGCAGCGTATGCCGATGCGCTGTGGCAAGCCTTGTGGCAAAGCGGCCAGCCACAGGGTATCCGCGCCTTCGGCGTGGAAGCGCAGCGTCTGCTGCGCCTGGAAAAGGGCCACATCATCATTGGCCAGGATACCGACGGTCTGACCACGCCGCTGCAAGCGGGTCTCAACTGGGCGCTGAAGATGGACAAGCCGTTCTTCATCGGTCAGCGCAGTCTGCAGGTCGTTGCGCAGCAGGCGCTACAGCAAAAGCTGGCGGGCTTCGTGCTCGATGCCGGCTACAGCGGTACCGTGCCGCAGGAATGCCATCTGATCATCGAACAGGGCGATATCGCCGGGCGCATCACCAGCATCGCCTGGAGCCCGAGCCTGCAACGCCGCATCGGGCTGGCTTTCGTGCGACCCGATCTGGCGGTTGAAAACGGCGCCATTTCCATCCGCTTAAGCGACGGCAGCATAGTCAGCGCGCGTATTCATCCAACGCCATTCTATGACCCAAAAAATAGCCGTCAACAACATCCTGCCCAGGAGCTAGCCATATGAATGCGTTACGCAAAAGTCCGCTTCACGATGCGATCGCTGCGCTGCAACCGGAATGGGGCATGCACAACGGCATGCCGGCCGCGTTGCAGTTCGATCAGGGCGACAGTCAGCGTATGGCTGCGCTGGGTATCGCCGATGTGTCCTGTTTGTGGCGTTGCGGTCTCAAGGGTCCGCGCAGCATGGCCTGGCTGACAGAGCAGGGGGTCGCCGTTCCCGCGGTGAATAGCTGGACGCCGCTAGCCAATGGCGGATTGATTGCGCGACTGGGTAACAGCGAATTCCTGCTCGAGGACAGCCCTGGCGGCAGCACCGCGCAGCGCATGCAAAGCCTGCTCGCCGATCGGCCGCATGGCGTCTACCCGGTACTGCGTCAGGATGCCGCGCTGCTGCTGACCGGCGCCGGGCTGCACCCGCTGCTGCGGCAAACCTGCAGCTTCAATTTCATGACACTAGACACGGCAGTCCGGCCGGTGGTGCTGACCACGATGGTCGGCGTGGTGGTGATCGTACTGCCGCAACAGATGCCCGATGGGATGCATTACCGGATCTGGTGCGACGGTACTTACGGCGAATATTTATGGCGCACGCTGCTGGACATAGCCCGCGAGCTGGACGGCGGCGTAACCGGTTTGAATCACTTGATACTCGAAGGGAAATAGCAATGAACTTAGTAGAGGCAAAGGCATTTTTTGAAACGCATCAGATCAAATTCGTACTGGCGCAATTCGTCGATATCCACGGCGCGGCCAAAACCAAAGCGGTGCCGGTGAATCATTTCGAAGACATCCTCAAGCAGGGTGCCGGTTTTGCCGGTTTTGCGATCTGGGGGCTGGGCATAGCGCCGCACGGCCCGGATTACATGGCAGTCGGCGATATCGGCACGCTGTCGCTGGTGCCCTGGCAGCCGGGTTTTGCCCGCATCGTCTGTAACGGTCACGTCAATAAACAGCCGTATGAATACGATTCCCGCGTGGTGTTGCTAAAACAGATAGCACGCCTCAAGCAGCACGGTTGGATATTGAATACCGGGCTGGAGCCGGAGTTTTCACTGCTGAAGCGCGACGAGCAGGGCGCCATTCACCCGTTTGACGACAGCGATACGCTGGCCAAGCCGTGTTACGACTACAAGAGCCTGACGCGCAGCAGCGCCTATCTGGAAAAGCTGGTGGCGGCATTGCAGGCGGTCGATATCGACGTGTTCCAGATTGATCACGAAGATGCCAACGGCCAGTTCGAAGTCAATTACACGTATAGCGATTGTCTGAAATCGGCAGACAATTTCGTCATGTTCAAGATGGCGGCGTCCGAGATCGCCAACGAAATGGGCCTGATCTGCTCGTTCATGCCCAAGCCGTTCGCCAACCGTCCGGGTAACGGCATGCATATGCACATGTCGCTGTCGGACGGTCAGCGCAATCTGTTCGCCGATGCAGCAGACCCGCGTCAATTGGGCTTGTCGAAGCTGGCCTATCATTTCCTCGGCGGCCTGCTTGCCCATGCTCCGGCGATTACCGCAATATGCGCGCCGACCGTCAATTCCTACAAGCGTCTGGTGGTAGGGCGTTCATTGACTGGTGCCACCTGGGCGCCGGCTTATATCAGCTACGGCGACAACAATCGCTCCAGCATGGTGCGCATCCCCGGCGACCGTATCGAGCTGCGTCTGCCCGACGGCGCGGCGAATCCGTATCTGGCTGCCGCAGCCATCATCGCCGCCGGACTGGACGGCATAGAACGCGAGCTCGATCCGGGTGATCCGCAAAACATCAATTTGTACGATCTGAGCGCCGAAGAACTGACTGCCAAAGGCATAGGCGTATTGCCGCAAAGCCTGCATGAGGCGGTGACGGCACTGGCGGAGGACGAGATCGTCTGCAATGCGCTGGGGCCGGTGGCGCAGGAATTCATCAAGCTCAAGCGCATGGAATGGATAGAGTACATGCGCCATGTATCCGAGTGGGAAATCAACAGCTATCTCGAATTCTTTTAACCAGCTAGCGCAATATAAGGCAAGGAGAGTGTCATGTGTGGAATTGTAGGATTACTCGTCAAGACTCCGGCGCTGCGCGCACGGCTGGGCGAAATGCTGGTGCCGATGATGGTGGGCATGACCGAACGCGGCCCGGATTCCGCCGGGCTGGCGGTGTTCAGCGCGCCGTTGGCCAACGGGTATAAATACAGCCTGTATTCAAGTACCGCCAGCTTCGACTGGGAAGGTCTGGCGCAGCAGATGTTTGCGCACCTGCGTGTGCCTGCGCAGTGCGAAGGTCACGGCAATCATGCGTTGCTGGTGACCGGGCTGGCACCTGCGGCGGTCAGGCAATGGCTCAGGGAAAATTTCCCGGCGCTGCATGTATTGTCGTGTGGCCGCGCCATCGACCTGTACAAGGATATCGGCACGCCTGGCGAAGTGGCGCAGCGTTACGATTTCGCCAGCTTGCACGGCAGCCATGCGGTCGGGCATACGCGCATGGCGACCGAATCGGCGGTTACTCCGGACCGCGCCCATCCGTTCACCGCCGGCGAGGATTTCTGCCTGGTGCATAACGGCTCGCTATCGAATCCGTATGGGCTGCGGCGCAAGCTGGAAACTGAAGGCATCCACTTCGAAACCGACAACGATACCGAAGCCGCCTGCCGCTTTCTGGAGTGGCGCATGCGCGAAGGCGATGTACTGGAAACCGCGATACAGAAAGGTTTCGAGGAGCTCGATGGCTTTTATACCTTCCTTATCGGCACCGAAAACAAGCTGGCGCTGGTGCGCGACCCTTTCGCCTGCAAACCCGCCATCGTCGCCGAGACCGGAGATTACGTGGCCATCGCTTCCGAATTCCGCTCGCTGGCGCATCTGCCGGATGTGAAAAACGCCCGCATTTACGAACCTAATCCGGAGGAAATGTACGTATGGACAGCCTGAGTTTTGATCTGGCGGCAACGCCATTGCGCGATCTCAACCGTTTTCTGCATAAGGAAGCCGTGGCGCAGGGAGTCAGGCAGGTGACTGTGCTGCACCCGGATGGCGCGCACAACATTGCCGTCGGCCTCAATGCGCCGGTCGCGGTCGAGATCGAAGGACATGCCGGCTATTACGCCGCCGGCATGCTCAAGCTCGGCGAGGTCACCATCCACGGCAATGCCGGTACTGGTGTGGCCGAAAACATGATGTCGGGCAAAGTGCATGTCAAGGGCTTTGCCTCGGTGTCAGCAGGTGCGTCCGCGCATGGCGGGTTGCTGGTGGTGGACGGCGATACCTCGCTACGTTGCGGTATTTCATTGAAGGGCGGCGATATCGTCGTCGGCGGTTCGGTCGGCAGTTTTTCCGGTTTCATGGCGCAGGCCGGGCGCATGGTGATCTGCGGCAATGCCGGCGATGCCTTGGGCGATTCGCTGTACGAGGCGGTGATTTACGTGCGCGGCAGGATCAAGTCGCTGGGTGCGGATGCGCGTATCGAGGAGATGACGGAGAGCGATTATCAGGCAGTCGGCGAGCTGCTGGCGGCTGCCGGGTTCAGCTACGACCCGCATGAATTCAAGCGCGTTGCTTCCGCAAAAAGCCTGTACCACTGGAATGCGGATGCCAACCAGGAATATTAAATCAGGAGCAGCAAAATGAACGACAACGAACACATACTCAAGCATATCGCCAAGGAAGCCAGCGCCGGTTACGACCGCAAAATCATGGACTATATCCACAATGCGGCTACTCATGGCTTGTATGAGATCCGCGGCATGGGCGCCAAGCGCGCGCTACCGAATTTCGATGATCTGGTGCTGCTTGGCGCATCATTGTCGCGCTATCCGCTGGAAGGCTATCGGGAAAAATGCGCGACTAAAACAATATTGGGCACGCGTTTTGCCAGCAAGCCGATCGAGCTGGAAATACCCATCACTATCGCCGGCATGAGTTTCGGCGCGCTGTCTGCCAACGTCAAGGAATCGCTGGGCCGCGCCGCGACCGAGCTGGGCACTTCGACCACGACCGGCGACGGCGGCATGACCGCCGAAGAGCGCCAGTCGTCGAAAACGCTGGTGTATCAATGCCTGCCGTCGCGTTACGGCTTTAACCCGGATGACGTGCGCCGTGCCGATGCGATAGAAATCGTCATCGGGCAGGGCGCCAAACCGGGCGGCGGCGGCATGCTGCTGGGACAGAAGATTTCGCCACGCGTTGCCAAGATGCGCACCCTGCCGGAAGGCATCGACCAGCGTTCCGCTTGCCGTCATCCGGACTGGACCGGGCCGGACGATCTGGTCATCAAGATCCAGGAACTGCGCGAGATGACCGACTGGGAAAAACCGATCTACATCAAAGTCGGCGCCACACGCACCTTCCATGACGTCAAGCTCGCCGTCCATGCCGGTGCCGACGTCATCGTGGTGGACGGCATGCAGGGTGGTACCGCTGCCACCCAGACCTGCTTTATCGAACACGTCGGCATTCCGACGCTGGCGGCATTACGCCAGGCCGTCGATGCGCTGGAAGACCTGAACATGAAAGGTAAGGTGCAGCTCATTATTTCCGGCGGGGTGCGCACCGGTGCCGACGTAGCCAAAGCCTTGGCGATGGGTGCAGATGCTGTGGCTATCGGTCAGGGCGTGCTGTATGCGCTGGGCTGCAATCACGACGCGTACACGCTGGACGGCTTGGTACATAGTGCCTGCAATGATTATGCCAATCTGGGTACCGCAGCAGGGTTTTGCCATCACTGCCACACCGGTCGCTGCCCGGTCGGCATCACCACCCAGGACGAACAATTGGCACAACGACTGATGCCCGATCTGGGGGCAAAGCGGTTGAAGAACTACCTGAAAACGCTGAACATGGAACTAACCACGCTGGCGCGCGCCTGCGGCAAGCAGAACGTGCATCATCTGGAACGCGAAGATCTGGCCGCGATGACGATCGAAGCGGCTGCGATGGCACGATTACCACTGGCGGGAACGGACTGGATACCAGGATTCTGAATAATCGATAATCCCCTTGGAAAGAATGCTATTTCTGAGGGGTTGCCGAGGATCGGATGCTGCAGCGATAGAGTAAACCCGTTTACACAAAATCCAGGACACCCTTGATGGGGGACTGCGCGTTGCATGTGGCGTGGCTGGTCGTGTCGACGGTATTGCCTGTATCCATCACCCCCCAAATTGGGTGACACACCGCGCTGTCAGTGAAACTGAATGCACAGCTGGTGATCACGGGTGCTGGTGGTGACGGCATCGGGCAGGTCTACCAAATGTTTTCCGTCATTTAGTTTCCAGCCAGCGGCACTGACGGCTATTGAGCGCTTTGCGGGCAGCGGCAATGGTTTTGAATGGGCTGGGGTTTTCAAGGCAACGATCGTCTTGCTGGATATTGAGTTTGCCGTTCTGTTCGCTAAAGCGAAGTAAGACGGTAGTGATAAATTCCTGAGGAGATTCATTCTTGTCGGCGGGTGCAGCGCTGTCGCTGTAGCCTAGCGTAATCAGCATGGCGTCGGGCACTGCCTTGGCTACTGCCATGGCCTTGACATAGCTGCAACGGGGTTTGCCCACCAACCTGCCCTTGACGCGTACAATATTTATTGGGAAAACTGCATTAACCGAAAGGTCGGGATTGAGCATGAACAGGTGGCAGGTCTGTTGGCGCTCATTTATCCAATTACAATTATCAGCAAGGGGATTGTCAGAATCGTGCTTGCAATCCGCCAGCGGTACTGGGTCGGAGTTAATGGATGCAAGAGCAGAATAGTATTGGCGGCCATTAAACAGCCATGCAAAATATGCTGAATCTTCGTACATAGCAGTTCCATCTATATTGTATGACGCTTTGAATCCATTGAATCCATCTGGCCATACTGACGTATGCGTATCTACGTAAGGTTTCACAATACGATCTATGACTGGTTCTAATTTATTAAATGCCTGCTTAGGCGTGATTGAACGATCCAATGTCAATTCCGCGTATGATGTTAAAGGCACGCAAGCCATTAGTGAAATGAATGTTACGTATAAATACGTTGCTATTCTCATAAAAATTCCTAATATTAGCTGAATGCGGCATAAGCCAGTTTTGCAAATTTGCGTCGATTAAGTACTGGGCTATCCGTTGTTGGATGTTTGTTATAAGCAGCCAGCTCGCCTGAGTTGACGATATGCGTCACTGCGTCAATGGCAGCGTCGTTCATGCCAGCATCCGCTGCCTGCCAGCAATGCTTGTATACCCAGAACACCACAGCCGATCGGATGGCATAAGGCATTTCGCTGACTTTGTCTGGGTGCGCAATAAAATCAACGTCCTCGCCCCATAATTCTTTGTGCTTTTCTTTAAATTTCTGATAATTGTCCCGCCCCGTAGTCTGCTTCATCCCGCGCCCACGGAAATTCCAGCCGTCGTTGGGTTGCGTCTTGTCATTACCTAAATCAGTGTTTCCCTTTGGCCCATAAACCTTATTCGCAATCACTCGCTGTTGTTCAGTGGTGAGCACGACTTTACTGTTTTCCGTACGGCCATCGGTTTTAGCTTCGTCGTGATGCCGTTTATAATAGCCAAACTTTGCTAGTAGCACCGATGCCTTGTAATTGAAGCTCTCGGGTGCGCCTGATAGTAATGGCCCGGCTTCCTGCTTCACTTGCCCAAAAAAATGTGCCCGCCGTATTGGCGTATCCAGCTTATACCTGGCAAGGTCCGTGTTCAGTTCGTCAGCGATCGCTTGCAAGTGTGCATCGGCTGGTTTCCCGCCTTTGTTTTTTGGAAAAATCTTCCTCAACTGCGCCACCGTAATCTCCCCCGGCACGGCCCGCTCAGGTCTGGCTTGCGGCTGCCCGTTCTCATTTTTGCCCTGATCGGGTTTAATACCCTGATCACCCGCTGGTGATGGCGCAGGGGCGGGCGCGGGTGCAGGTTGATTCGGACGTGGCTTAGTTGGCGGTGCATCGGGTAACGGTTCGGTTTTAGCGGGCACTTTAAATGTTTTGAGCATCTTGCGCACCAGCTTCTTGTGACCGGGCTCGGCGATGACATCGTCCAGTTTCTTCCAGGCTTTTGCCTGGCGTGACCAGACGAAGGTCAGAATGGGGTTGAAACTGCTGGGGGAGAGTTCGATACAATAATTTTGTGCCGTGGTCACGCCGCTTTTCTCATGTCCGTCGTATTTGATCTTGTACTTGACGTCATCCATGCCTTCCAGATAACGGTTTACAAAGCAGATCATAACTTTACCCGGTTTATTCGGATGGCCGAACACATCATCCAGAAAATCCTCCCATAAGTTCATGCCACGCCCTCGGAGAAAATCAGAATGGTAGTTAATGAGAATGTATGCTGGGACAAGTCGCTGCCGCGATAGCCAGCCAGTTTCGCTAGCTCGTGGCTGCGGATGAGGGGAGATTCGGTCATGGGAACCCGATTTGGTATAGTTGTGGGTTAATGGAGGCTACTTTTATTATGGATGGATAATAACTTTATAGGACCAACCCTGTCAATATGCCTGGGTTGTGGTTGGGTCACATTCCCTGAAGGTTGGCGTGTGGTTTCTGCGCACATAAACCTGAACGAAAATAGTTTGGGTTTGCCTGCGACTGCAATTAGCAAATGACTGTGCCGTACTGACAATATTTCAATTCAAGACCCGCTGCATTCGGAAAAGCAGGGGTTTTACGGTCTTATTCGGTCGATGCTTAACTGACTTTTTCGTCAATAATCGAAACTGTGTAATCCGTCTTTGTGTGAGACGGGTGTTCAGGAGCAATGAGCGATGGCTGAAGATAGCGATCTTGAGAAAACGGAACAGGCCACACCCCAGCGACTTGAAAAGGCGCGGGAAGAGGGCGATGTGCCGCGTTCGCGCGAATTGGCTACCTTCACCGGGTTGCTGGCTGCAGGGAGCGGCATCTGGCTATCCGGGGATCATCTGGTACGGCAACTGGAAACCATACTGATTTCCGGCATGTCGTTCGAGCGTGCACAGGCCTTTGATTTTGCTATGGTTTACTCGCGAATGGGGAAAAATCTGAGCGATTTGCTACTGGCATTTGCACCGCTGGCAGGATTGCTGATTGCGGTAGCAATCCTGTCGCCAGCGTTAATCGGGGGCTGGCTGTTCAGTACCAAGGCATTGGTGCCGAAATTTACGCGCATGAATCCAATCAAGGGATTGAGCAATCTGGTATCGACCCATGCGTTGGTGGAACTAATAAAAGCAATCGGCAAATCAGCGCTGGTCGGTGTGGTGGCATGGATGGTCGTTGTTCATGAACAGGATGCTGTGTTCTCGCTGAGTGTCGAGTCCATCCATGAAAGCACAACCCATCTGGGTGCATTGTTATGGTTTGCATTTATTTCGATGACCGGCGCGCTGGGTCTGATTGTGCTGATCGATGCGCCTTATCAGATGTGGAATTACGCCAAGAAATTGAAGATGACGCGCGAAGAAGTGCGGCAGGAAGCCAAGGAATCCGAAGGCGATCCTCAAGTCAAGGCCCGTATCCGGGCGCAGCAACGTGAAATGGCGCGTCGCCGGATGATGGCGGAGGTGCCGACCGCCGATGTGGTGGTCACCAACCCCACGCACTATGCCGTAGCGCTCAAGTATGCGGACGGCGCGATGGGTGCCCCTATCGTTGTAGCGAAAGGCGCCGACGAAGTTGCCGCCAAAATCCGCGAACTGGCCGCCGAGCATCGCATTCCCACTCTGGAAGCGCCGCCATTGGCACGTGCGCTGTATCGCCACGCCGAGCTGGGCACCGAGATCCCTGAAGCGCTTTATACTGCCGTCGCCGAAATCCTGGCTTATGTATTTCAGCTGCGCGCCTATCGCCAGCGCGGCGGTGTTGCACCGACCATTCCGAGCGATATCGAGGTGCCGCCTGAACTTGACCCACTGAATCCGGCGGCAACCGCAAAGCCCGCTAATGGAGATATGCAATGAACGATTTCAAACTTCCGGCCTGGTTGGCTGTACCCGGTGGTGCAGTACTGGTCGCACCGATCATCATCATCGTCATGCTGTCGATGATGGTGCTGCCGTTGCCGCCGTTCATTCTGGATATCTTCTTCAGCTTCAATATCGCGCTGTCGATTATTGTCTTGCTCACCAGCCTGTATACCGTCAAGCCGCTGGATTTCATCGTGTTCCCGACGGTTCTGCTGGTCAGCACCATGCTGCGCCTGTCGCTTAACGTGGCTTCCACCCGTGTGGTGCTGACTGAAGGCCACACCGGCCCTGACGCTGCGGGCAAGGTGATCGAGGCTTTCGGCCATTTCCTGATCGGCGGCAATTACACGGTCGGTATCGTGGTGTTCATTATTCTGACCATCATCAATTTCATGGTTGTGACCAAGGGCGCAGGACGTATTGCCGAGGTCGGCGCACGTTTTACCCTGGATGCGATGCCGGGCAAGCAGATGGCGATTGACGCCGATCTGAATGCGGGCCTGATCGGCGAACAGGAAGCACGTCTGCGCCGTACCGAAGTCGCTCAGGAAGCCGAATTCTACGGCGCGATGGACGGTGCCAGCAAATATGTGCGAGGCGATGCTGTTGCCGGCATCATGGTGACTATCATCAATATCATCGGCGGCCTGATCGTCGGTATGGTGCAGCACGATTTGAGCTTCGATGTCGCGATCAAGAATTACACCTTGCTGGCAATCGGTGACGGTCTGGTGGCACAGATTCCTTCCCTGATCATTTCTACCGCAGCAGGTATCGTCGTATCCCGCGTGGCCAGCGATCAGGATATCGGCGGCCAATTGCTGGGCCAGCTCTTTGCCAAGCCGGTGGTGCTGTTTATCGCTGCCGGCATCATCGGCGGCATGGGCGTGATCCCGGGCATGCCGCATCTCGCTTTCATCATGCTGGCTGCGGTTTTGGCTGGCGGGGCGTATACCTTGACGCAGAAAGCCAAACTGGCGGCCACCGCAGCTGAACCCGAAGTGCCGGCTGTTTCTCTGGAAATGGAAGAAGCTACCTGGAAGGACATCATGCCGGTTGATACGCTGGGCCTGGAAGTCGGCTACCGCCTGATTCCGCTGGTGGACAAGATGCAAGGCGGCGAACTGCTGCGCCGCATCAAGGGGCTACGCAAAAAATTCGCGCAGGAGATCGGCTTTCTGCCGCCTTCCGTGCACATACGCGACAATCTGGAGCTCAAGCCGTCCGGTTACCGCATTACGCTAAAAGACGTCGAGGTCGGCAGCGGCGAATCGCATACCGGACAGTTCCTTGCCATCAATCCCGGCGTAGTCAGCGGCACCTTGCCGGGAACGACCACCACCGACCCTGCCTTTGGCCTACCGGCCATCTGGATAGAAAGCAATCTGCGCGATCAGGCGCAGGCGATGGGCTATACCGTGGTGGACGCCGGTACTGTGATCGCGACGCACCTCAATCACCTGATCACACAGCATGCCGCTGAATTGCTCGGTCGTCAGGAAGTGCAGCTGCTGCTGGATCATCTCGCCAGCGAGTCGCCCAAGCTGATCGAGGATCTGGTGCCGAAACTGTTGTCGTTGTCGTCATTGCAGAAAGTGTTGCAGAACCTGTTGAGCGAAGGCGTACATATCCGTGACATGCGTACCATCATCGAAACGCTGGCTGAACATGCCGTACGCATCCAGGACACCAACGAATTGACCGCCATGGTGCGCATTGCGCTGGGCCGTGCGATCGTTCAGCAGATCTACCCCGGCGCGCAGGAATTACCTGTCATGGCGCTGGATAACCGTCTGGAGCGTTTGCTGATGCAGGCAATACAGGCGAGTGGCCCTGAAGGCGCAGGCATAGAGCCCGGGCTGGCTGACACGCTGGCTACACAGGCTGATCTGGCGACCCGTCAGCAGGAGAAAATGGGTCTGCCGCCGGTTTTATTGGTTCCCAATTCATTGCGTGCCTTGTTGTCACGTTTTTTACACCGCGCGATTCCACAATTGAAAGTATTGTCGCATTCGGAAATTCCCGACTCTAAAACGATTAGAGTCACCAGTCTGGTTGGAGGCCAAGCATGAACGTACAAAAATTTATAGCCAGCAATTCCCGTGAGGCATTGCGCCAGGTGCGCGATGTATTGGGTGCTGACGCAGTGATCCTGTCCAACCGCAACGTAGCGGGTGGGGTCGAGATCATGGCGCTGGCCGGGGATGATATCGCCTCGCTGGTATCGCCTTCAGTCGAAAGGGAAGCGGAACCCAAGGCTGCGCTGATGGCGCTGGATACCGCGCCGAGGCCACAAAAAACCGTATCGCGCCGCAATCAGGCCGAGGATCTGGCCAATGCCCTGCAAACCGCACGGGCACCGGCTGCCATCGTCAAAACAGGCAAACCGGCAAAACCTGTCGCCTCGCAGGAGCTGGATGAAGTCATGAATGAAATTCGCGCCATGCGCGGTATGCTCGAAGCACAGTTAAGCGAAATCGCCTGGGGCACGATGCAGAATCGCGAGCCTTTCCGTGCTGACATCATGCGCGAATTGCTGTCGACCGGCTTTAGCGCCAGCCTGTCGCGCCATTTGACCGAGAACCTGCCTGAAGTCAAAACTGCGGAAGACGGCATGCACTGGGTCAAATCGGTACTGTCACGCAATCTGAACGTGATAAGCAATGAAAACGAGATCCTCGAAAAAGGCGGCGTATTCGCGCTGGTCGGACCGACCGGCGTAGGCAAGACCACGACTACCGCCAAACTCGCAGCACGCTGTGTCATGCGCCATGGCGCGAACAAGCTGGCATTGATCACCACTGACGGCTATCGTATCGGCGGCCATGAGCAATTGCGTATCTATGGCAAAATTCTTGGCGTGATGGTGCATTCCGTCAAGGACGAGAGCGATTTGCGCATCGCGCTGGAAGAACTCAAGGGTAAACATACCGTGCTGATCGACACCGTTGGCATGAATCAGCGCGACCAGATGGTGGCGGAACAGGTCGCAATGCTGTCCGGCGCCGGTGCGCCGGTCAAGCGTTTGTTGTGCCTGAATGCGACTTCGACCGGTGAAACCCTGAGCGAAGTGGTGCGTGCCTATCAAGGCTCCGGATTGGCCGGCTGCATTATTACCAAGCTTGACGAAGCGGCTACCATGGGCAATGTGCTTGATGTGATCATCCGCCAGAAACTGAATTTGTATTATGTCGCCAATGGCCAGCGCGTTCCTGAAGACTTGCATATCCTCGGCCGCGAAGCCATGATTGATCGCGCTTTCAGATTAAAACGCGATTCCGCGGCATTCCAGTTCCAGGATGATGAATTGTCCCTGGTGGTCGCCAATGCGGTGCGTGCGAACCAGGACAAGACTTTACGCGAGGTGAATCTTGGCTAATTTCAATATCGATCAGGCGGAAGGGCTGCGGCGCATGCTGGCCGGACCCAGACCGCGCATAGTGACATTATTGTCCGTACTGGGTACCGCGGAAAAAAATGCCATGTTAACCAATTTGACCGCCTCGCTCGCACATCTGGGTAGCGATGCCTTGCTGGTAGACGCTCGCCGCACCGATGGGGTTGGCATGCATCTGGGGCGTATGCGCAGGAATGGCTTGCTGGAAGTGGCGAGACAGCAATGCGCGTTGAATGAAGTCATTCAGTCCGCGCCACAAGGCTTCAGCTTTGCCGCGATGATAGGCCGACAGGTTGCTTCTATTCATGACAACGCCGCCGACAATCACCGTTTGTCCAATATCTTCAATGTACTGGCGCAACAATACGGCACCATGGTGGTTGATGCCGAACTGGATGCCGAAGACCGGCTGCCCGTCACCGCAATGGCGGAAGGGGAGATTGTCGTGCACATCACCACGAGCGCGGAATCCATCAAGGCCGGTTACAGTCTGATCAAGCGCCTGCAGGCAAATCTGGGGCGGCGTTCATTCGGAGTGCTGGTTACGCATGCAGATGAAGCCCAGGCACAGCTGGTTTATGCTAATCTTGCACAAACGGCAAGTCGTTATTTGGCAGTGCCGCTACATTTTATGGGGTCGATTCCCGCTGATGATCATTTGAGTCGCGCAGCGCGATTGGGGCGTTCGGTGATAGACGCATTTCCGATGGCCTTGGCCTCAGTGGCATTCAGACGAATTGCAGGACAATTGGGCTAATCTTGAAATATGTACACCGTTAACGGAAAAACAGATAAAAATCAACTGCTCACGGAACATGCACCACTGGTAAAACGCCTGGCATACCAGCTCAAAGCGAAACTGCCGCCCAGCGTCGAAGTGGACGATTTGATTCAGGCCGGCATGATGGGATTGCTTGATGCAGTCAATCGCTATGAAGAATCTCACGGCGCACAGTTTGAAACTTATGCCGTGCAGCGCGTGCGCGGCGCGATGCTGGACGAGTTGCGCAGCACCGACTGGCTGCCGCGCAGCTTGCGGCAGAGCATGCGCAAGATCGAAGTTGCGATGTCGGCATTGCAACAGAAACTAGGGCGTATGCCTACAGAACTGGAAGTTGCCAAATCCATGAAAATGTCACTGGCGGAATATCAGGGCATGCTGACCGAAGGCAGCGGCCACCAGCTGGTCTACTACGAGGATTATCATGACGATGAAGATCATGACAGTTTTCTCGACCGCTTTTGTTCCGACCTGTCCGGTGATCCGCTTGTGGGCTTGCTGCAGGACGATTTCAAGGATGCGCTGATAGATGCGATCGACAGTCTGCCCGAGCGTGAGAAGATACTGATGGGTTTGTATTATGAGCAGGAATTGAACCTCAAGGAAATCGGCGCGGTGATGGGCGTTTCCGAATCCCGTGTATGTCAATTACATAGCCAAGCCGTTGCCCGCATCCGCGCGAGCCTGAGAGGACAATTGTGGACTGGGGCAGCTTAATTGGCGTTGCGCTGGCATTAGCCGGCGTATTGAGCGCACATATGCTCGATGGCGGGCGTATCGGTTCGCTGTTGCAGCCGGCAGCCTTCACGATCGTGTTCATCGGTACATTAGGCGCGGTGCTGTTGCAGACCAGACTGCCGGTTTTTATTCGCGGTATCAGGATGTTACGCTGGGTATTCAAACCACCGCAGGATAATCGGCAAGCGTTGGCCAGGGACATCAATTTGTGGAGTCATGCCGCGCGCCGCGAAGGTTTCCTGAGCCTGGAAACGTACATGCGATCCAATCGCGATCCTTTTACCGTCAAGGGGTTGCGGCTCATCATTGATGGCATTGATCCGATCAAGCTAAGAGAGATACTGGAAGCGGAGACCTATGCTTTTGAAGTCGAACAGCGCCAGGCAGTCAAAATCTGGGAAGCAGCCGGCGGCTATTCGCCGACCATCGGCATTCTCGGAGCCGTGCTGGGCCTGATTCATGTGATGGAAAATCTGTCCGATCCGACCAAGCTGGGCGGCGGTATCGCAGTTGCTTTTGTCGCGACTATCTACGGCGTTGGTTTTGCCAACCTGATCTTTTTACCGGTCTCCAATCGTCTCAAATCGATTGTCACTCAGGCGATCAGCCAGCAGGAAATGATTACGGAGGCATTGCTGGCAATCGCCACCGGGGAAAATCCGCGCGTCATCGAAGAACGTCTTGCGGCTTATTTAAGATAACCCCTCGAGATATCATGGCGCGCAAGCAATTACATGAAGAACACGACAATCTCGACCGCTGGCTGGTGTCGTATGCTGATTTCATCACCTTGCTATTCGCATTTTTCGTGGTGATGTATGCGATATCAGCCGTCAATGAGGGCAAATACCGGGTGTTGTCCGATGCCCTGGGCAGCGCTTTCGGATTTGCCGGTGAGCAGGCCAGGGATGCCAAAAAATCGAAATCCGGTTCGCCATTGAGCAGGGCTCATGTAAGCGCGATCGTGCATGAGGAAAGCGGGCTGATGACGAATATCGCCAACAGCATTCTGCAATCGTTGTCGCCGCTGGTGAAAGAAGGCAAAGTCCGTGTCACTCAGAGCGCGCGCGGGGTCAATGTGGAAATCAACGCGAGCCTGCTGTTTGCGCCCGGAGACGCCAGACTGACCGACGAATCACGCAAGGCCTTGCAGGCGATCGCCGCCGTGCTCAAGGATCAGCGCAACGACCTGGAAATCGACGGTTATACCGATGATGTTCCCATCAGTAACCCGCTGTTTCCATCAAACTGGGAATTATCGGCCGTGCGGGCGAGCAGTGTGGCCCGCGAATTCATTGCCAGCGGCATTGCCGAAAATCGGCTGATGGTAGTTGGCTACGGTTCGAACAGGCCTATCATGCCCAACGACAGCAGTGAAAACCGCGCCAGGAACCGGCGCGTCGAGGTGGTGATCCTGTCCTCATTACCCGAAGCCACCAAAGAAATATCGATGACCACCAAACCCGTCAATTGATGTTTTTTAACTTCAATTTGGACTGGAGGGCGACTGTTCATCCCAGGCCGGACAAAGGCCGCATTTGTATTACCACCGCATGTTTGTTACGATTTTGATTTTTGAGCTGACGGTTTATGCAAAGTGATTTAAAGGCACTGGAATTTGATGGCATACGGCGAATCCTGGAACGACTGACATTTTCGCCCTATGGGGCTGATGCAGCCAGGAATCTTGAACCGGCACCGGATTTGTCGATCGCCAGACAAATGCAAGCAGGTGTCAGTGCCGCCCGGCAGATAGTGGATGCTTATCTGATGCCGCGCCTGCAGAACGTGCCCGATATTCGTGCCGCATTGCGCCAGGCCAATCAGGCAGGCGCCGCGTTGCCTGCAAGCGCGCTGCACAACCTGCGCATGATTATGCAGATTGGCCTGACCTTGCGCGATCTGGTAGCCAATCATCCTGATTTGTATTCCCAGATTCACACATTAAAGGCTCCTGCCACTCTGGTCGAAGCGCTCGACAAGACCATCAATCCGGCGGGGCGCTTGCGCGAGGATGCGACACCCGAGCTGGACGGTCTGCACAAGCAGTTCAATCAGGTGCAAACCGCGCTGGAAGCGCAACTCAAGGCTTTGATGCTATCGCCTGAAAACGCGGGTTTCTTCGATGAAAACAGCCGCGTTCAGTGGCATGGCATGCGCGCGGTGCTGGCAGTCCGCACTATCCATGCAGACAAACTCAAGGGCGTACGTCGCGGTTCCAGCGGTGGCGGGCGAGATACCCTGATCGAGCCGATAGAAGCCGTTGCGCATAACAATCGCCTGGAAACGCTGAATGGCCAGATCGAAGGCCAGAATCAGATCGTATTGCGCGCTGTCACCGATACCGTACGCGAACATCTGGACGACCTGAACCAGCTGGTCGATGCCATTACCTGGATAGATCTGGCGCTGGCTGCCGGCCAGTTTTCTGCCGCGATGAATGCAATGCCGCCGCAGCTGGTAGATAAGCCGTGCGTGGTATTGCAACAGGCTTATCATCCGCAACTATTACTGCAATTCCAGGAAAAGAACATCCCCAAACTGGTGCCGCTGGACATCGATCTTGGCGGCAAGCAGTCGATGATGGTGATTACCGGACCGAATACAGGCGGCAAGACCGTCGTACTCAAAACCGTCGGCCTGCTGGTGACCATGGCGCACTGCGGCTTGCATGTGCCTGCTGAAGGCAATTGCATCATCGGCAATTTCAATCGCGTGATCGTGGATGTGGGTGACAAGCAAAGCCTGCATAACCATCTGTCGACCTTTGCCGGGCATGTCGAAGTACTGAAGAGGCTGCTGGCGGAAGCCGACGACCGTACGCTGGTGCTGATGGATGAACTCGGCACGGGAACCGACCCTGAAGAGGGCGCTTCGCTGGCAATGGCGGTACTGGACGAGCTCGCCATCCGCAAAGTGCATGGCATCGTCACTACCCATCTCACACCGCTCAAGGCGTTTGCCGACCAGCATCCTTATCTGAGCAATGCATCCATGCGTTTCGATTACGCCACCTTGTCACCCACCTATCAACTGGAATTCGGTCAGCCCGGCAAATCCCTGGGGCTGATTATCGCTGAAAAGAACGGTTTGCCTTCCGATCTGATTAGTCATGCGCAGAAGTATCTGCAAACGATACAAGCAGATAGGGCCTAACCCGGCTTGAATAGCAGTTATACTGTCGCCTTTCCGGAAATAGGTAGTTGTCATGAGCCAGATGAATGCGTTGTTGTTATATTGTCGCGCAGGGTTTGAAAAGGAGTGCGCGGCTGAAATCATGGCGAATGCGGCTGAACTGGGTGTGCACGGTTACGTAAAAGCTGCGGAAGGCAGCGCATGGGTGCTGTTTCAGGCTCAATCTTCCGATGAAATCGAACTGCTGACCACGCATCTGCCGTTCTACAAACAGATTTTCGCACGTCAGTGGATACGCGTTGCGCCATTACTGGAGAATCTGCCGGAAGGCGACCGCCTGAGCGCAGTTCGCGAGCTGGTTGCCGAACTGGCGCCGCGCTATAGCGACGTTTGGGTGGAAACGCCGGATACCGATGCGGCCAAGACCCGGCTGGGATTCTGCCGCCGCTTTACCAAGCCGCTCACTGCTGCGCTGGAGAAAAAACGCCAGTTGGTACCGGGCAGCCCGGCGCCGCGTCTGCATGTGTGTTTTGTCGCCGACGATGCAGCGTTCGTCGGCGTGATGGAAGCGGAAAACTCCTCACCTTGGTTTATGGGAATCCCGCGCGTGCGCGTCGGCAAGGATGCGCCGAGCCGTTCGGCGGGCAAGCTGGCGGAAGCCTTGATGGTGATGGTACCGGAAGATCGCGCCAACGAACTGAAGCCAGGCATGCGCGCGGTCGATCTGGGTGCGGCGCCGGGCGGCTGGTCATGGGTGCTGGCACAACGCGGCATACGGGTGACAGCGGTCGATAACGGCCCGATGGCCGCAACTGCGATGGCTACTGAAATGATCGAGCATGTGCGCAGTGATGGTTTCAGTTATCGTCCACATCATCCGGTGAACTGGCTGGTATGCGACATGGTGGAAAGCCCGTCGCGTATCGCCCAGCTCGTCGCCGAATGGATCGCCCGCGGCCATGCTCGTCATGCGATTTTCAATCTCAAATTACCCATGAAGAAACGTCTCGATGAAGTGCGCCGCTGTGAAGCCATCATCGAAGCGCGCCTGGAACGCGAAGATATCGCTTACACAATTGAAATCAAGCAGCTATACCATGACCGGGAAGAAGTCACGGTATGCTTGATGCGGGATAAACAGAACCGCTGAATCCGATTCCCATCATCCGGTACTTCATTGAAAAGTCATGATTGATTTGCGCGTGAGTTTGTTGGGGATGGTATTGCTGGTTCTGGCATGGTCGGGCATACAGCCGCGTGACACCTTCACCTGGCTGCTGGAGGTCATGCCGGTCCTGATTGTACTGCCGCTATTGCTGATTACCCGCAACCGTTTCCCGCTCACGCCGTTAAGCTATACGCTGATTGCGATTCACGCCATTATTCTGATGATAGGCGGACATTACACCTACGCCGAAGTGCCTTGGTTTGACTGGCTACGCGATACATTTGAATTGTCCCGGAATCATTACGATAGAGTCGGTCATCTGGCGCAGGGCTTCGTGCCCGCCATTATCGCCCGTGAAATCCTGCTGCGCACCACGGCTTTGCGTCCGGGCAAGATGCTGTTTTTTCTGGTGGTGTGCGTGTGCATGGCGATCAGCGCGAGCTATGAAATCATCGAGTGGCTGGTAGCGGCGTCGAGCGGTAGCGATGCGGTGGCGTTTCTTGCCACGCAGGGTGATGTCTGGGATACGCAGAAAGATATGCTGTTTGCGCTGGTCGGCAGCATTGCGGCGTTATTGCTGCTATCGCGCAAACATAACCATCAGTTGCGGCGCTTCGATTCAACGCTGCACGTATAACCAGAACCGTTCTTCATCATCGCCGGGACGTGCACCGTCCCATGCCAGCTGCCAATTGCCGGCAAGATCATGCGGCGGCTGCTTGGTCCAACCATCGATAAGCAGCACGTCGCAATCCGCATCGGGATGCAGCTCGCGGCGCCGGGTGAGTATGCCCAGATAATATTCCAGCATGGGGCGGGTGGATTCGCCCAGCCCCTGGCTGGCTATGCAGCGGTATCTGGCGGGTAGATGCGGCTGCATTGCCATGTATACGCTACGGTAACTTTTGGCGTTATCGACCCACGGCAGCCAGAGCGTGGCAAACAGTATCCAGAACAAGGTAATGCCGCTGGCCAGACTGACCACGGCCCGGCTACTGAGCCGCGGCAGCCAGCGCCATGCAGCCAGATAGGCGCAGGTAGCCATTACAGCGATAGTGACCGCCACAGGCTGCAGCGGCATGACGAAGTCCATCGGCAGACCGCGTGCGAGCAGATGCCAGGCCGGTGGTCTACCGGTGAATATCATCATTCCCCACACATACCAGCTGATGATGGCCAGCGGCGTGAACAGCAGGCGGGCAAAATAATCGGTATAGCGGTTCAGGCATTCAGGCAGGACATTGATTGCCGGTACGGCAAGTATGGTCAGACTGATCAGCATCGGCAAGCCGTACGCCGTACGCGCGGATGCCGATACCTGCATGACCAGAAAATACACTGCAAAGGCGATCAACCCATATTGCAACGGCGCGCTCTGGCGTAACTGGTGACGTTGCTGCCACAGGCTGATGATGGCCAGCGGCAGCACCGGAAAGGCGAACCACGGCAGGGTCCTGGGCCAGAACCAGGGCGAGTTGTCTGCACCCAGTTGCGGCACCGAAAAACCGAGAAAACGCCCTACATTATTCAGCCAGAACCATACGTAAAACAGCTCCGGCGAGCGTAGATAAAGCGCGATCGGCCAGATCAGCAGCCAGGGCAGGGCGACCACGCCGGCAATGAGCAGCGTCAGCATAAACTCTCGACGGCGCCAATTGACGAACAGCAGGGGAAGCAGGACAGCCGTAACCCCCAAGGCGCCCGGCACCAGCAGGCCTTTGGAAAGAAAGCCGATGCCGGCACCGATGCCCAGCCACCAGCCTGCCAGCAACGGACGACGCAGGCTTAAGGCGAAGCCGTAGCTGGCAATGGCAAAACCGGTCAGCATCGGCACATCGGTAATCATGATATGGCTCTCGAACAGCAAGCCAAAACTGGCAATGAGCGCGATGACGGCATAACGGCCATTGCCGTTACCCCACCACAGTCTGGCAGTAAGCCCGGTAAACAGCAGGGTCAATGCGCTAAACAATCCGGTTGCAAGCCGGGCACCGTCATGCAACGGTAGCCAGCCGCTGTTGAGTTGGGCGGAAATGGCCGCAACCCAGTAATACAGCGGCGGTTTTTCCAGGAACGGTTCGCCGGCGACTTGCGGCACTATCCAGTCACCGCTTTGCAGCATGTGATAAACCATGCCGAAAATGTAGGTTTCGTCCTGCTTCCACGGCTCATGCCCGATCAGGCCGGGCAGCAGATAGGCCAGCGCCAGCGTAAAGACGAAAACAAACGGAATTTGAGCGCGCATGAATTAGCTGGATTGCAACGCGAGCTTGCCTGAGCGTCCCGGAATCTCGCCTTGTATCACACGTTCTTCAGGGAGCCTGCTGCTGTCCAGCGCGGCATAATAATCGGCGAGGCTGACCAATCGATAGCCCTGCTGTTTCCAGCCGCTGAGCAGTTGCTCAAAAATGGGCGCGAGCTTCTGGCCTTCAAGCTCGGCGTGCAGGGTGTAGACATGCCCGTAAGGCCGCTCGTCGGCCGTCATTTTCAAAATCGCATCGGCAACATTGTGCGTATCGATGCCGTCGGTACCGATAATCTCATCCAGCGTGGGCAGAGTGGTAGGCAGCTGTGCGCAACTGGTTTCGCCGTTGGCAAGCACCGGTATGAACGGATGCGTGCCGCGGGAATCCGAGGCATAGGTCATTTCCCATTGCTTCTCTTGCAGGTAGGCAGCATCGTTCATTTGCCAGCCTGCCGCGCAATGGGTAGTCGGAATAGTGCCGAACACCTCCAGATAGCGCCGATAGGCTTTATCCATTTCACGCTGCGTCCAGGCTGGGGTTTGCCGGGCAACGTTATCCTGCCATTTGACATGATCATAAGTGTGGATGCCAGTCTCGAAACCGGCAGCGGCGACATCACGCAGTATCGGCGCGCATTTGCGACCGATATCAGGACCGGGCAGCAGCGTGCCGTAAAGCAGTGTTTTCAGTCCGTAGTGTTCCAGCACCGAGGTACGCGATACCTTTTTCATGAAACCGGGACGCAATGCGCGACGCACTGCACGTCCGGTATGGTCAGGGCCGAGGCTGAACAGGAATGTCGCCCCTGCGCCATGACGTATCAGCATATTCACTAATTGCGGCACGCCTTCGCGCGTGCCGCGATAAGTGTCCACATCGATTTTGAGTGCGAGTAGGCGCATGTTGGATTTTTGTAAGGTGATGCGGAATGGATGGTACGGACAAGGCTTGTTGTCCGTACCATGAGTGGGAGAGATTAGTCCATTAATGCGCGAGCGGCAGAAACCTGTCCGCGGTACGCATCGAACACGTGCTGCAATGCCTGCTCCATGGTGTATTCAGGCTTCCAGGACAGATCCTGCATGGTGTTGTCGATTTTCGGCACGCGGTTCTGCACGTCCTGATAGCCTTTGCCGTAATACGCTGCAGAAGTGGTTTCCACGATATTCACCTTGGCGGCGGTATCGCTATATTCAGGGTATTTCTTAGCCAGCGCCAGCATCATGGTCGCCAAATCGCGGATGGAATGATTGTTACTTGGATTACCGATGTTGTAGATCTGACCCGAAGCAACGCCATCCTTGTTCTCGATAATCTTCATCAACGCGGAAATGCCGTCGTTGATATCGGTGAAGGCACGTTTCTGATTGCCGCCATCGACCAGCTTGATGTCTTCACCGCGCACGATATGTCCGAGGAACTGGCTGATAACGCGCGAGCTGCCTTCCTTCGGTGTATGGATACTGTCAAGACCAGGGCCGATCCAGTTGAACGGACGGAACAAGGTGAAATCCAGTTCGCCCTTCATGCCATAAGCCCAGATCACACGATCCATCAGCTGCTTGGAGCAGGAATAGATCCAGCGCGGCTTGTTGATAGGGCCCAGTACCAGTTCCGAATTTTCCGGATCGAACTGCTCGTCATGGCACATGCCGTAAACTTCGGAGGTGGACGGAAACAGGATGCGTTTACGGTACTTCACACACTGACGCACGATAGGCAGATTGGCTTCGAAATCGAGTTCAAATACGCGTAACGGGTCGTTGACATAGGTTGCAGGTGTAGCAATTGCTACCAGCGGCAGGATCACATCGCATTTCTTGACGTGGTATTCAATCCATTCCTTGTTGATGGTGATGTCGCCTTCAAAGAAATGGAAGCGCGGATTGCCGGAAAATTCAGCAACTTTATCCTGCATCATGTCCATGCCGTAGACTTCCCAGTCAGTGGTTTCCAGAATGCGCTTGGACAAGTGGTGACCGATAAAACCGTTAACACCCAAAATGAGGATTTTTTTCATGAAAGTCTCTTGGTTAAGTTGTTGAATTCAATTTATTTGCAATGCCTTATTACCGAATGTCGCGAGATACTCGGCGGAGCTGACTGCTTTTCCATCCCATTCCAGTGCAAGCAACTGTAAAGTGCCGCCACCGCTACAATGGACATAACAGCCATGATTATCGCAAAAAAACACAGAGTTGGCATCGTTGTTTGACGCCTGGTCGATAACACGGCTGCGTAACACGCGTAGCGGCTTGTCGAGCAAGGTGGTATAAGCGCCCGGATAAGGTGGCGCTACAGCACGGATCAGATTGTGAATGGCATTGGCGGATTGCGACCAGTCGATCTTGCCGTGCTCCGGACGGCGACCGCCGAAATAGCCGCCTTTGCTCAAGTCTTGCGGTTTGGCTACCGCCGTGCCTGCAACCAGTGACGGCAGTGCGCGATGCAGTGTGATTTCGGCTGCGCAGGTCACTTTACGGAACACGTCGCCTGCCGTATCGTCAGTCAGTATCGGCACGGCTGTCTGCTCGACGATTGCACCGGCATCGGGCTTTTCGGTCATGTAATGCAGCGTCGCGCCGGTTTGAGTCTCGCCATGAATGATGGCCCAGTTCACCGGCACCCGCCCACGGTACTCGGGCAGCAAAGAGCCGTGCATGTTCAGGGCGCCTCGCGCTGGAATAGCCAGCAGGGGTGCCTTGATCATCAGTTTGTAATAGAAAGAGAAGATAAAATCGGGAGCGAGCGCTGCGATTTGTGCAACGATCTCTGGCACATTTGGATCGTCTGGGGTAATGACCGGAATGTCATAGCGCGCTGCAAGTTCGGCAACGCTGTCAAACCAGATCAGCTCACCCTGTGCATCTTCATGTGTCACTACCAGCGCGATTTCAATACCGGCATCGAGCAATACCGACAAACAGCGTACTCCGACGTCATGATAGGCAAAGACGACTGCCCGGGTCATGATTTGTCTTGCTCTAATACGGTTTCAATCAGATAACGTGGGCGCTGGCGCACCTGCTGGTAGATGCGCCCGATGTATTCGCCGAGTAGGCCGATACCAAACAGAATCGCGCCCATCAGGAAGAACATGATGCCGAACAAGGTGAATACGCCGTCGACCTCAGGCCCGTAGAAAATGCGGCGGTAAGCCAGATAAGCGACAAAGAATGCCGACAGTATCGACAGACCAACGCCAACCAGCGAAAACATTTGCAGCGGCACCAGCGAGAACCCGGTCACCAGATCGAAATTCAACCGAATGAGCTGATACAACGAATATTTGGATTCACCCGCCGCACGTTCTTCGTGAGCAACCTCGACTTCGCCAGGATGGCGGGCATAGGTGTAAGCCAGGGCCGGGATGAAAGTGTTGACTTCCTTGCTGTGGTTGATGGCGTAAATAATCTCGCGACTGTAGGCACGCAACATGCAACCCTGATCCGTCATCACCACATGAGTAATGCGTTCGCGCAATTTATTCATTGCCCAGGAAGCATGCCGACGCCATGATGAATCCTGGCGCTGCTGGCGTACGCCGCCGACATAATCGTAACCCTCATCCATTTTAGCCAGCAATTTTCTGATTTCTTCAGGCGGATTCTGCAAATCCGCATCCAGCGTGACAATGCGCTCACCGCGGCAATGGGAGAAGCCGGACATGATCGCCATATGCTGACCGAAATTCCCGGCCAGCAATACCACGCGGGTGACATCGGGACGCACATTAAATTGTTCGCGTAATCTTGCGGCAGAACCGTCACGACTGCCGTCATTGATAAAAATGACTTCATAAGTGAGTCTGAGCGCATCCAGGGCCGGATAAAGCCGGTCAAACAGTGCCTGCAGACCCTGTTCTTCATTGTAAACCGGGATGACGACGGATAATTGCAGACTGCTCATAGCTTGACCTCGGTAAGTATTTCAGCGCACGCGGCACAAACACGTTCAACATCACTGTGCGTCATCGTCGGGAATAAGGGGAGGGTGACGATGCCCGCACCGACATGCTCGGCATTGGGAAATTGTCCTTCCGCATAACCCAGGGCGCGGTACAGTTTGAATAAATGGATAGGGGGATAGTGGACCCCAACGGCTATGTCACGGGCCTTCATGCGGGCGATAAACTCACCCCGGCTGATATTCATGTGCGCCAGCGGCAGCACTATCTGGAACATGTGCCAGTTACTGTCGGTGAAATTGGCTAACGGCAGTTCGCAGCCCAGACCTGTGTCGAATCCGGCAAAATAATGCCGGGCCAGTTCGCGGCGGCGTTCGGTAAATTCGGTCAGATGCGGCAATTGGCCGAGGCCTATCGCTGCAGCAATATCGGTGAGATTGAACTTGCCACCGGCGACATCCACTTCCATCGTGCCGTCAGCCGAGCGCACGACGCCTTGTAGACGAAGTTTCTCGCATAATGGCGCCAGAGTCGAATCCGGCAATACCAGGCAGCCGCCTTCTCCGGTGGTGAGGTTTTTGTTGGCATGAAAACTGAATGTCACCAGATCGCCAAAACTGCCGATCGCGCGACCGCCCCAACTGGCGCCGAACGATTGCGCCGCGTCTTCGATTACACGCAATTGATGTTTGCTGGCAATGGCATACAGCGCATCGCGGTCAACCGGCAAGCCTGCCAGATCAACGGCGATGATGGCGCGCGTGCGCGAGGTGACGGCAGCTTCGATCAGATTCAGGTCGATATTGCGGGTATGCGGATCGATATCGACAAATACCGGTTTTGCGCCCGCCAATACGATGACATTGGCGGTCGCCACCCAGGATAACGGCGTGGTGATGACTTCGTCGCCAGGCTGGATGTCGATCAGATCCAGCGCGATTTCCAGCGCCGCAGTACCGGAATTCAGGCTGCGTACGGCACGGCCATTCATTAATGCAGACAATTGCGCTTCAAATGCCTGGACCTTGGGCCCGCTGGTGAGCCAGCCGGAGCGCAGCACATCGCTGACTGCCTGTATGGTTGCTTCGTCGAGAGTGGGGCGGGTAAAAGGAAGAAATTCCATCAGCTTCTCGTAATCAAAAATACGCCAAAAATAATCACGCCTATGCCTATCATGCGTTCTACGCTCACGGCCTCGCCAAACAGCCACCAGGCTGCCAGTGCATTGACCACGTAGCCGAACGACAACATCGGATAGGCAACGCTAACCTCGACGCGGGATAACGCCATGATCCATACCACCACGCTGATAACGTAGCAGGTCAGCCCGCCGATAATATGCGGCTCGGTAGCCAGCTTGAAGCCGATGGGGATGATATTGCTGGCATTGAAAGCGAACGTGCCTATGCTGTTGGTGCCTGCCTTAAGCAGCAATTGCGCTATGGCATTCAGCATCACGCCAGATAAAATCAGGATCCAGCTGATCGCGCTCATGGCGTCACCACCACAACACGCCGAGTATCGCGGGCGATGACACGCATCGGAAGTCCTTGCGCAGCGAATTGCTGATAATAAACGGGTGACATGACAGCCAGTGCATACGGTTGTTGGGGCCAGAGTTTAAGGAAGGTAGCGACGTCAGGAATCCATTTGTTCGGTTCCTGTTCGATACCAAAATACATTTCATCCGGATGCGCCACCAGTGTCATCGTGCGTTGCAGATAGGGCGGCAAGGTCTGTTCGTACATCGCGACACTGTAGAACGGTACGCCCGGCTTCAGGTAGGGCTTGATCTGCTGCGCGATGAGGTAAGCCGAACTTGCAGGCGATAGCGCATTGTAACCAAGATAAACCGATTGCCCCATCAGCAGGCCGGCGACAGCCATGACCGTCACAGCGGCGATAATCTGCTCGCGCCGTGCCAGCCACATGGCAATCATGGCGCCAATCAGCCAGCACAGCGCTGCGGCTTGTATCCATGGAATGAAATTGTCATACAGCGCAACCGGCACTTCGGCGCTGGCACCTTTACTGGCCAGTGGTGCAAACCACCATGCCGCCATTGCGATGGGCAGCATGATGCTGATTTGCCAGGACAAGGCCTTGCCGGCAATCTTGCTGAGGCGCTCGCCGATCAACAATGCCAATGCAGGAAAAATCGGCAAAATATACGGCACCAGCTTGGAATGCGATATGGAGAAAAATACGAAGATAAACGCGACCCACACCATCAGCATGCGATTAGCCTGGAATTGATTCGATGCTGGTTGCCTTTCCCAGCCGCGCCACAGGGCATGCAGCATCGGTCCCAGCCAGGGCATGATGCCGAGCAATACGACAGGAATGAAGGTATACCAGGGATGCACGCGTCCGCTGATGGGCGTCAGGTAACGCAGCACATGTTCATGGATGAAGAAGAACCAGAGAAACTCCGGATTGGCGCGCGATACCATGACAAACCAGGGGACCGTGATTACCGCAAAAATCAGCAATCCCTTGATCATGTGCAGGCGTTTCCATAATCCCCAGTCACGCTGTATCAGCGTATAGAGGATTAACACCGCTCCGGGAATGGCGATGCCAATCAGGCCCTTGCTCAACATGGAGAAGCCCATGCCGGCCCAGCATACATACATCCACCAGCGCGTTTCAGATTCGTTCGCGCCCGGACGCTGCGCCAGTACCAGTGCAGCCAGGCTCAGGCTCATGAAGAAGCTGACACCCATGTCCAGAATATTGATGTGGCCGATGGCGAAATACAGAAAGCTGCTGGCAAGCACCAAGGCCGCCATGTATCCGGCACGCTGACCATACAAGCGCAAGCCGGTGAAATAGACCAGCAATATGCCTAAAAATCCGGTCAATGCAGCCCATAGCCGGGCCGTCCAGTTGTGTTCGCCAAACAGGCTGTAGGCAATGGCGGTCGCCCAGTATTGCAAGGCCGGTTTCTCAAAATACTTCAGATCATTCAAGCGCGGAGTGACCCAATCGCCCGAGGCAACCATTTCCCGCGGAATTTCAGCATAGCGCCCTTCATCCGGACGGACCAGTGCGTTGTGATCCAGAGTGGCGAACCAGAGGAAGGCCGTCAGCGCAAACATCAGCCCGAGCATGATTTGCGGGAATACAGAGCGATTTGAGTTCAAGGCAATATGAGACCTGTGGCAAAATCAGTGCATGAAAGTCGGGATTATAACAAATTCGTTTGATAAAACGCTTACACCCACCCGCGGGCAACCAATTCATCCTTGATATAAGCATAATAGATCGGCGCTGCCACTACGCCGGTCAGACCGAAAATCGATTCCATCAGCAGCATCGCTATCAATAATTCCCAGGCTCTGGCATGAATCTGACTGCCGACTATGCGGGCGTTAAGGAAATACTCGAGCTTATGGATAACGATTAAAAACACCAGGGAACCGATCGCAATGTTGAGTGATTGACTCAAACTGACGATGACAATAACGCTATTGGACATCAGATTGCCGATAACAGGTATCAGGCCGGCCAGAAAGGTGATGGCGATCATGGTTTTGGTCAGCGGCAAATGCACGCCGGCCACAGGTAAAATAACCGCCAGATAGATCGCGGTAAATATCGCATTGATCGTTGCTATGCGCACCTGGGCAAAGACGATGCGGCGAAAAGCCAGCCCGATGCGTGACGCCCGTTCTACCAAGGCCCGCGCCAGCGGCTTGTAGTGGTCCATGGGGATGACTTCGCGCAATGCCAGCATGCCGCCGATAATCATGCCGATTAGTACATGGGCGGCCAGACGGCCGGCTTCCTTGCCGGCCAGCTGTAATTCGGCAGCATGAGTGCGCAGCCATGTGGTAATGGCGAGCCGAAATGCATCGGCATCAGGCGGCAGGGAGGTGAGCAACCAAGCAGGAAAAATCTGGCGTGAGCTTTCGAGAATTTCAGCCATTTTATCGAACAGCAAAGTCAGGCTGCCCGCATCGGAACGAAAAAAGGCGACCAGGCCCACGCCCGCCAGGGTTAGCAGGCTTACCACGCTGAAGGAAAGCAGGCCCACGGCAATGATTTTTGAGCGCTGTCCTGGCAGGTGGCGCGCGAACCATGGGGAAATCACGTGAACCAGTTCAAAAACCAGCAAGCCCGCCAGTAGTGCCGGCAGCAAATGGAAGATGAGCACCAGAATCAGGACGGCAGCTGCAATTATCCATGCCGAGATTTCAGCAGGAGAAGGACGAGTATCGGATGATATAAACATAAGCAGGATTTCTTAAATGATTTTCATCTAATAATTGACAAGGGCAGCTGCAATGGATAGATTCTAACAGCTGACATGCATCTTTTAACCTAACTTTATTCAAGGAGCGCTACATGAGTGTTTTAGTTTGCAAACCCGCCCCCGACTTTACCGCAACAGCGGTCATGGGCAACAATGAAATCAAAGATATCACCTTTTCCGAATTCACCAAAGGCAAGTATGTGGTGATATTTTTCTATCCGCTTGATTTCACGTTCGTCTGCCCATCCGAATTAATCGCTTTCGATCATCGCCTTAATGAATTTGCCAAGCGTGGCGTCGAAGTGCTGAGCGTATCCGTCGATTCCCAGTTCACCCACCTTGCCTGGAAAAACACTCCGGTCAACAAGGGCGGTATCGGCCAGGTCAAGTACACCATGGTCGCCGATATCAAGCATGAAATCGCCAAAGCCTACGACGTGGAACTGGACGGCAGCGTAGCCCTGCGTGGCTCCTTCCTGATCGACCGTAGCGGTATTGTGCGTCACCAGGTAGTGAATGATCTGCCTTTGGGCCGTGACATCGACGAAATGCTACGCGTTATCGACGCATTGCAGTTCACCGAAGAGCACGGTGAAGTTTGCCCGGCTGGCTGGAAAAAAGGCGATGCCGGTATGGGCGCTTCTACTGAAGGTGTTGCCAAGTATCTGGCTGAAAACGCTGACAAGCTGTAATCGTCCGGTTTAGTTTAAAAAAAAAACGGCTATCTGCGCAGATAGCCGTTTTTATTTGTGCAGCTTCAATTATTTTGCCCAGGAATCTTTCAGGGTCACGGTGCGATTGAATATCGGTTTTCCGGGCATGCTGTCCACCATGTCAGCAACGAAATAGCCATGACGCTCAAACTGGAAGCTCTCTTCGGCCGCAGCAGCTGCCAAAGCAGGTTCAACATAGGCGGTAATTACCTGTTTTGCATGAGGATTGATATCCAGCAGATAATCCCGGTCATCGGCACCCGGATGCGGTACCGCAAACAGTCGATCGTATAAGCGCACTTCGGTTGCCAGCGCATGCGCGGCAGACAGCCAGTGGATGTTGCCTTTGACTTTCACGCTGTCCGATCCCGGCGTGCCGGATTTGGTGTCGGTCAGGTAATTGCAATGGACTGCCAGCAATTCGCCTTGATCGCTGTAATCCGCGCCAGTGCATTCAATCACATAACCATAGCGCAAACGCACCTTGTTGCCGGGAAACAAGCGGAAATATCCTTTGCTCGGCGTTTCCATATAGTCCTCGCGCTCTATCCATAATTCGCGGGAAAGCGGAATGACGCGTTTGCCGAGTTCCGGTTTGAGCGGATGATTGGGTGCAAAGCAATCCTCGCTGTGCGTTTCCGGATAATTATCGATAATCAGCTTGAGCGGATTCAATACCGCGATGCGGCGCTCCGCAGCGAGATTCAGGTCCTCACGCATGCAGTCTTCGAGCACGCTCATGTCTATCCACGAATCCGCCTTGGATACGCCGATACGATCGGTAAACAGGCGGAATCCCGCTGCGGTAAAGCCGCGCCGGCGAGCACCCACCAGCGTTGGCAAGCGCGGATCGTCCCAGCCGTCGACATGACCGCCCTCGACCAGAGTGATGAGCTTGCGTTTGGAGAGTACGACGTAAGTCAGATTCAGCCGCGCAAATTCGATCTGTTGCGGATGCCAGCCGATTACCGGCTGCAGCTGATCCAGCACCCAGTCGTACAGCGGGCGATGGTCTTCGAATTCCAGCGTGCATATCGAATGGCTAATGCGTTCCAGCGCATCGGAAATGCAATGCGTGTAATCGTACAGCGGATAAATGCACCACTTGTTGCCGGTACGGTGATGCTCGGCGTGACGAATGCGGTAAATAACAGGATCGCGCAGATTGAAATTGGGCGAAGCCATGTCGATTTTGGCGCGAAGCACGTGTGTGCCATCGGCGAATTCGCCCGCTTTCATGCGCCGGAACAGGTCCAGATTTTCAGCAGCGCTGCGGTCGCGGTAAGGGCTATTCTGCCCGGGAATGATGTGCGTGCCCCGACGTTCGCGCATTTCCTCCGCGCTCTGGCTGTCGACATAAGCCAGGCCGCGCTCGATCAGAAATTCGGCAAATGCATACAGTTTGTCGAAATAATCCGAAGCGAAATACTGATTGCTGCCCCAGTCGAAACCCAGCCAGCGAACTGCATCGATAATCGAATCGACATATTCCTGCTCTTCCTTTTCCGGGTTGGTGTCATCGAAACGCAAATGACAGACCCCGCCGTAATCGTGCGCCAGTCCGAAATTCAGACAGATCGATTTGGCATGACCGTAATGCAGATAACCGTTAGGCTCAGGCGGAAAGCGCGTAGCCATACGCCCACCCCATTTATTGCTGGCAATATCGTCATCGATAATGCTGCGAATAAAGTTGGAAATAGCGGGTTTTTCTGTAGCATCAGTCATTTTATGTATGCGAGTAATCAGTTGGTCGTATAATTTTACCTTAATTGCGCAACGGGGATAATAAATGCAACGACGAGATTTTATTAAAGGGGCCGCTGGGGCCGGGCTGGCAGGAGTGGCGGCGATTGCGCCATCATTGGCCATTGCGGCAGATGCGCCGGTGATCAGCTGGCGTCTGGCATCAAGTTTCCCTAAAAGCCTGGATACGATATACGGAGCAGCAGAGACCTTATCCAAACGTGTTGCCGCGCTTACAAATGGCAAATTCCAGATTCGGGTATTCGCTGGCGGCGAACTGGTTCCCGGCTTGCAAGTACTGGACGCTGTACAGAACGGCACTGTCGAATGTGGCCATAGCGCCAGTTACTACTACGTAGGCAAGGACATGACTTTCGCGTTTGACTGCGCCGTGCCATTCGGCCTGACAGCACGTCAGCAGAATTCGTGGATGTACGCCGGCGGCGGCATGCAACTGATGCGCGATTTCTTCAAAAAGTACAATATCGTGCAATTTCCCGGTGGCAATACCGGCACGCAAATGGGCGGCTGGTTCCGCCATGAGATCAAATCGATGGCCGACCTCAGAGGCCTGAAAATGCGTATCCCCGGATTGGGCGGCAAAATCATGGCCAGGCTCGGCGCGGTACCGCAAACCTTGCCGGGCGGCGATATCTATCCGGCACTTGAACGCGGTGCGCTGGATGCCGCCGAGTGGGTAGGGCCGTACGATGACGAAAAGCTCGGTTTCTACAAAATCGCCAAGCACTATTACTATCCCGGCTGGTGGGAAGGTGGCCCGCAACTGTCATTCATGGTCAACATGCAAAAATGGAATGCCTTGCCCGAAGTCTATCGGCAGGCATTCGAAGTCGCGGCTGCCGAAGCCAACATGATGATGCTGGCACAATACGACGCCAAGAACCCGCCGGCGATGATGCGTCTGGTGCAGCAGGGTGTAAAAATCCACGCGTTCCCCAAGGATGTGATGCTCGCCGCACGTCGCGCCGCATTCGAGATTTTTGACGAAGAGGCGGCCAGGAACCCGGCGTTCAGAACCATCTATATCGAATGGAAAAAATTTCGCGACAGTGAAATACAGTGGTTCAAGGTGGCAGAAGCGCCTTATGAAAATTTCTTGTATTACATGAAATAACGGTAGCGCAAGCCTTATTGATAGCCTGCCTTGACCTTCGAGCGTTGCTGTTTGGTTTCGCTTCGCTGCTGTTTGTTTGCCAGACGACGCTGTTTCGAAGCCAGGGTAGGCTTGGTTACATGCCGCGTTTTGGGTTCAGCCGCGGCGGCCCGGATCAGCTCTGCCAGCTTGACGCGGGCGTCATCACGATTGCGCCCCTGACTGCGGTAACGCTGGGCTTCGATGATCAGAATGCCGTCCTGCGTGATGCGGTTGCCTGCCAGCTTGAGCAGGCGTGCCCGTACTGCATCCGTAAGCGACGGTGAGGCCTGTACGTCGAATCGTAACTGAACGGCTGTGCTTACCTTGTTTACGTTCTGCCCGCCCGGGCCAGAGGCGCGGATAAACAGTTCGAACAATTCCGATTCGGGAATGCTGAGATTACGGGTGATGCGTATCATATCAAGCTTGTCCGATGCTCACGAGTTTAGGTTTTTTGGCACGGAATCCGACGCAGGTACGGATATCCGGCGCGGAATCAGATCGGCATCCAGCAGGCGCTCTATCCTTGCGAATACTTCAAAACGCGAAAAGGGCTTTTTCATGAAATCCTCTGCGCCGATGCGACTGCCGAAAAACTGTTCGGTGGCCTGTTCATTGCTGCTGATCATGATGATTGGAATAGGTTGAGTCAGCGGGTCACGCCGCAGCATCCGTAGCGCAGCAAAACCATTCATGCCCGGCAGCACGATATCCAGAAAGATGATATCGGGACGTTCTTTGCGGGCCAGTGCCATGCCTTGTTCGGCATCCGATGCTTCGAATGTCACATATCCGGTCGATTGCAGCATCTTTTTGAGCGCGAATATGATAGTCGGTGAATCATCGATAATCAGCGCACGCGTACCTTTGCGCGCATTCAGCCGTTTTTTGTTGCGGCGTTCGGTCTGCATATGTGAAGGCAAATGGCGAGTTGTTTTGTGCTCGTTCGCGGGATTTGACGGTTCGACAGCCGTCTTGCCGAGCAAGGTACGGAAAATATTGATATATCCCATGATTATCTTTAATTAATTTTAATAATAGTTATCAAACTAAAAGACATAAACATACATTTTCATTCTGCCAACCAGTCTAGACCTTTAGCCAGTATTGCGCTACCAAATGCTGCATCCGTATTTTTGGCTATCGCCACCGGCACGCCCAATCGGCGCTGACGAATCGCCTGCCATTGCCGGTTGCGGCTTCCGCCTCCAGCGGTCAGGACCTGCTGCAGCGGTGTCGCACCGAGCTCGGCAAATTTGGCGTAGCCTTGCTGTTCAATCCTGGCCATGCCTTCCAGAAGGCCGTGCAAGAATGTCACATCATCATTGGGGCGAGACGTAAGGCGAGGCGCAAGCCCCGCATCGTTAACGGGGAAACGTTCGCCCACGCGGGGGAGCGGGTAATAATCCAGTTCGCTGGCTATTTCCGCTGGTATCTGCTGGCTGTAACGCGTTAATTCTTCGTCGCTAAAGAACTGGCGCAGCACCGCGCCGCCACTGTTTGAAGCGCCGCTCACCAGCCACCATTTGCCGAATCTATGGCTGTATACACCATGCTGAGGCGATGCGACATAGCGTTCGGACAGCAATTTCAACACCAGCGTGCTTCCCAAAGAGGTAACTGCGACACCGGGGGTATGCACACCCGCAGCGATAAAGGCAGCAATGCTGTCAGTCGTGCCGGCCTTCACGATGCAGGCAGAATTGAGATTGAAATGCCGGGCAATGCGCCGTTGCACCTTGCCGATGATCGTCCCTGGTGCGACGATGCGCGGCAGCAATGCGACATCTTCAGCCGCATAAATCCCGTCGCGCCAGGCAAGCGTGCGGATGTCCAGCCCGCTTTTCAATGCGTTGTGATAATCGCTGACGCCGCCCACGCCGGTGAGATGGGCATTGAGATAGTCTGCCTGGTGCATCAGATAGCGCGCAGCATGGCCATGATGATGTTGCTTCAACCATGCCAGTTTGGCCGCAGGGTCGCCAGACAAGGGGTGGTTATAGAGCAAGACCGGCGTAACCGGATTCAGTTCGTCATCGACGAGCAAGACCGTGCCCGAAGTAGCGTCCATGGCGATCGTTTGCAGCCCGGCGCGGAATGCCGCCGGAATGCGTGCCAGCAGTTCGAATAGCGTTTCATGCCAGATGGCAGCATCCTGTTGCTGTGGAGAAGGGTAGGCGATTTGTGCCGACCACATTTCTGTTTCGCTCTCATCCATTATCACGCCGCGCGCACCGGAAGTACCAAAGTCCAGACCCAAGTAATACATAGTAAACGGAGGTTTTCAGGTAAAATATCGTGTCATCAGTTTACCTTGAATATTGCCCAATTGCGCCTGACAGCTATCAAACTTGCCGGTTTCAAATCGTTTGTTGATCCGACGCATATTCCTATCGTCGGGCAGATGGTGGGTGTAGTAGGCCCTAACGGTTGCGGCAAGTCCAATGTGATCGACGCGGTACGCTGGGTGCTGGGCGAATCGCAAGCCAAGCAGTTGCGCGGCGCCAGCATGGCGGATGTGATTTTTAACGGCTCGACCTCGCGCAAGCCGGTGTCGCGGGCTTCAGTCGAGCTGACTTTCGACAATAGCGACGGCAAAGCGCCCGGACAATGGGCACAATATGCCGAAATCTCGGTCAAGCGCATATTGACGCGTAATGGCGAATCCAGCTATTACATTAACAACATGCATGTTCGCCGTCGGGATCTGGTAGATATTTTCCTCGGTACCGGCCTGGGCACCAAAACTTCCTACGCGATCATCGAGCAGGGCATGATCTCGCGCATCATCGAAGCCAAGCCCGAAGAGTTGCGCGGCTTCCTGGAAGAGGCAGCGGGCATTTCCAAATACAAGGAACGCCGCCGCGAAACCGAAACACGCCTCAACAACACGCGTGAAAACCTGATCCGCTTGGAAGATATCCGGCGCGAACTCGGCGAGCAGATCGAACGCCTGCGCGGCCAAGCCGAAGTCGCACGCGAATATCAGACGCTGCAAAGCGAATTGAAAGCCACACAGCAATTACTCTGGTTCGTAAAGAAACGCGATACGGAGTCCAGCCGCCTGCGTTACCACGGTCAAATTCAGCAGACCCAGCAGCAGCTGACCGGACAAGTCGATGCCCTGCGCGGTATCGAGCACGAGCTTGATACCAGCCGCAACGCGCATCAGCAAGCCAATACTGCATTAAATGACGCTCAGGGCGCATTTTATGCGGCTGTCGCCGAAGTCTCCAGGCTGGAACAGGCGGTTCGTCACCTTGCCGATACGCGCACGCGCCTGCATGCGCAGGCCGAGCAATTAAGCGGACAGCAGGACAGCCTGATGCGGCAACATCAGGATATGGAATCCAGCCTGGCCGACTGGCTGCAACGGGTTGCAGACACCGAATTGAATATGGAAGAAGCCGCGCTGGCGCTGGAAAGCGCTACGGATGTATTGCCGGAAATCGAATCGATTCTGCAAACCACACAACAGCGCGTCAATGAATTGCAACGCGATCTGGCTGCGGCTGAACAAGCGCGCCAGGTCAATGAAACGCACCTACAACACGCAGCCAAGACCCTGCAGCAACTCAATATCAGACAAACGCGTTTGCAGCATGAGCAAGGCGGCTTGCCCGATGAAGATCAGACCGCGATCGAGAGCATCGAACAGGCCTTGAATGATACAGCTGCACTACGCGATGAGCTGGCCGAGCAATTCGAAGTCGTGCAGCACACGCTGGCAACGCTGGAGGGGCAGCGCCAGCCGCTGCGCACGCAGCTGGAACAGCACACCCGCAGCCTGCATCAGGTCGAAGGCGAGCTGGCCGGTCTGATGAAAGTGCAGCAACATTTGACCGAGAATGTCAGTGCCGACGCCTGGCTGGCACGCCATCAATTGAACAATTTGCCGCGTTTATGGCAACAGATCGATGTCGCCAATGGCTGGGAAACCGCGTTTGAAGCGGTATTGGAAACGCGGATACAGGCCATAGCAGCCGATACCAGCACACTGGATCTCAGCGACATTCCCGCTGCCGGTATCAGTATCTACGATGGTGCAGCTCCTCATGCGGAACTTGACGCCTGCGCGTTACCGCGTCTGCTGGATAAAGTCACCGTTAAATCCGGCGGCGCTGGCGCGTTACAGGACTGGCTAAGTCATGTTTTTGTCGCCGACAACGCTGAAGCAGCCGCCGTAGCACAAGCCCGATTGCCTTTGGGTGCGCAGCTTGTAAGTACCGAGGGACACATTTTCACCCGCCATAGCATACGCTATTACGCCAAATCATCCGGGACGCAAGGCGTGCTCGCCAGACAAAAGGAAATCGAGCGCTTGTCGGCCAGCGTGGCTGCACTTCATGAACAAAAATCCATTGCAAGCACGCAATTAAGCAGCATAGAAGCGGAGATCGGCAGCAACCAGCAGGATCTGGCTACGCTGCGCAGTCAGCTGCAACAGACCCAGCAGCAATTCCATCAACGCCAGCTGGAAAGCGTGAAATTGCAGCAGGCGCAGGAGCGCACGCAGCAGCGCCGCGCCCAGATCACGGCAGAGCTGGCTGAAATCGACACCTTGATCGAGACAGAGCAAAACGCGCAGATGGATACCGAAGAGCAGCTTCAGCAGCATCGTGAACAATCCGCACAGCTTCGCAGTCATCTGGAAGACGCCCGCCGTGCGCGGCAGGATGCAGAAAACCTGTTCAACCAGAAACGCGAGCAACAGCGTCAACTGGAGCGGAAGCTGCAGGAAATCCGGTTTTCCGCACAGTCTGCACAGTCAAAAATCAATGACTTGCATAACGCACTTAAAGTAAACAAGGATCAGCAGCAGCGATTGATCGAACAGCGCGAGGAGGTGCTTGGCGAAGCGATGGCGCTGGATGAGTCGACCCAGAGCATCGCCTTGCAGGATGCGGTCAATCTGCGCCAGCAGGCCGAGCAGAATCTTGCGCTGATGCGCGAACAGCTGGAAGCGGCTGGCACACAGTTGCGCCAGCAGGAAGAAGCGCGCATGGCATTGGAGCACTCGCTTGCGCCGTTGCGCGAACAGCTGGAAAATTTGCGCCTCAAGCATCAGGAAGCCGAGCTGCTCGAACAGCAATGCGAGGAACAACTGCAGCTCCTGCATGCCGACCAGACTGAATTGGCCCAGAGAATAGCGCAAGGCGCCAAAGTCACCGGGCTGAACAACGAAATCAACCGGATCACTGTCGCAATCGATGCGCTGGGCGCAGTCAATCTGGCTGCCATGCAGGAACTGGAGCATGCCGTCAAGCGCGAAACCTATCTGCAGGACCAGGTTAACGACCTTGAGCAGGCGATTGCAACCCTGACCGAAGTCATCACCACGATCGACAGCGAAACCCGTGAATTGCTCGCAATGACCTTCAATACGGTCAATCAGTCCATGTCGGAATTATTCACCACGCTATTCGGCGGCGGGCGGGCAGAACTGATCTTGTCCGGAGAAGAGTTGCTGGATGCCGGGATACAGGTTTTCGCCCAGCCGCCCGGCAAGAAAAACAGCTCGATACATCTGTTATCCGGCGGCGAAAAAGCACTGACCGCATTATCGCTGGTATTCGCGCTATTCAAGCTCACGCCGGCGCCATTCTGCCTGCTGGACGAGGTCGATGCGCCGCTGGACGATACCAATACCGAACGCTATGCCAGACTGGTCAAGCAGATGTCGGCGCAGGTGCAATTCCTGTTCATCACGCATAACCGCATCACCATGGAAGCGGCCGAGCAATTGGTCGGCGTCACCATGCAGGAGTCTGGCGTGTCGCGTACTGTTTCAGTTGATCTGGAACAGGCCACCAGATTGGCCGAGGTTTAATCTTTTAACTTTTTTCAATTTTTATTTGACCTGCATTGAGCGAATCATGTATTCTATATTCTAATAATCGTTGGAGTGTATGATAATGGACGACTCACGTGAAATAAAAGATTTGCTGTACGAACAAGTCGCACGTATCAGCAAGGCGGCATCCAGCCCGAAACGGCTCGAACTGATAGAGGTGCTGTGCCAGGGCGAGAAACGCGTTGAGCAATTGGCCAGCGATACCGAGTTGTCGGTCAAGCTGACCAGCGCCCACTTGAAAGAGCTCAAGGCAGCGCGTCTGGTAGAAAATCGCCGTGATGGCAAAAATATTTATTACCGGCTTGCCGATCCGCGCGTTGCCGATCTGTGGGTCATGCTGCGCGAACTGGCTGAAGAACGATTGCTGGAACTACAGGCGGCAATGCACGAATTGATTACGCAATCGGATGAGCTATCACCTATCAGCGGTGCGGAACTGCTGACGCAGGCTCAGCACGGTGAGCTGGTAGTGATTGACGTCAGGCCCGAAGCCGAATACGCCGTTGCCCATCTGCCATTTGCGCGTTCCATCCCGTTGTCCGAATTAAAGCAACGGCTCAACGAGATACCCGCCAACAAAACCGTCGTAGCTTATTGCCGCGGGCCTTTTTGCCTGATGGCAAAGGATGCTGTGGACATGCTCCGTCAGCAGGGTATTCATGCATCTCGTCTGGAAACCGGGGTGGCTGAGTGGCGGTTAAATGGGTTGCCATTAGCAACAGATTAAACCGGTAGCATATTTTTTATAATTACCAAGGAGGTATCACCATGTTTTTCAAACAGTTAGCGACAACATCAGCTTCCCTTTCCTACTTTTTCGGTTGCGGCACGCTCGGCAAATCCATTGCTGTCGATGTCGTGGCTGGCGACGAAGCCTGGTTTATCGAAGAAGCGAAAAAAGCCGGCGTAACGATCACCCACGTGATCGACACGCACATTCATGCCGACCACTATTCCGGCGGACGCAAGCTGGCTGAAATGACCGGCGCGCAGTATTGCCTGCATGAAAGTGACAAGCCATTAGTCAAGTTCTCGTTCCACCCTTTGCAAGACAGGGAAAAAATTGAAGTAGGCAACGTCGTGGTTCAGGTCATCCATACTCCGGGACATACCATGGACAGCATCTGTTTACTGGTTACCGACAAGCGCCGCGGCGATGAACCCTGGTTCGTCATTACCGGAGACACGCTGTTTGTCGGCAGCATTGGCCGCCCGGACCTTGCCGGTCAGGAAGCGACGATGGCCGCCATGCTGTTCGATACCCTGCACAACAAGCTGCTGACTTTGCCTGACACCACCGAGATTTTTCCCGGCCATCAGGCTGGCAGCGCCTGCGGTGCAGGGATTTCCGGCAAGCCGTCATCCACCATCGGCTTCGAAAAACGTTTCAATCCTAGCCTGAGCATTACCGACAAGGCTGCCTTTGTCGCCGCACTCACCAGTGACATTCCGCCGCGCCCGGCTGACATGGATGCCATGGTGGCGGCGAATATTGCATCATGAATAAAATGACCTACGTATATGGCATCAGGCTGAACCAGACGCAGTTTCTGCATCAGCTGTTTCAGGTGCTGCTGGTAGGGCTTACCCTGGGCATGATGCGCACTGTGGTGCCCGCATTGGCCGAATCCGAATTCGGCGTACCCAAAGGTTCGTTCATGCTGCTGATGGCGTTTGTCGTGGCTTTCGGCTTCGTCAAGGGCTCGCTTAACTTTGTTGCCGGGCGCTTGTCCGAGCGGGTAGGGCGCAAAAAGGTATTGCTATGGGGCTGGCTCTCGGCAGTGCCCATTCCATTCATGATCCTGTACGCACCCAACTGGAACTGGATCGTTGCCGCGACGGTGTTGCTGGGGATCAACCAGGGTCTGACCTGGTCGATGACCCAAACCGCCAAGCTCGACATCACCCGTTCGGATCAGCGCGGCCTGACCATAGGCCTGAACGAGTTCTCCGGCTATGTCGGCGTAGCGCTGGCCGGCATTGCTACTGGCTATCTGGCGACGGCATTCGGAGCGCGTCAAGGCTTGCTCATCTTCGGCCTGAGTATCATCGTTCTGGCGATAGTCTTGACACTGATCTGGGTTAAGGACACGCTGCCTTGGGCAAAATACGAAGGTGTGCGCCATGCCGTAGGACAATCCACCGGCCCGATCGCGCGCTTTCCGCAGAACATCTCCGATAACCCTGGCACATGGGAAGTCTTTACACTGATGTCGTGGCGCGACAAACGTATGGCAGCGATTAGCCAGGCAGGGCTGGTGGAGAAATTCGTCGATGCGCTGGTCTGGGTGTTTTACCCGGTCTACCTCTATCAACACGGCCTGAATCTGTCGCAAATTGGCTGGGTGGTCGGTGTTTACGGTTTTGTCTGGGGCGGTACGCAACTCTTTACCGGCAAGCTTTCCGACCACATCGGACGCCATAAACCTATCATAGCCGGCATGTGGATTTGCGGAGCAGGCGTCGGCATGATGCTGCTGGGCGAAACTGCATTGTGGTGGTCATTATCTGCAGCGGTGACCGGGTTCGGCATGGCTTTGCTGTATCCGAATCTGAGTGCAGCGGTGGCGGATATCGCCCATCCCAATTGGCGCGGTTCAGCAATAGGCATCTACCGTTTCTGGCGCGACCTCGGCTATGGTATCGGCGCGCTGGCGTTAGGGCTGGTAGCCAACCTGAGCAATGCCATCAGCAGCGGGTTCTGGTTTGTCAGCATTGCCATGTTCGTATCGGGCCTGATCGTGCTGATTTGGAGCGAAGAAACACATGCCCGGCTGAATCCGGCGAAATAAGAAAGGGAGTCCATTATGACCAAGGCACTTATCGTGCTGCATGCTGCAGCGGATGCACCGGATAATCGCGCATTGACAGCCTTGCGTCTGGCTGGCGCCCTGATGGCGGATAACAAGGATGTCGCGCTGTTTCTGGTGGAGTCCGGCGCCAGGCTTGTTGACCCTGCACTGGATGCAGACAATCCTTGCCGTAGCCTCTTTTACGAGATGCTGGAAGTAGGGATGCTGGTCCATGTATGCGGCGCAACGATGCGCAAATTGGGGCTGGAGGAGAGTGCGCTCCCGGCCGGGGCAACCCGCAGCTCAATGAAAGCATTAAGCGCATTGATGAGCGAAGCCGAGGAAATCATCAGCTTCTGATTCATCCAGCCTCGCACGGAGGGTAACGCATGCAAGCCAAGGACTATGATGCCTGGTACCAAACGCCGCGCGGCAGCTGGATAGGCGAGCAGGAATACCGGCTGCTGCGCCGGTTGCTGCAGCCCACCGCAGGGCAATGCATGATCGATGTCGGCTGCGGCACCGGCTATTTCACGCGCCGGTTTGCCGCAGATGGCGTGCGAGTGTCCGGCGTTGACCCGGATGCAGCTATGATCTCTTATGCTCAATCGCAAAAGATAGCTGACGAAAGCTACCTGTACGGCGATGCGCGCGCATTGCCATTCCCTGATCGAAGTTTCGATTATTGCATTGCCGTCGCCTCGCTGTGCTTCATCCAGGAGCAGGAATTAGCGCTTGCAGAAATGGTGCGCGTAACGCGCAAGCGCATCGCCATCGGCTTTCTGAATCGGAATAGCCTGCTTTACTGGCAGAAGGGAAGGCACGGCGGCAGCGGCGCCTACTGTGGTGCCCATTGGCATACGCCCGCAGAAGTACGTCGGCTGTTCCATGACTTACCAGTCAGCAATCTGCAGCTTCGTTCTGCTATTTATCTGCCCGGAGGTAACCGCTTCGCTCGGGCTGTCGATGCATGCTTGCAGCAATGGCCGCTGATTGGCGGTTTTTTGGTAGCTGCGGCGGATATTGGTTGAAGCGGTTTGAATGTTTATCTGTGCGTGTATTCCGTTTTAACATTTGCAATGTGACAGCGCTAGATAAAATAAAATTCGCCTTTTGACCTAAAGCAGAAGTTCAGTGTGTACCCCTTGACCGTCTTGTTTTCGGCCAAAACGGACTGTGAGGCTTGCTGAAAATGACTGTCGCATCAGCCTGCCGGAATGTCTGTTTTCGACTTTTCCGAGCCGTCACTTTCGACCCAAAGCAGCTATCCAGCAAGGTGGAGGCGCTTATCAGGCTTTTCAGTCAGACGTAGCTTTCGAAGGGCTGTGATGAGTGTGTAGTGCATTGGTGAAAGCAACGAGGGTTTCATTCAAAAACGCATCCAGAAACCCTGCTCTCTCATTGAGGACGTCGCAGAGGCGATTTGGTGTGCCATTAAAGTTGAGATTTTCTCCCCCTCCAACAAGCCGAAACCCATCGTAGGTAAGATTGAAAGTACCTGCAGAGACAAATTCGTAGTGAGAGATCGTGTCCCGCACAGAGCGACGAGAATTTTCAATCGAAAGTACAAAGTCGAAGCGGGTCTTGTGCTCATTAAAGAGCTGCAAGATGGGAGCAGTAACTGTTTGAGGGTTTTTAGGTCGGGTGAGAACATTTGGTAAATCCTTGAACGAATTGCAGTCACTTTTAAAGTAAGCGGCAATACCTGCGGCGAAATATTCCAAAGTCCTTCGATAGGCAAATACAAAAGCATGGTACTCAACATCCAACTTCTGGGTATTTCCAATTGCGTGGCAGCTTCCCTTCGGAATGCCTGAGAAATCATGATGACTTAGGTACTCCTCCACCTCATTTTCTATTTCAATAATCCGATCTAGATGATACTGAACCGCCCGCCTTGCTCCTGGCACATTCGAGAAGATGCTGCCGCTTAGCCTTAAGTACCACTTTAGGGAGCGTTCGTTGGCGCGAAGCTCTGTGACCCAATCAGGTTGAGAGTTTGTAAAGTAGTCATAAAAATGGGTGAATCCGTACCGCTGCTCGTCTGGAATAGGTGCGATTCCTGCAATCTCGTTTACTGCCACGACACATTTACCGATTGGGTCAGGGAGGAGGGTTTGAAGCATCATCGCAATTTGCTGTGGTAGTACCTGTTTTTTCATGATGAGCAGTATAGTGTCTCGACAGTCTGATGCCTTCAAAGAGATAGGGGTTGTAGTCAGTTTTCGTTGAGTATCTTTTTCTGCTGCGCTTCAAACTCGGCTTCATTGATAACAACGATTGAGGGCACCTTTTACATTTCGTGACAGAATAGTCTAAAACCATCGACCATAAATACACGACCAGCAGCCTATGACAGGCAGCGGCAGTAGCACTATGTAAATAGTCTGCCACAAAACGGTCATTGGACTCTGAGTGACGGTTCGATATTTTAGAGCTAGCCCCCAATATAACATTCAAATACTGCTTCTTGATTAATACAGACAACCAACATTCGATAATGAATTGCTATCATCGGCAGGATAATGCCCCACGCCACAACCCACATTCAGGTAGAATAGTTTCACCAAAACGGAAGGGATTCGCTCCCCGGTGGGGCGGCCGGACTTCAAATTCGGTTAAGCACGCCAGCGTGCTTGGGTGGGTTCGACTCCCACTCCCTTCCGCCATCGCGCCGATTCAGAATCCCGTATTCATTACTGATGCTTCCTGGCGTAGCTGGTGCTTGTCGCCGGTGCGGCGGGTGTAAACGATACGATCGAAAAACTCCAGTATCTGGATAGCGAGTTTGCGGCCGGTTTTGATTTTGTCACGGAATTCGGCGGCACTGATGCCGTCCCGAGTCGCTGCCATATTGCTGATGATTACCGATAATTGCGCTACCGCCTGCCTGGTAAAGTAATGATCGTGGGCGACCAGATAGACATCGCCCACCCTGGCCACGCGACGCAATAACATGCGGACATTGTTTTCATCCAGAGATAAAGCCTGGGCCAGATCCCTGACCCGGGGCGGCTGAAACATGTCTGCCTGCAATAACGGCAACAGCATTTTCCATTGTTTCTCTTCAGCGGCTGTGAGCGTTATGGTGTGATCGGGTAAATGCAGCCAGGGGCCGCTTTGGGATAATTGCCCGCTGAACAACAATTCATCCAGCAAAGCCGTAAAAACCTGACGCGGCATCGAGGGCAGTGTCATGCGCTGCAACCGCGTGCGGTCCGGGCCGATGAAATCCGGGTTTTCCGTGTGCTCGATTTTTAAGCGCGCCAATACGTTTTGCTGTAATTGTGACCAGCATGCCGGTGTAAAACCGAAGGCGGCCGCTTGAGTAGTGACGACATGCATGGACAGGCTCCGCCAGAGCTGCTCGGCTTCTTGCTGGCGGATATTCCGGGTCTGTGCAAAGCGCGTCAGATCCAAACCGCTGGCGGCGCCATCCAGGGCAAGCTTCAATGCCGGATGATGTTCGGCTATCTGCATGGCGTGCAGCGCGGCGATGCGTGCCGGGGAACGTCGATTTCTGGCGGGCGGGAATGGGTCCAGCACCTTGCCGCCTCCCAGGGTACGGTTTGCCGACTGGTCGCGCAGGATGAAGCGGTCGCCATTGAGCGGGCATATCGGCTTGTCGGTGATAAGCTGAACCAGCGCCATGCCGCCGGGTTCGATCGTTTCTCCTTGCAGGATGGCCAAGCGGGCTGTCACGTCTGAGGCGCCGATGTGCAAATGCACTGGCGTCCAGTGTTTGAGCGCCTTCTGTTCGTCGGCGAGTAACTGAAACTGCGCATCGAAGCGTTGACTCGGCGCGTGGACCGGCGCTTCCAGCAACCAGTCGCCGCGATGCACATCGCTTTTCTCAAATTGAATACCGGCAAGATTCAGCGCGCAGCGCTGGCCGGCATGGCCGGATTCTGCCGGCCGATTCTGCGCATGGATGCCGCGTACGCGCACTTCGATGTCCGTTGGCGAAATGATGAGTTTATCGCCTGTATGGACTTCACCTGAAAACACGGTGCCGGTGACGACGGTGCCGGTACCGGCAATGGTAAATGCACGATCTACCGCCAGCCGAAAATGCCCCGCGCTGGAATGCGAAGGGATCTCGAGGGCGGCTCCATCCAAATGCGCACGTAATTCTGCCACCCCTTGGCCGGTAATGGCGGAAAGCGGGAATATCGGGCTATTGGCCAGAGCGGTATTCGATAACAAATGATGAATTTCATGCATAACCGCCGCAATGCGTTCGGGGGCAACGCGGTCGATTTTTGTGAGGGCGACTGCGCCATGATTAAGCCCCAGCAGATCGAGTATGGCCAGATGTTCGCGTGTCTGCGGCATCGGGCCATCGTCTGCGGCGATGACCAGCAGCACATAATCAATGCCGGTGGCGCCGGCCAGCATGTTGTGTACGAGCTTTTCATGCCCCGGCACATCGACAAAGCCCAATACATCGCCGTTGGGCAGGGGAGTGTAGGCATATCCCAAGTCTATGGTAATGCCGCGCGCCTTTTCTTCTTTCAGCCGATCAGCATCGACCCCGGTAAGTGCCTTGACCAGTGAGGTTTTACCATGATCGATATGGCCAGCAGTGCCGATGATCATTTATTGGGACTCGCCATGATTAAATGTTAACTGAACACACACTATGCCATAGACATCCATCAACAGACACAAAAAACGCGTTGACGAGTATCCACAAACCGACAGTCTATTCGGCCAGGTTATCAGCCACCAATTCCAGCAAGCTGTGCATGGTCTTGTCCCACTGGAAATGAGCCTGTCCGTCGTCAAAAGTCTGGCGGCAATTGGAGCAGCTGGTAACGGCGAGATCTGCACCTGCTGCATCGATCTGCTGCATCTTTATTTCAAACGCTTTATAACGTAGCGAGTCGGCACGATGGATCGTGACCACGCCGCCACCGCCGCCGCAGCACCAGTTCAGGTCTCCGGTGTCTTCCGTCTCTTTAAGATCGGCGCCGAGCGCCTGAATGACTTCCCGCGGTGCCTGGGTAGCGCCGCCGCGGCGTGATATCTGACAGGGATCATGAAAAGTGATCGATTTCGCCAGTGGTTTTAATTTTATTTGGCCGCTTCGTACTTTCTCGGCAAGGAATTCCGAGATATGCAGCACCTGGAATGGCAACGGCTTGCCGTACATGTTGGCGCCCTGCCAGCGCAACGCGCCATACGCGTGACCACATTCCGGCATGATCACCAGCCGGGCACCGCAATCGATGGCGGCCTGAATCAGCTTCATGCTCATGTCTTTTTGCCATTCGCTGTTGCCCGAGAGCAGCCCGAAATTGGTGGCTTCGTAACCGTCGCTACGCAGCGTCCAGGACAGTCCCAGGTGATTCAGCACCTTGGCTGTGGACACAATGGATTGCGGGTATTTCATGATCTCGATGGAGGAGAGGGCAATGAGCACATCGGCCCGTTCCTTATCCATGGGGATGGCTATGTCGTGTTCATCGGCGAGCCAGTCGATGCGCTCTTTCAATACCTTGGGAGTCGCGCCCAGCGGGCTGCCTTCGCGTTCTGCACGCTCGGCTACGGCCCAGAGTTCGTGCGGGACCAGTCCGGCTTCGAACATGCCATGCCGGGCCTGACCGACAAGGGTCGCGATATCGATGCCCATCGGGCAGATCAGGCTGCAGCGACCGCACATGGTGCATGAATCGTAAAGCAGGGTCTGCCAGTCTTCCAGCTCTTCAATGGTGACTTTGTGTTTGAGATTGAGTGCTTTATATATAAATGAGAATGCGCCGGATTCGCGCTTGTAGGCCTGCTTGAAAGGTTCCAGTTTCCAGATTGGCGTATATTTCGGATTTTCCGTAGCGGTGTAAAAATGACAGGCCTTGGCACACTGACCGCAATGTATGCACGATTCCATATAGGTCGCTGCAGTGCGGCCAAAATCCTTGCTGAAACGTTGCATGGCAGCCGCGACACGTTCAGCATCGGGGCGTTCTCCCTGTTTATCATATCGGGCTTGCGGGTTCTCGACACTCAGGCGAGGAGAGTCCAGGTCAAGCGGATGTAGCGTGTCGATATCGCTCATGTGCGCGCCCCTTTCCTGGCAAATTGGGAACCCGTGGTTCCACGCGATACGAAGACCAGTACAGCATGTGCAAGCTTGCCAAAAGGCAGCCAGATCAGCAGCAACTCGAAGCTCAGCAGGTGCACGGCGACAGCCAGTCCATTCTGTGACGCACCGAGTGCCGAATCGCTTTCCCCCAAGGCACCCAGCGCGACCATGCCTGTAGCCAGCGGCAACATCGTTACCAGCCAGCTGAAATAGTCATCAAAATTGGACAGCAGCGCCAGCACAGGATTGTTCATGCGCACCATGAGCGCGATCAACAGTGACATGATGGTGATAGCGGCGACCAGATAGACGATGCCATTAGGCAGTGCAGGCCAGGAGATACCGGTCAAACGGGTTATGAAAACGATGTGCGGCAAAAAACCAAACACGATGATGGCAAGACCAAGGTGGAACACATAGCCGTTAATGACGGAAAACCGTGTGCTTGCACGGAATTCGCGATGCGGGACCATGCGGCTGAAAATCGTGCGGATCGCGCCGGACAGGGTATGAGTCGTGCGCGGGGCGGATAAATCCCTTTTCACGGGATGACGGAATATGGCGATCAGACGCCACGCAATGCCGATAATGAATATGGTGAACGCCGCATCCAGCGCCGTCCCCCTTGCAAAAGTGATCAAATCCATACTGATTTATCCCCTCCGTGCTTCGGACAGTGCTGAATCTGCCCATTAAATTATGGTTAATTGTCTGATTTGTCCAATAAACTCATTCACATGCACGGTTTCCAGGCAGCGCATATCCAGACAGAAAGCGCCGTCTGCGATCCTGCCCAGGATGGGTACTGGCAATTGACGAAAGGCTTGATCGATTTTCTTCAGAGCACTGCCTTCGCCTCTGCCTTTGATGAGCGGTGAAATAGCGAGACACTCGCTGGAGAGCAGGTTGACCGGCAGCGACCCGCTACCGATCTGGCTATGACAAGGTTTGATTGCGACGGTGGCGTGGCCTGACATAGCCAGCATGACAGCGGGCAATACCTCTTTTGCCACAACTTCAATCTCTGCTGTAGATCGCGTCAGCAAGCGCAGGGTAGGTAAATTCTGAATGAGGCGCTCCGGGTCGCGATATAGCCGCAAAACTGCATCCAGTGCGGCATAAGTCATCTTGTCCACCCGCAGCGCCCGCTTGAGGGGGTTTCTTTTGATTTTGGCGATCAGGTCTTTACGGCCGATGATAATGCCGGCCTGCGGTCCGCCCAGTAATTTGTCACCGCTAAACGTCACCAGATCCGCGCCATTGGCGAGCGATTCCTGCGGTGTCGGCTCGCTGGGCAAGCCCAATTTGTCGAGATCGGCCAAGGTGCCGCTCCCCAGATCCACCATGAATGGCAAGCCATGTTCATGGGCAAGCGCGGCAAGATTCTTTTCCGCAACCGATGCGGTAAATCCCTGTATCGCATAGTTGCTGGTATGAACCTTGAGCAGCATCGCTGTTTTGGCTGAAATCGATTCCGTATAGTCCTTCAGATGCGTACGGTTGGTAGTGCCAACCTCCCTAAGCCGGCAGCCGGCACGCGACATGATGTCCGGTACGCGAAACGAACCGCCGATTTCCACCAGCTCACCGCGCGAAACTATTACCTCCTTGCGTAACCCCAGCGTATTGAGCGCCAGAAAAACAGCTGCCGCGTTGTTATTGACCACAGTTGCCGCTTCGGCGCCGGTCAGCTCCTGCAACAACGGCTCAATCAGATTGTCGCGATCACCGCGAGAACCGCCATCCAGGTCATATTCCAGATTGCAGGGACGGGTCATGGCATCGATGACCGCTTGCACGGCTACATCCGGCAACTGGGCACGGCCAAGGTTAGTGTGCAGCACCGTACCTGTCAGGTTGAATACAGGACGCAGCGAAGGCCGGAATGAGCGCTGGAGTGCCGATTGCAGGCGCAGATTAATCGCAGGTTCCGAAAATATATCCGCAGGCAAGCTATCGCTCCGCGTTACATGGTCGCGTAATTCAGCAAGCAGGGTACGTATCGCGGATACTACCGGTGTCCGTCCATATTCGGCGATTAATACCTGAGTAGTAGCCATGTTCAGCGCACGATCCACTGACGGGATGGCAGCCAACATGGCGCTGGTTGAATTTTGCGATGATGTATTCGACCTGGAACTCGGCATGGGTATTGTTCTGATAGTTACGCGGCTATGGCAGAGGTGGATATCAGAAACAGGTTAGGGCCGCTGCGCAACTTGCCGCTTTCGTCCATCATCAGGTCCAGAGCAAGCGTAGCCAGGTCATCAGCAACCGGATCGACCAACGGATCTTTGTCCATGTACATGATCTTGAGATAAGTGCCGCATTCTTCGCAGGTTTCTGCCTTCACTGCACCGGAACTGCTCTCGATCATATAATAGGAAATGCCTTTGGTGGACTCGCAATTAGTGCACTTGACGCGAACCATATGCCATTGTGTATTGCATACCGAGCAGCACAGATAACGCAACGCATTTTCGGCACCGCCGATACGGATTATGCTCGAAACCGGCGGTGACGTGCACACAGGGCACAGATTGCTGATATCGTTGGCACCGAAAGCCTGCGCGCCCAGCGTGGTTGCCATATGTGTCCAGTAAATCTGGAGCGCGGCGGCGACAAAAGGAGCAGCGCCCAGGTCCATCTCGTCGAATTCGCCCGCGAGAATGGCGGTTGCGAATGACTCCAGCGCGATGCTATCCATTTCCTGCAAACGCAAAAGAATCTTTCTGGTATCCGGCGTCGCAGCAGGCATCACATCGGCAACTATTTTCTTCAATGCGGCTTGCCATGCAATATCGCGTGGCCAGCTTTGTACCGAAAGCGGCGGCATGCCATGTTCCCGGCACAATTTCATCTCGGCTTCAGTTGGTAGAGGTATCCTGGGGAAAGTCGCCAGCGCAGCATGCTGGGCATCGCTCAACTTCGCCATGAACAGCAGGAAATCCTTCATCACGTGACCTTCTGCCAGTTGTCGAAGACGTCCAGCACGGTCGCGAAAAACATTATCCCTCGGCGGAATATAGATGAAAGGGATTTCACCGGACGGGGGTTCTATTTGTCCGGGCTGGATGATGGGGGTTGTACTCACAACTTGTTTTCCTTTGAAATTTCTTTGTACCATCCGGGATGATGATGTTTGGCCCAGGCTGCCGTAACAGTACCACGTGTCATGGCACGGATGGTACCTTTGGTCCAGATCGCCGCATACACATGCACAATGATGGCCACGATGGCAATAAAAGCCGCCACTGAATGTATCAACGCTGCCAGCCTGATAATGGGGATTGAAAAGAAAGGAGCGAAGTACGGACGCCAGATAATGAAGCCTGACAATACCAGAAGCGGGATACTGACCACCAGTGACCAGAATAAGTATTTCTGACCAATATTATATTTGCCGATTTCGGGCAAATTTGCAGCCTTATTGGCCATGATCTCGCCAAAATGTTTCTGCCACTCGCGGTCGGCTTGGGTAATGTGATTGTTTTCCCAGAACTTGACGATCAGTCCCAGAAAAGAAACGAACATGACCACACCGATAAACGGATGCAGAATTCTGGTCCAGGGACCGCCGCCAAACAAATTGCTCAAAAAGAAAAAAGCGGGGTGGAACAGCGCCAACCCGCTTAATGCCAGCAAGATAAAAGCGATCGCGACCAGCCAATGATTGATGCGATCATTGGCAGAATAACGCACTACAAGATTGGACTTGTTTGACATTTGCTGCTCCTCGTTTTCTTGGTTATCCATCAATCACCTGTCATTAATGCGGCTCGGATTCGCTCTCTTCCTCGTCGACTTCATTCGGACCGACTTTGATGTAGTGGAAGAATCCGACCAGTGCTGCCAAACCAATACCCAGGTTCATTAGCGGTTTGGTGACGCCTTTCCACAGCGATACGAGCGGGCTGATGGATGGATCTTTCGGTAAACCATGGTACAGCTCGGGCTGATCAGCATGTTGCAGCACATACATCACATGCGTTCCGCCTACGCCTTGCGGATCGTAAAGCCCTGCGTTGCTGTAACCGCGCTCCTTGAGGTCAACAATGCGATCCGCCGCATGCTCGACCATGTCCTCTTTGCTGCCGAACACGAGTGCGCCGGTCGGGCAGCTTTTCACGCAGGCCGGTTCCATGCCGACACCAACCCGGTCTGAGCAGAGCGTACATTTGTAGGCTTTGTTGTCCTTCTTGGAGATGCGAGGCACATTGAATGGGCACCCGGCAATGCAATAGCCGCAACCGATGCAGTTTTCCTCGTGAAAGTCGACGATACCGTTGCTGTACTGAATGATCGCACCGGGTGCCGGACAAGCCTTGAGACATCCCGGATCGGCGCAGTGCATGCAACCATCCTTGCGGATCAGCCATTCCAGTTTGTCTTTTTCGACTTCAACTTCCGAAAAACGCATGACCGTCCAGGAATCAGCGGTCAGATCGCGTGGGTTATCGTAAATGCCGGCATTGCTGCCGATTTCGTCACGAATGTCGTTCCATTCCATGCACGCCGATTGACAAGCCTTGCACCCTATGCACTTGGATACGTCGATCAGCTTGGCGACATCAGTCGTCTGACGAACCTTGGGCGAAGGGGTTGTGGTGGCGGAACGGCGCAGGATATCCAAAGATTGTAATGCCATGATCCGCCTCCCTATGCTTTCTCAATATTGACGAGGAATGACTTGAACTCGGGTGTTTGCGTGTTCGCATCACCTACATATGGCGTCAAGGTATTGGCAAGGTAACCGTTCTTGGCCAGCCCCTTGAATCCCCAATGAATCGGAATGCCGACCGTATGCACCGGCTGCCCATTGACGTTAAGCGTTCTGAGACGCTTGGTCACAACGGCCACAGCCTTGATATGCCCGCGGTTGGACGTGACCTTGACCTTATCTCCGGCCTTGATGCCTTTGGCCTTGGCCAGATCCTCACCAATTTCAACGAATTGCTCCGGTTGCAGAATGGCATTGATCCTGGCGTGCTTGGTCCAGAAGTGGAAGTGTTCGGTCAGGCGGTATGTCGTCCCGACGTAAGGGAACTCCCTGGCTTTGCCAAATGCTTCCATGTCGCCCTTGAATACCCGTGCAGCCGGATTGCTGATGACATTGGGGTGCAGCGGATTGGTGCCGATGGGCGTTTCAAACGGCTCATAATGTTCGGGGAACGGGCCTTCCGCCATTTTATCAACGGCAAACAGACGGGCAACGCCCTCCGGATTCATGATGAATGGGCCGACATTTTCGTCCGGCGCCGCGTCCGGACGCATATCAGGAATATCCATGCCTGCCCATTTGTTCTCCTTGGCATTCCAGGAAATCACATTGCGCGTGGCATCCCACGGCTTGCCGGATGGGTCGCATGAGGCACGGTTATAAAGTATGCGGCGATTGGCAGGCCAGGCAAAAGCCCAGTTCAGCGTATTACCCAGACCACTCGGATCGGAATTATCGCGTCGCGACATCAGGTTGCCGGACTGTGGCCAGGCACCGGAGAAAATCCAGCAGCCGCAGGCAGTAGTGCCGTCATCACGCAGCTGCGCAAATCCGGCCAACTGCTCGCCGGCTTTAGCCAATACCTTGTTCGGATCTTTGGGATCGACAACATCAGCCAGGGCCTTGCCGTTAAATTCCTTGGCAAGTTCTTCCGAGGAAGGGCTATCAGGGATTTTGTACGGCCAGGTAAGGTTGAGTATCGGGTCAGGAAATGCACCGCCTTCCTGCTTGTACATCTCGCGCAGCTTGAGGAACAGAGCGCCCATGATCTCGGCGTCGCCTTTAGCTTCACCCGGTGCGTCAGCGCCCTTGAAATGCCATTGCAGCACGCGGCTGGAACTGACCAGCGAACCATCTTCTTCCGCGAAACAGGTGGAAGGCAGACGGAATACCTCGGTCTGAATTTTGGAGGAGTCAACATCATTGAATTCGCCAAAGTTTTTCCAGAATTCAGAGGTCTCTGTCGCTAGCGGGTCGATGACCACCAGATATTTCAACTTGGCAAGTGCACCGCCAATTTTGGCCTTATTCGGGAATGACGCCAGCGGGTTAAAGCCTTGAGCGAAGTAACCGTTGATCTTGCCCTGATGCATCAGCTCGAATACTTGCAGCACGTCGTAGACTTTGTCCAGCTTGGGCAGCCAGTCAAAGCACCAGTTGTTTTCCCTGGTAGCAGCATCGCCATACCAGGATTTCATCAGGCTGACGTGGAATTTTGGATAGTTTTGCCAGTAACTCATCTGACCTGGACGCAGTGGCTTCAGCGCACGTTTGTCCAGATAATCAGCAAAATCCTGTTCCTTCTCGCCAGCCAGAGTCATGTAACCGGGCAGCATATTGGAGAGCAGCCCCAGATCGGTCAACCCCTGAATATTGGAGTGTCCACGTAGCGCATTGATACCGCCGCCCGCCATACCCATGTTGCCCAGCAGTATCTGCACCATCGCCATGGTGCGGATGTTCTGGGAGCCAATAGAGTGTTGCGTCCAGCCCAACGCGTACAGGAACGTGGTGGTTTTATTTGGCACCGCAGTTGCGGCGACCATCTCACACACATGAAGGAACTGCTCTTTGGGCGTACCCGTGATTCTGGATACCATTTCTGGCGTGTAGCGGGAATAGTGCTGCTTCATCAGATTGAATACGCAACGCGGATCCTGCAAGGTCTCATCCACCAGTACAAAACCGTCAGCACCTTTCTGATAGGACCAGGATGCCTTGTTATAGCTGCGTTTTTCCTTATCATAGCCGGAGAATAAACCGTCATCGAACTGGTAATCGCCATTGACGAGGAAAGTCGCGTCAGAATATTTCTTGACGTATTCATGCTGAATCTTGTCATGGCTCAGCAGATAATTAATTATTCCGCCGAGAAATGCGATATCGGTGCCGGAACGAATCGGTGCGTAGTAATCCGCCACCGCCGCTGACCGAGTGAAGCGGGGGTCAACCACGATCAGTCTGGCTTTATTGTGCGCTTTGGCTTCCGTTACCCATTTGAAACCGCATGGGTGTGCCTCGGCAGCATTGCCGCCCATCACCACAATCACATTGGCATTCTTGATATCGACCCAATGATTGGTCATCGCGCCGCGGCCGAACGTAGGGGCAAGACTTGCCACCGTAGGTCCGTGTCAAACACGCGCCTGGTTATCGAATCCTAATATGCCGAGGTTGCGAACAACTTTTTGAGTCAGGTAACCGGACTCATTGGAAGAGGCTGAAGCCGCCAGAAAACCAGTGGTCAGCCAACGATTGACAGTTAGACCATCGGCCGTTTTAGCAACGAAGTTCTGGTCGCGATCAGCTTTCATCAGCTTGGCGATGCGAGTGAAAGCCTCGTCCCAGGAAATACGTTTCCATTCACTGGCGCCTGCTTCGCGCACTTCAGGATATTTGAGGCGGCTGGGGCTATGCACGAAATCCAGCAGGCCAGCGCCTTTGGGACACAATGTGCCGCGATTTACCGGGTGGTCGGGATCGCCTTCGATATGAATGATCGTGGATTTTGCGTTTTTGGATTTATCGCCCATGCTGTACATGAGCAGACCGCAGCCGACAGAGCAGTACGGACAAGTGTTTCGAGTTTCAGTCGCGCGTTCAAGTTTGAAATTACGGATTTCCGCCAAAGCATCTGCGGAAGAAAATCCCATCAATGCCAAACTGGAACCTCCTAAGCTCGCGGTGCAGATTTTAAAGAATTGTCGCCTAGTAACTTTCATAACCCCTCCAGATGGATGAAATCAGAATTTTATTTTTATCTTTGCAGCGTAACACTTGTTCTTCAATTAAAGACCCGGCATCGACAATTGTCAACCAACATTTATCGATGCCGGAAACTGTCCAGGTTCGCAATAAATCGATTATTTGGCTGGTGCTATTTTTGTTATCACATACTGCCCCTTGGGTTGCTCGGATAGCTCGAACTCGACTTTCTCACCCGCTTTCAGCGTGCTTAGTACGTGCTTGTCGAACACCTTGAAGTTCATGGTCATTGCTGGCCAATCAAGGCTGGCAATCGCCTCGTGGGTAATATTCACTTTGGCTTTTTTCTGATCCACGGAGTTGATCACACCTGTGCCGTGATGCGTTTTACCGGCAACAGCTTTGCCTGCATCCATCTTCATGCCCGGCATGTTATCCATGTCGGCCGCGATAACAGGCATGGAGATTACGCCTGCGAAAATGACTGGGATAAATGCTAATTTCAGTTTTTTCATGACACTTTCCTTTCAGGTTAAAAAATTTATGGATTTAACTTATGGCCCTTCCACAGCAGGTACACAACCGGTACAACAAACATGGAGAGCAGGGGAGCGGTAATCATACCGCCTATCATCGGTGCCGCAATACGCTGCATGATTTCCGAGCCGGTGTCGCTGCCGAACATGATGGGCAGCAAGCCGGCAACGATAACCATCACCGTCATGGCTTTAGGGCGTACGCGCAACACGGCACCTTCGATAATGGCTTCCATCAGTCGCTGCCGCGAATTCAGCCTGCCCTCAGCCTGATATCGATTGATAGCCTGATCGAGGTACAGCAGCATGATGACGCCGAATTCTGCCGCAACGCCCGCCAGCGCAATAAAACCGACAGCGACGGCGACTGACATGTTGTAACCCAGCAAATAGATCAGCCAGAATCCGCCTATGAGCGCGAAGGGCAGGGTTGCAATAATCAGCAAGGCTTCGCTGGCGCGCTGGAAGGTCAGGTAGAGCAGCAGCAGAATAATGGACAGAGTCAAAGGCACAACCATCGCCATACGCTTGCTGGCGCGCTCCAGATATTCAAACTGACCCGACCAGGCGATGGAGTATCCTGGCGGCAATTTCACCTTGTCGCGCACAATTCGCTGTGCCTCGGCAACATAAGAACCGAGATCACGGCCGCGAATATCCACATATACCCAACCGCTGGGGCGGCTATTCTCGCTTTTGAGCATGGGTGGGCCATCTACGATTTTCACCTCGGCTACCGCCGATAACGGTACGGTGGCACCGCTATCGGTAATGATGGGCAAGGATTGCAGCTGGCTCAGAGAGTCGCGCGTCGCCTGCGGATAGCGGATATTGATAGGATAACGTTCCAGCCCCTCGATGGTCTCGCCGATGTTGTCGCCGCCAACCGCCGTAGCAATGACTTCCTGGATATCCTTGATATTCAATCCGTAACGGGCCGCAGCCGTGCGGTCGATATTGACGTCGATATAGCGACCGCCATTCAGGCGTTCCGCCAATGCCGAGGCAGTGCCGGAAATGGGTTTGATCAGGCCTTCGATCTGTTCGCCGATGCGCTCGATGACCTTGATGTCGGGGCCGGAAATCTTGATGCCGACCGGTGTCTTGATGCCGGTTGCCAGCATGTCGATACGGTTGCGGATCGGTTGCACCCAGACATTGGACAGACCGGGCAGTTTGACTGTGCGATCCAGTTCGTCTACCAGCTTGGCTTCGGTCATGCCCGGACGCCATTCCGCTTTGGGTTTGAACTGGATGGTGGTCTCGAACATTTCCAGCGGGGCAGGATCGGTCGCCGTTTCCGCACGGCCAGCCTTGCCGAAGACGCGTTTGACTTCAGGAATCGTTGCGATCAGCCGATCGGTCTGCTGCAGCAGTTCCGCGGCTTTGCCCGCCGACAATCCGGGTTGCGCAGTAGGCATATACAGCAGATCACCTTCTTCCAGCGGCGGCATGAACTCGCTGCCGAGCTGGGAAACCGGGAACCAGGTCAGCAACAGCAGCAAGCCTGCGACGCCCAGCGTGGTTTTCGGATACCGGAGTATGCGTGCGATCAATGGCCGATAAACCGCGATCAACCAGCGATTGAGCGGATTTTTGCTTTCCTCGACGATCTTGCCGCGTATGAAGTAACTCATCAGCACCGGTACCAGCGTCACCGATAAACCGGCCGCAGCCGCCATGGCGTAAGTCTTGGTAAAGGCGAGCGGTGCGAACAATTTTCCTTCCTGCGCCTGCAGGGTAAAAATAGGCACGAAACTCACGGTAATAATAAGCAGACTGAAGAATAGTGCGGGTCCGACTTCAGCCGCCGCCTGTGCAATCAATTGCAGGTGTTGTGCAGCGGAAGGCGGCTGATCCGGAGATTGCCGATGCCATGCTTCCAGATGTTTGTGCGCGTTTTCTATCATCACCACCGCAGCATCGACCATCGCGCCGATAGCGATGGCAATACCGCCCAATGACATGATATTGGCGTTGATGCCTTGATGCTGCATGACGATAAAAGCGACCAGAATGCCAATGGGCAGGGTGATGATAGCCACCAGAGCAGAGCGTAAATGGAAAAGAAATATCAAACAAACCAATGTTACTACAATGAACTCTTCAACCAGTTTATGACTGAGTGTATCGACTGCGCGCTGGATCAAATCCGAGCGGTCGTAGGTCGGCACGATTTCCACACCAGCGGGCAAACCCTGTTTCAGGGTTTCCAGTTTAGCCTTGACCGCCTTGATCGTATCCATCGCGTTTTTGCCGGAACGCATGATAATGATACCGCCGACCACCTCGCCATTGCCGTTGAGTTCGGCGATGCCGCGCCGCAATTGCGGCCCGATCTGCACCCGTGCCACATCTTTCAGTAATATCGGCGTGCCGGCGTCGCCCATCCCGACAGGGATATTCCGGATAGACGCAACGGAATTCAGATAGCCGGTCGCACGTACCATATATTCGGCTTCAGCCATCTCCACCACGGAGCCGCCGGTTTCCTGATTGGCTGACTGCACCGCCTGGATGACCCTGGACAACGGGATCCGGTAGGCACGCAATTGCTGGGGATCGACCACGATCTGATATTGCTTGACCATGCCGCCCAGGGTCGCCACTTCGGCCACGCCGGGCACGCTGCGCAGCTCATATTTAAGGAACCAGTCCTGCAGGCTGCGCAACTGCGACAGATCATGTTTATTGCTGCGATCGACCAGAGCGTATTCGTAGATCCAGCCGACCCCGGTAGCGTCCGGCCCGATCTCGGGCTTGACTCCGGCGGGCAGCTTGCCGGCCGCCTGGTTGAGGTACTCCAGCACGCGGGAGCGTGCCCAGTACTGGTCGGTGCCATCTTCGAACAGCACATACACATACGAATCGCCGAAGAATGAGTAACCACGCACCACTTTCGCGCCGGGCACCGACATCATGGTGGTGGTAAGCGGATAGGTGAGCTGATCCTCAACCACCCGCGGCGATTGTCCGGGATAACCGGTCTTGATGATCACTTGCACGTCGGACAGGTCGGGAATCGCATCCAGCGGCGTCTCCGTGATGGCGCGCACGCCCCACGCACTTAGCAGCACAACGGCGACGATGACCAGAAAGCGGTTCTGTAGCGACCAGCGTATCAGTGCCGTTATCATCAGTGCGCTCCTTTGCTGATGCCGGTAATCACGTATTCGCCCTTGCTCGATTCCGCCAGGTCAAAATCCACGATATCGCCGGGTTTGATGGCCTTCAGCATCTGCACATCCTTGACGCTGAAATCCATGGTCATGCTCGGCCATTTCAGGTTGGGGATAGGATCGTGCGTGATGTTGACGCTGCCATCTTCCATATCAATTGCATTAACCTTGCCGTGGCCTTTATACGATGGCGGCATGGGCATTTTTGCATCTTGCTTCCGTGTGTTTTCAGGAGATTGCAGCCGATCCAGCGCTGTTCTCAGATTGCTCTCGGAATCAATCATGAACTGCCCGGAAAGCACGATGGTCTGTCCTTCGGTCAAGCCATCCAGAATTTCATACTGGCCGCCAGACTCCCTGCCCGGATGCACTTCCACCGGATGAAACTTGCCGTCACCATCCGCGACAATGACGACGCTGCGCCGTCCTGTGGTAATCACCGCTTCGCTCGGCACCAGCAACGCTGCCTGTCCTGTACCGTCTTTCAGCGCCACATTGGCGAACATGCCGGGCTTGAGCAGGCCGTCCGGATTGGCAAGACGTATCCGCACCTGCAGTGTGCGCGTTGCCTGTGCAACATTGGGGTAGACATATTCGACGTGACCGCTCAGCTGTTTGCCGGGATAAGCAGGCACCGTGATGCTGGCTGCCATGCCTTCATGTATCCAGCCGCCCTGATTTTCCGGAATCTCGGCGGTGACCCAGACGCTGGACAGATCAACCAGCGAATACAGATTCATGCCCGGAGCAACCTGCGCGCCTTGACGTACATTCAGCTCAGTCACCACGCCGTTGCCGGGTGCATAATAGGCAATCAGGCGGCTGGGCTTGTTACCTGCCTGCAATTGGGCGATCTGTTTGGAACCGAGTCCGAGCAATGACAATTTGGCTTGCGCCGCCTGAAGCAAGGCACTGCCATCGGTTTCATTACGATTCTGCCGTGCCAGCAGATACTCTTCCTGTGCAGCGACCAGATCCGGCGAATACAGTTCCAGCAGCAATTGCCCGCGTTTGACCGGATCGTTTACGGCACTGACATGCAGCCGCTCCACCCAACCCGCGGCACGGGTCTGTACCACCTGAATGCGATGCTCGTCCGGGTTGATGTAGCCCACCGTATCGAGCTGCCGATCCAGATTCGCACGCGTCACCTTGGCGGTACGTACCCCCATGTTCTGTACTGTGGACGGATCGATTTTTACAGTACCGGGCACGGCGCTGTCATCGTCATACATGGGTACCAGCGCCATGTCCATAAAAGGTGACTTGCCGGGTTTGTCAAAATGCTGGTTAGGCACCATAGGGTCATACCAATACAGCACTTTGCGCTCTTTTTGCGGCTGGACGGGCGCGGATGTCGCAGACGGCTGGGGGGTATTATGTCCCGCCAGATAGCCGATACCGCCGGCAAACAGCATGGATAACACGATGAATAATGATGTTTTTTTCATTTTGAGTTTTCCTCGCCTGAGAAATAGCTGAGTTGTACCCGAGCGCGCGCTTGCGCTACCCGTTGTGCGAGCAATTGCAAATTGGCATCGAGCATGGCGTGGTGAGCTTCGAATACATCACCCATGCCGGATGCCGACGTCCCGTAGTCGATTAGCGCCGCCGAAATGCGCTGTGCGGCATCGGGAACCGTACTTTTTTGCAACAGCGCAATCCGGCTGGTAGCAGCTTGCCATTCGGCGTATGCAGCGGCCAGATCGGCTTGCATGCTGCGTAGCCGGTCTTCACGTTGATAGCGGGCTTTGCTCAGTAAAAATTGGCGGGCAGCGCTAGTGCGGTCTTGCCGATTACCGGGAAAGACCGGCAGATCTACCGCGATTTGCGCCGATACCATGTCGGCATAAGCCGGGCCCCGTTTTGAATAACCGAGCTCTACACTCCAGTCCGGTTTGCTGGCTTCCCTGGCCAGCGCCACATCCGTTTTGGCGGATACGATAGCCTGATCCAGTTTGCGGATTTCAGGATGCTGACCGAGCTGCGCATCGAGCCGGGATAGTGTGGCTGGCGGCGGGTAATTCGGCAATTGGTTTGCCAGTTCGCGTTTGGCTTCGGCGCCGATCCAGCGAGCCAACAGGGCGCGCGCACGTTCGGCTTGCGCCTTGAATTCCAGTTCCTTATCCAGTAGTTGATTCAAGCCGTTTTGCAGTCCCAGCACCTCGGCTTGCGAGCCTTTATTGGCCCGGTAGCTGATACGTGCAGCAGCGATTTGCTGCTGATAGGCGTGTTGCTGCTCATGAAGCAGATGCAACGCCTGCAATGGATAATACAGATCGAGCCAGGCGAGTCCTGCGGCGCGTTTCACATCCAGGGTACTGGCAGCCAGATCGGCCTTGCTTTGCTCGGTTTCGGATTGCGCCAGCTGCCCCCGTAACTCGCGTTTATTCCCGCCAGGGAAGCTCTGCTCGATGCTGACGGTACGTTGCGTCATCCCGTCCTGGGTCAGACTGTAAGTATCGACTGGTACATTGCTGACGCCCAGTTTTAATTTGGGGTCAGGCAATTGCCTGTCGGCCACTTCAGCTTGCCGATCGGCATCAATCAAGGCGCGTTGACCGGCAAGCAGAGGTTGATTGACGGCAGCAAGATTCATTGCGTCATCAAGACGCAACTGGTCAGCAACCGCGAACGGGGCAAAAACGGTAAGCCCTGTTATTAAGACTATTCGGATAAACATGGCAACTCCAAGCGACAACATTAACGAAAATCAGGCCGACACAAGCCGGCGGTTAATGAAACCGTAGGAGTTTTAAATGCGGAAATTCTGATGCAGCAGGTAGGGGGGCGGCCCGACAATCCGTGCGAGCAGAACAGGGTAATACCGGGATGGGGTTGGGCCAGGCTGGCTGGCGGATGTCAGTGCTGTTGGCAGCATGACCACTGGCAGATCGAAGGCGCCATGGTGAGTGCCCAGCATCTGATAATCTGATGTGCAATGCACGAAGCAGGCATTCGGATTGTGCTTGTCGGTATCTTGCATATGACAATCCGGCATGTCGTCGGCAGCGAAAGCCATTGCCGGTTCTGCTTCCGGCAACATGCATGCCTGCGTTGCCAGCGAATACTGGGCGAACAGCATCACTGCCAGCACCAGGCGGGCAATGGTCATCAGTAATTTCCGGCTAATAATACGCATGATCCTTTCAGTCTAATCGATTATTTTTACGATAACAAGCAGATGTTTATACCAAATATTTGAATTGATTCAGCCTGCCAATGACAGTCCCACTGATAATGTAATTACCGCGGGATGAAATCCGGATTATTTCAAGGTAGAATCGCTGACGAGGTTGATGTCAATGGGTGTTTTGCATAATCGATTTTTCAATTAGCTAAAGTCGTAGCAATCCAGCCCGAAATTCATCCCTATGGGATCGAAACCGGATTAAATCAAGCCCCATCGTTTATACTGGATGCATGAAGGCAATGCGTCTGCGTGACCCTGCAGACAGTCTTGGCTTGCGTAAGGCTTAAAGAACCGTCGAATTCTTCGGGCCTGGCTGATAACACGTTTCATTGAGGAGATTATTAATGCCCACGACCATCCCGACGCCGCTTTTCGTTTTGGAAATGGCAAATAATCACATGGGTGACGTCACACACGGACTGGCCATAATTCGTGCATTTGGCGAAATATGCCGGGAATTTCCGTTCAAATTCGCATTCAAACTGCAATACCGGGATCTGGACACATTCATCCATCCTGCGGCTAAAGAGCGTGATGACATCAAGTACGTCAAGCGCTTCGCCGAAACGCGCCTGAACCGGCAGGATTTTGATTTGCTGGTGGCAGAGATGCGCAGTTGCGGCTTCCTCGCCATGGCGACCCCGTTCGATGAACCATCGGTCGACGTTATCGAGTCCCAGAACATCGACATCATCAAGATCGCCAGCTGCTCTTTCACTGACTGGCCGTTGCTGGAACGCATAGCCAAAGCAGACAAACCGATTATCGCTTCCACAGCCGGTGCCGATCTGGAAGATATCGACCGGGTGCTGAGCTATTTCGAGCACCGTGGCAAATTCATCAGCCTGATGCACTGCGTCGGCGAATATCCGACCTTGCAGGCGCATCTCCAGTTGAATCAGATTGATTTGCTCAGGGCGCGCTATCCAAACGTATCAATTGGTTATTCGACCCACGAATCGCCTGATAACTGTGAAGCTATCCAGATGGCTATTGCCAAGGGTGCCGTCATTTTCGAAAAACATGTAGGCGTTCCGACCGAACAATTGCCGCTGAATAATTATTCGGCAACACCCCAACAAATAGTGGCCTGGCTGCGATCTGCTCAGCGCGCTTATGAAATGTGCGGTCTGCCGGATAGCGTACGGGTCGAGGCCACGGATGCCGAAATGGCGAGTCTACGCTCCCTGCGTCGCGGCATCTTTGCCAAGCATCCGATAAAGGCAGGGGAGGCTGTCACCGATTCCGATGTATTTATGGCTTTTCCTCCACAGGAAAATCAGGTCACTGCGAATGACTGGTCGAAATTCGCCAAATTTGTAGCTACTCAGGAAATTCCGGCGAATACCGCGCTCACGGATGCGAATGTCCATTGTAACGACACTCGGCAGAAAATCGCCGAGATCGTTCAACGGGTCAAGATTTTACTGCTGGAAGGCCATGTTATCGTGCCCGGCAATACCGATCTGGAAATCTCCCATCATTATGGCCTGGAACAATTCGACGAATACGGTTTGGCATTGATTACGGTGGTGAACAGGGAATACTGCAAAAAGCTGATCGTCATGTTGCCTGGCCAAACCCATCCTGAACAGTATCATCTGAAAAAGGAAGAGACTTTCCACATCCTGCACGGCGAGATACATATTGCTCTGGATGGCCAGGAAAGAACCTATAATCCCGGCGAGGTGGTAATGGTTGACCGGGGCGTACGCCATATGTTCTTCAGCCCCGGAGGCGCAGTATTCGAGGAAATATCTTCAACGCATCATCAGGATGATTCCTATTACACGGACGAGGCGATTCAGGCCAATAAAAACCGCAAGACTTTATTACCCCACTGGATGAAATAATGAGCAATCTGGTTCGTGTCGCCGATTACATCATGACGCGTCTTGCCGCTGAAGGCGTGAAACATGTTTTTGTACTACCCGGCGGGGGGGCCATGTATCTAGTGGATGCACTCGGGCTCAATCCGGATATGGATTACGTGCCGAATCATCACGAGCAGGCCTGTTCGATTGCGGCTGAAGCCTATGCCCGCGTCAACGAAAACCTGGGCGTAGCACTGGTGACCACTGGACCAGGCGCTACCAATGCGATAACCGGCGTAGTCGGTGCGTGGATAGAATCGGTTCCGATGATGGTCATATCCGGCCAGGTCAAGCGCACAGATATGCTGGGCGACAGTGGCGTTCGGCAAATGGGCCCGCAGGAAGTTGATATCGTTTCAATCGTGAAATCCGTTACCAAATATGCGGTTACCCTGGACGACCCTTTGCAGGTACGTTATCACCTCGAAAAGGCATTGACGCTGGCGCGAGACGGACGGCAAGGTCCGGTCTGGCTTGATGTGCCACTGGATGTACAGGCGAGCCAAATCGATCCGGACGCATTAACGGGCTATACGCCTGAATCGCAGAGCTCGCCGTTACAGCCTGGCGATCTTCAGATTAAGCAGATACTTGATTTGCTGAATCATGCCGAGCGTCCCTTGATTCTTGCCGGCCATGGCATTCGCCTCTCAGGCGCAGCCGATAAATTCAGACGCCTGTACGAAACATTGGACATTCCGGTGGTAACGACATGGAACGCCATGGATCTGATCCCCCATGCGCACCCGTTATGTGTCGGTAAACCGGGTGTCGTGGCATTGCGTGCCCCCAATTTTGCCGTGCAGAATTGTGACCTGCTGATCGCTATCGGCTGCCGGCTCGACAACGTGGTGACGGCCTATAGTCCGCAAAACTTCGCCCGCGCGGCAAAAAAGGTGGTGATTGACATCGATGCCAGCGAGTTGACAAAACTCGATATGCCCATTGACGTGCGCATGCAGGCAGACGCAGGACGCACTATCGATGCCTTGCTGACACACGCATTGGATCTTCAGTGCAAACGTACGGATTGGCTGGCGCGGTGCCGGTCATGGAAACAGCGCTACCCTGTCATGGATGGCGCGCCGTTTCCGACGACAGGCCCGATCAGCCATTATCAGCTCAGCGATATGTTATCGGATGAAATCGCCGAGGGCACCCTGATTGTCACAGGCAGCTCGGGGTTGGGTGTCGAAGCGTTTTACACCGCTTTTCGCAATAAACCGGGCCAACGCGTATTCCTGACATCCGGCCTGGGTTCCATGGGCTATGGCCTGCCTGCCGCCATTGGCGCCTGTCTCGCTGCAGGCAAGAAGCGCATGGTAGCCGTCGAAAGCGACGGCAGCCTGCAACTTAACATTCAGGAGCTTGCCACATTGCGCGGTCTTGATCTGCCTATTATTATGTTTCTTATGAATAATCAAGGTTATGCCTCCATCCGCAATACGCAACGCAATTATTTCCAGGGACGCTATGTCGCTACTGGGCCGGAAGGAAATCTGACGTTACCCGACTTGCAGGATGTCGCCCATGCATACGGGATTCCATCGATGCGGATAGACGATATTGCCGATTTGCAGGCGGGCGTGCGCAAGGCTCTGAATCAGCCGGGGCCATTTATTTGTGAAATCATGTTAATGCCCAATGAAATCTTGTGGCCCAAGGTGGCTGCCATGCCGCAAGCGGACGGCACCATGATTTCAATGCCGCTAGAGGATATGTCGCCCTTATTGCCATTGGCGCAACTGCAGCAGGAAATGCTGATTCCGTTGCATCCTGCTTCGTTAAGCGTCAAACGTTGATTCAGCATGCATAACCACGTCATGTATCGTATGGAAAGCAGGTTGTAATCGATGTTGCCTGTTTGTCCAGCCTGTCTTGGCAAAGAGACAGCCCAGTACAATAGCCCTGTTGCCTGCTATCTTTGCCGCCGTTGCGGCCACCGCTGGCGTGCAGCCGCTGAAATACCGTTCACCCAGCAGCATGACTACTACGCCCAATTGCGTGGGCGTAATATGATTGCTGATTCAGCCTGTAACAGAAAGATGACCGACCGGCTGAATGATCTGACACCGCTATTGCATGATGGCATGCGGATACTGGAAATCGGATGCGCCGAGGGAGAGCTGGGGAGGCGTATCAAGGCAATTGCAAATGTCGAATATACCGGAATAGAGCTTTCGGAAGATGCGCTGGTTGCCATGCGATGGCTGGATCATGTCAGCCGCCATGCTGCAGCGGCATTGGAGGACGGCCCTTATGATCTGATACTTTCCTTTCATGTGCTTGAACATATTCCGGATATCCACGCCGAACTCGGGCATTGGTCGCGGCTATTGAAGCCATCGGGAAAGCTGGTCGTGGAAGTGCCAAACGAAGCAGGGCACCCATTGTTGTCATGGGATGCCAATGCCGAACATATCCATCAATTCACCATGACCTCATTATCCGAGTTACTTCATCAGGCAGGGTTTTCGATTCAGCAATTAACGTCAGGGCATTTTGAATCCGCCGTCTATTCCGACAGCTTGCGCGCCCAGGCTTATTTGCGCACAGATGCACAAACGCGGCGCAATCAGTTGATTGCCAAATTCAAGACCACTTTCCCTGATAAATTCGTTATCTACGGTATCGGCGGCGATTTCAACAACTACGTCGCTCCGCTTCTTCTTGAGTTGTCAGCCGCCGCCCTCGTCGATACCGATACAACCCGACATGGAGTGCGTATGGCAGGCTATCGGATTGAAGCGTTTAATCCGGTAAAATTTACCGGGCTGCCCATCCTGGTAACCAGCTTGCGCTATCAAACCGAGATCAGGGCCGCATTACAAGAACAAGGCGTGCCATCCCACACAATTTATGGCCTTGACGCTATTTTCGGATGAATCGATTGTGACCACAATTTACCCTCGGCATCGCCCGTGTCCTGTATGCGATAGCGATAACGCCACGCATTTATATACCAATACCATGACCCCGATCGGCGGTCTGGACATGAGTTATCAAGTAGTCAACTGTGCTGATTGCGGCTTCATCTACGCATCGGAATTGCCCGAATCCGCCAGTTACGAGGCGTATTATCGGGAATTGTCAAAATACGATGTAATGACTTCAACTGCGAAGATTCGCCCTGTCGATCAAGTGCGCATGGCCGCAGCAGTTAATTTATGTGTGCCGCATTTGACCGCTGACGCCCTTATCATCGACATTGGGTGTGGCCACGGGGCTCTGCTCAATGCTTTTCATACAGCAGGATGGGCATGCCTGTATGGGATAGACCCCGCGCCCGAGGCATCAGCCAAAGCAAATGCGCTATTCGGTTTGCAAAATGTGCAAACGGGAATCGTCCGTCAGGCACCGCAACTGCTACCGCTTGATCAGGCTGCGCTGATTTGTTTGACGGGAGTACTGGAACATCTGCCCGACTTGCGCACCGATCTGGCTGCGCTGATCAAGGACCTGAATCATCGGGCCATGATTATGGTGGAAGTTCCTGCATCTGAACGTTTCACTCGAACTCCGCTGGAGCCCTACGGCGAGTTCTCATTGGAGCATATTCAATACTTTTCGACGCAATCGCTTGACCGCCTGATGGCGGAATTAGGCTATGTCCGCAAAGCTGGCGAGATCGTAGCGCTTTCCGAAGGCGTCACCGATAGCCTGTTCGGGCTGTTCGTACGGCAAGAGCCGGCAACCGCCGATATGCCATACAATCCTGTCGGGCTTCAGGATTACTTGACGCTTTCAGGGCAATTGATGGGACAGGTGATCGATACAATCATCCAATGCAATGCCAGACAACTGGTGATCTATGGTGCCGGCAGTCATAGTGCGAGATTGTTGCCGAAAATGGCAGCTGCCTGTATCGCCGAGCGTATCGTCGGAATTGTAGATGGCAATCCCAATCTGTTGGGAAAGATGATAGGCAGACATCAAGTATGTTCATCCGCCGATCTGGGGCAATGGCCGGATGCAACCATAGTCGTTTCGTCATTTGGCGCACAAGATGCCATCGCAGAATTTATTGGGCGGCAATTTCCCAATCCCATACTGAGACTTTATCCATGACGCACAAACCGGTACTGATTTTTGACCTGGATGGAACACTGATTGATTCCGCTCCCAGCATTCTCGCGTCATTCGCCATGGTGCTGAAAGAAGCAGGCATGACTGCCAAAGTGCCGCTTGCGAACAAACTGATAGGGCCACCGTTACAGGAAACCTTGTCGATACTGACGGGTGTCGATGATTTGCATATCATCAACACTTATGTTGAATCCTTCAAACGCCACTATGATGCAAGCGGATACAAGGAGACCAAAGTATATTCCGGCGTGCCGGAATTACTGGCGACCTTGCATGCCAGTGGATTTATGCTGCACCTCGCTACCAATAAACGGTTGGCGCCGACCCGGCTCATACTGGATTACCTGGGCTGGAATTCGTATTTTCAGTCTGTGTATACACTGGATTTATTCAACCCGCGCCTGCCGGACAAAGGCTCCTTGCTTGAATGCCTGCTAACAGAACAGACGCTGCGGCCATCCGAGGTGCTTTATATAGGCGATAAAATGGAAGATGCGCTGTCGGCGGAACAAAATGACATGGCTTTCCTGGGTGTGGCATGGGGCTATGGTGATTTCGATAGCGCATGCAAATGGCGGGTACTGAATTCGCCCGCATCCTTGTTGCAACAAGTGCGCAATGACTGAATCGCAATCTGCTGCCTGCCGGGCGACGATTATCGATGATGTCATACGCGTATTGCGCTTATATCCACTCCCGGAGCTAACTGGTAAACGCATATTCCTGACGGGTGGAACCGGCTTTATCGGCTATTGGCTGCTGATGACCCTGGCGCAACTGAACGCATGGGGAGGGGGCATATCGGTTGTTGCGCTGTCTCGCAATCCTGAACGTTTTCTTGAGCGTTATCCTGAATTCAGACAGGCTGTGTGGCTGCAATTTATCCGCGGCGATGTGCGGGATTACCCCATCCCTGGAGGAAATTTCGACCTGTTCATCCACGGGGCCGCGGACACCAGCCCTGATGCCGCCCATCATGCGCGTGAACTGTTTGACACTATTATGCGGGGGACGCAGCGTGTTCTTGATCATGCCGTTGCCTGCGGAACATGTCGTGTCCTGATAATCAGTTCAGGTGCTATCTATGGTGAACAGCCTCCCGAAGTATCGCATATTCCGGAAAATGCTCCCTACGCGTGTAACTCGACTGACCCTGTGGATGCCTATGCTGAAGGTAAGCGGGCGATGGAAATGCTGGCGGTATGCTATGGTCGTGAATATGGGATAGAACTCGTCATTGCCCGATGTTTTGCCTTTGTCGGCTATGGTTTGCCGCCGCATCTTGCGATAGGGCAATTGATAAGCAGCGCCTCGGCAAATGATCGTATTGTAATTACAGGCGATGGGAAAACGGTCAGGAGCTATTTGTATGCAGCTGATCTTGCTATCTGGCTGTTCGCGCTTGCGTGCAAGGGGAAATCAGGCGTGCCTTACAACGTGGGTTCTGATGAAGCTTTCAGGCTGGATGAATTGGCTCAATTGATAGGCAACACCTTGGGCCTGGACAACTCAGTGGCAATACTCGACCGCCCCCAATCTGCGCGGCGTATCCGTTACATCCCTGATGTGTCGCGTATTCAGCAGGATATTGGTGTCGGGATATGGACGGACATGACAACAGGAATCAAGCGTATGGCGAGCTGTGTGTAATGGAAAAGCGGGTGATACTGGTTTCGGTACCGAAGGCGGGGACTTATTTGATGTCCCAGGTATTAAGCAGGATAGGGTTCACGGATACGCATCTACATGTGCGCTATGATGATCAGGCGATCGGGATATACGATTTTCGGAATGCGCCGAAAAAAATGTCCATGAGTGAACAAGAGCAGCGTTTCCAGACTATGCCACTGGGTGATTCATTGGCAAAGATTCAAAGCGGGAAGTTTGCCCTGGGTCATTTGCCCCCGATACCGGAAGTGAAGCGGCATTTATGTAACGATATTAAAATCATTTTTCTGGTGCAGGATTTGAGGGACTGCCTGATATCGCATATGCGCTATATGATTAGCGTTGGCGTTATTACCGAACAGGCTCATCCTTGGTGCAAGATCACGGATGAGCGGGAAAGATTCAAGCAATACCTGTTGAACTATGCAGAAAAGGTAGGACCGCTGGTGCATATGAAACTAATTGCCTGCTGGGAATACGATATACACAATCCGTGCCAAGGAATGGAAATATTCAAGCTGCGCTTTGAAGACTTGATTGGCGCTAACCAGACTATGACTGGAATGGTCATTAAATCACTTGCGAAGTTTCTGGAGATTGAAGCCCCGCAAGATGTAAAGGCCATGCTTAAATCCGTTATGGGCGCCGAAACACTTACAAAGTCCGACGGGGTGACAATCCGTCAAAGATATTGGTCGCACTTTGCGGAGCAGTGGTTTACTGAGCGGATACATGATCTTCAGGGAAATAACGTGAATGAAATAATCGGCTACCCGTAATCATGTGTGCACGGAAATCCTGCCTTTAACGCTGATTATGCTCGCACCTGTCTTCATGACAGACATCGCAGTAGTGCTTATTTCATCGACAAAATCCCTGCGCGCACCAATTACCAGGATGTCCAGCGCGGCATCAGGCAATGTGGCAGGATGGGCAATATGCAGTGTTGTACCATCAAACAGTGTGCCATGTAGCGAGGTATCCCGATCAGCGACCCAAACCAGATTCTTGTGCAACAGAGGGGGAATTTTTACAAAAAGACGGCCTCTTCCCAATATGCCCCATAGCCCGATTCTGGCTTCAGGGTTTTCTGCGGCTATTTGGGTAACGCACGCAGATAAGTTTTCAGCATCATGTTCCATTTCGAGATTCAGGCGCGACTCCGCCGTAAAAGCATCCCAAAATAACAGGTGACCGGCAGAGGCTGGAATCGCTTTCTCCAGAACGATATCCAGCCCTTTATGTTCTTCCTTGTAATGCAGCATGCGAAAAAACAGTCGCCCGGCCATCTGATAATAACTATTCCACAGATGCTGCATGGCATCGCTGGCAAAAGATGTTTGTCCGAGCCATTCAAAGAACTGGTGTGTGCCAAAAATCATATTCTTGTATGCGTAGCTACCCCATTCCCAGCCGCTGATGCCTTGCATGAGGCAGGGCGTGCCGACATAGGCGATAGGTTTTCCTGCCACTCTGGGCAGGGAAAGCATGGCGTGAGGGAAACAATCGGCAATGATGGTGGAGGAACCGTCCAGACTGTCGCTGGGACGCAAAGTGTCCACGGCATCGATGAAAAACTGCCTGCGTGTCACAAAACAAAACACGCCGCTAAAAATGGCAGAAGGGTTGTCAGCTGGAAGGAACACCACATCTTCAAGACGCTGCAAGCGCTGCCAATTGGTCTCTTTGCATTGCAGTCGGTTAAATGAAGACGCTGGCGGTTGCCCATCCATCTCTCGCACCACCTGGGTGCGGAACTGGCAATCTATCCAGCCAAAGTTGAGGTAATGATAATCGACATCGGGCGTCTTGCTGATAGACTCAAGTATGCGTGCAACGCCGCCAGGCAAGACAAGATCATCATCTCCGATTACCCATACGAATTCACCTGAGGCAAGACCTGCTGTGGCAAATAACACATTACGGGCAAATCCGACGGTACTTTCTTGCCTGTCATAGATAATCGGCAAAGCACTGCGCCGAACAACATCCGCGGTTTCGTCGATTGATGCGTTATCTGCGACTACAATCTCGATTTTGTCGAGATAAGCAAAAGCTTCTCGCGTCAAATTCTCCAGGATGACTTCCAGTAACGCACTTCGATTTAGCGTAGGAATGCAAATGGAAAGTATGGGCTTCATGGCATGCAAAATGGAAAATGGACTAAGCCCGTATCATATCGTCATAACTCACGATTTGAAATTAGCTCCAGGCAAGAAATAGCGCTTGTCAGGATGAAAGCAATCAACGAGAATACAAATGATTATGCGCCATCCATAGGCTTGCTTTCGCGGGCAAAACTTTCAATCGTTGGCCCGCAGGACTCCAGCTGACACGGCTCGCCTGGAATCTGTTTTTTGCCCGAGACAAAAATTGTTTTGGCTGGTCACTGCTCATCTTCATAAAGACAACAAAATGCGCAATTTTTATTCAACCGATCACGCGCCTTACTATATATTCGCTCTGGATTTTCTTCAGCAATCGGCTGGTATCCGTGCTTTGCATTATCTTTGCCATGCCCTAAATGAAAGCGGTAAAGAAGCGTATGTAACTTGTGAAGTAACAGACCCCCGACTGAGGACGCCTGTCTTAACGCCTGCAATCATGATGCAGCATCATGCATCTGGCAGAAAACCCATTATGGTCTATCCGGAAATCGTGTCCGGCGACCCGCTCGCCGCAGGCGGCATCGTCGTGCGATGGCTATTGAACACACCTGGACATGTAGGCGGCGATACCTCTTTCCCAAAAGATGATCTTATCTTTGCCTATTCACATATCTATCTCCCGGCAGGAATGCAGGGGCATCTATTGCATATTCCGACTTGCGATCTATCCATCTTCAATAACGATAATAACCCCGATGATGATGCTCGTGATCTGGTTTGTTTTTATGCTCATAAATATCTGTTCAATGGCGGGGCCCTCACAGAGCACGTGCAGGGAGCAATCAGCCTGTGCAAGGATCAAACATTGACACATGCCGAGATTGCGTCCTTGCTGCGGCGCGCCAAGCTGCTTTATGTATATGAACCGAGCGCACTGGTTACGGAAGCATTATTGTGCGGCTGTCCGGTATCGATTATCGAGACAGATTATTGGCGTGACCATGTAGTGAATTTTTCATGCGGTACCGATAGCGGGGTGATCATGGACGATCGACCCGAATCAATCGCACGGGCAAAAGCACATGTCCACAATTTTCGCATCAATCATGAAAAAATCGTATTGAAAACCGCCTGGGCGCAACTCGATTATTTTGTGGAAGTGACTCAGAATGCAGCCAAAGCGCGGTTGAAAAATAACTAAATAATGCAGTAATATCCGTACTCATGCAAAGCCGTCATGGTTGATGGCGCCATGCCTCCCACATGCTGCGAACAGCGCTTTCAAAATGAATCGCAAAGCGCCGGGCATCCATAATCGGAGACATCTGCAGTCGTTGACGCAGTCCATTTCGAAGTGCAGAGAGTCTTTGCAAATCACCGGTCAGCAATGCTGCGCGCCTCACATAGTCATCCTTGCCCGTCGCAACCCATTCCGGCAAGCCCGCATTCATCAGGATTCCGACACCTTGTCTGGACAGGAAACTCGCTCCAGTCAGGGTCAATACCGGTACCCCCATCCACAAGCTTTCAACACTGGTAGTACCGCCGGTATAGGGGAACGGGTCAAGTGCAATATCGACCTGATGATAAGTAGCGAGGTATTTTTCCCTGGAGCCAGGGCCTTCCAGGATCAACCGGTCAGCATCGACGCCATGTTCGGCAAAACGTTCGACCGTGTGCTCGCGTACTTTCAATTCCGTAAGTTGTTTGGCCTTGAGAAACAATCGGCTGCCGGGTACGGATACCAGCACTCGCGACCAAAGAGCTATGACCTCATCATTCATTTTGGTCAGGTTATTGAAACAGCCGAAGGTGATGCATCCGTTCGTCAACGCGGGTAACGGTGATATATCCAGCTCGATATCGGGTGGCGTGAAACACAGCCGGGTCTCGGGCAATCGCCAGATTCTTTCGGTGAAATGGATTTCTTCAGATTCGGGTAATGTCCATGGATCAGCAATGAGATAATCCATTTCCGCAACGCCTGTGGTTGCAAAATACCCAAGCCAGCTTACCTGTACCGGGGCGGGTTTCCAGGCAAACACCGGCAACCGGTTATAGCGGGTATGGCCGGACAAATCGATCAGCACATGGACACTGTCGCTGTGTATCAATCGTGCGGCGGTTTCGTCACTCAAGCCGGACAAAGGTTTCCATGCAGAAAAGAGGGATTTGATTCGTGCCGTGAACTCATCGACATGTGAGTCGGTTGGGTAAGCAATCAGCTCGACAGCGGCTGAATCCAGATGATTCAGCAGATTTTCCAGAAAATAGCCTACGGGATGATTCTTGAAATCGCCCGATACAAATCCGATTCGTAACCGCTCCGGGTGCAAAGTGCATGACCATTCCGTAAATCGTGACGCAACTTGCTGACTCAATTTTCGGCCATACAGCTGTGCTTCCGCAAATCCGTAAGAGGGCGCATTGCTCGCCGAATGATTAAGTGAAAACAATAGATTGCTATGCGCTTTAAAATAACCCGGCTTGAGCTGCAGAGCCTGTCGATAACTGGCCTCAGACATATCCAGCCGGCCCATATCCTGAAGCACATTGCCCAGATTGTTATACGTTTCCGCGAGGTCCGGCCTGATTTCCAGTGCGCGACGGTAACTGGCCTCCGCCTCAGCCAGACGCCCCATATCCTGAAGAATATTGCCCAGATTGCTGTGCGCCTGAACATAATCCGGCTTGAGTTGCAGCGCTAGGCGGAGACTTGCCTCTGCTTCATCTGGCCGTCCAATACCATTGAGCATGATGCCGAGATTGCTATACACCTGAACATAATCCGGCTTGATTCCAAGTGCACGCCGATAGCTGTCTTCGGCTTCATTCAAACGGCCTGATTCCTTTAAGCAATTACCCAGATTGTAATGTGCCTCGGCAAGATCGGGCCTGATCTCAAGTGCGCGCTGGTAACTGACCTCGGCCTCCGTCAGACGCCCCAGTTCCTGCAAGGTCGAACCCAGATTGCAATGAGCTTCGGCGAAATCCGCATCAATCGCCAACGCTCGGCGAAGACTCGCTTCCGCTTCATCGGGCCGGTTCAAGCTGCTATATAGATTACCCAGATTGCTGTATGCATAAGCATCGTCCGGCGAGAGCGCTGCAGCTTTCTGCATGGGTACCAGCGCCTCATCATTCTTCCCTGTCTGCATAAGTACCGTGCCCAGCGCTTTCCAGCCGAAGCCAGCGGACGGGAAGCGTACCGTCATCCTTTGGGCTAACGTTGCCGCTTCTGCGTATCGTCCTTCGGTGAACAAAGCCACAATCGCATTTATCTCTGATGCGTCAGGCGCCTTACCTTTGTGCTGAGTCGATTTTTTAGCAGGTTTTATTTGCCTGGCCGCTTCATGCTTCACATTCTCCTTCAAGCACGCCGCCAGAACATTTATCTCGCTGCCTTGCAAGCCTTGCTGACGGGCCAAGGCCAATACCTCTCGCGCTGCATCCGGCTGACCGGCCTGAAACAATGCATCAATATAACTTAGCCAGTATTGTCCATGAGCAGGGTTGGCCTCCAGAGCGGCGATGAAATAGGACAGACCGGCTACCGGCTGTTTCATGTGGAGCGCCAAAACGCCCATGTTATGGTTTGCTTCAGGATGATTAGGATCGTGTTGCAGGATACTGCGATAGAGTTCTTCAGCTTCTGTCAGCCGACCTGCCTGATGATGAATTACGGCTTGCTGGAAAGTTTGCTCGAAAGTATGAGTAGCAGATTGTTGAGATGATTCAACGTTAGGCACGATAGGTTTCATGCAGTAAGTTTATTACATTTGTCAGTGCTCATCGCATCAAACATGATTTTACGCCAAGGGGGGATTTGCGATAGTTGAAAACCGGCCAGGTTGCCCGATCAGTCGATATCAATCGATCTGCCAACAAAGCAAAACCATGTATGGCAGATCGTCAATTTTAATCAGCCAAGTTGCTTCGCCAAATAAGCACTCGTGCTATCCATGCTACTCAGCAATGCGTTCAGATTACTATATTGAGCAGTATATTGTGTCTGGAGCGTCGACATTCTGACTTCCAAGTGGCTAATTTGGTCGTTATATCCGCTAATGGCTGTATTAAGACTCGCTATGCTATTAGGGATCAGGCCGTCACCGGACTGAAGGACAGTGGTCGTCCATGTATCCAGTCGGGTAGCGTAACCAGTAGTCGAAGAGAACAGATTGGTAACGTCGCTGAAATTGGCCGACATTGCGCTATTCAGTTTACTGCTATCCAGTTTTAATGAGCCATCTGCCTGGAAAGAGATACCAACTTGTGACAACGTTGTCAGAGTGCCAGTTGCAGGCGAATTAAAAATGCTGCGCAGTTGATCCATCATCGCACGTACTGTTCCGTCACCTGCCAACGAACCGCCGGAAGAGCCGGAAGAGCCGGAAGAACCGTAGGCAGAACGGGATTTAAGCTGACTGTACAAACCATTATACGTATCGACAAAACTTGAAACTGCTGTCGCGACAGCAGCCGTGTCATGCGCTACCGTCAATGTAGTCGGTGCTGTTGTCAGATTTTTAAGCGTAAGTGTAACGCCCTGAATCGCACCGGTGACCGTATTTGAAGCACTGGTGATTGCGATGCCATTCACCGTAAGATTGGCATTTTGCGCAGCCACACTCTGGTTCAGATTTTGCGTGCCGGCAGGATCATAAGCCAGCAGGTTGTTGATGGTTCCATCGCCACCGCTGGTCGTGATTTTAAGGCTGTTGCTTACACCGGGGTTGCTCGAAGTCAGCGACAGACGGTAAGGTGTGCCGCTACCGTCGTTGACGATGGTAGCGCTTACTCCCATATTGGCAGCATTGATGGCATCCCTTATGCCTTGCAGGGTATTATTGGTCCCGTCTATAGTGATGCTCTTGGTACCGCTGCCATTCGATGTGAAGGTGGCGCCGCTATATGTCCCTGCGCTCAGCGTACCGCCGCTAATGGTGCCGAAATCGAAAGTAACTGTCGTTGCCGTGCCATTACCGATAGCTGTTGTACTGCTGGCCTGACCTGCCGCAACCAGATTCTGCGACTGGGCGAGCTGTGACACATTCAAGGTATAAGTACCGGGCACTGCGGTGCTGGCCGCAGCGGCAGAGAAAACGCTGGCATCGGAAGGGGTGGCGCTCAAGTTCTGCAGACCGCTCATTATGCTTTTTAGTGCGGTCTGAAAACTTGAGACCAATCCGCTGATGGTGCCGAAGGAAGATATCTTGGTCTGGTCGGTGCTTATCTTGGCGTTAAGCTTATCGATAGGCTGACGTTCTACTGCCATCAACTGCGAGACGAGAGATTGCACATCAAGCAAATTTCCGCTGGACGACGATGCCGATACTGAGCTGGTTGCCATGATTTACCTCCTGAAGCTAGACCTTCTGGCTTAAAAGCATGCCATGCTGAGACTGGTCTATCGATTGCGCGATCGCCAGTGTCACTTTTGAAGGGATTTGCAATAATAACTGACCGGTTTCTGTATCGACAACTTTGACTACCGACATTTTCGTGCCCGTATCCACAGTAAATTCGAGATTCTGGTTCGATTGCCGCATGGCCTGATTAATGCCATCCACTGCTGTCATCAATTGTTGCGACGAAGGTTGCGGAGTAGCGATTTGTATTGGGGTCTCTGCAACGAGCGCAGGCGCGTTATCGCTAACGCGCGTGCCTATCGGTGCGACCTGATTCGGAGAGTTTGTATTTTGGATGATCATCTTGGATCTCCTTGCTATAAAGTACCTGACCGGGCATCCGGTCAGGCATTTATCATATTAACCGCTTACCGCAATAATGTCAGTACAGTATTCGGGGTTTGATTCGCTTGCGCCAACACCGCTGTACCGGCTTGTTGCAGGATGTTGTTTTTCGCCATGTTTGCTGATTCGGCAGCGTAGTCAGTATCCATAACCCGGCTGTACGAAGCGGAGGTATTCACCGAATAAGTCTGCAGGTTGGCAACGGCGGATGACAGTGAAGCCATGTCGGCACCATAGTTGGCGCGGGCGTTGGATACGGCAGTGATATCCGTGTCGATCTGGGCAACCGTAGAAGTGCCAGTGCTGCTAAGAGTTGGCTTGACGCCGGTAGTGGTAAATGTACCGCCATCCGCGCTATTCACGACAGTAGTCGTAGCAGAGTTCACCAGTCCGTTAAGACGGGTATTTTCTGTTACGAGTGCAGAAGCCTCTACGCCTGAGGCTGAGCCGCCGTTTTGCACTGCGATTTCACGCAAGCGCTGCAGGTTTTCGGTGATTTGAGACAAATAGCCGTCGTTGGTCTGTGCTTTGGAAATACCGTCATTGGCATTGCGGATAGCCTGGTTCGCACCGCGGATCTGGCTGTCGTAGTTGGTAGCGGTAATCAAACCGGTAGGATCATCCTTGGCACTGTTGATACGCAGGCCGGAAGACAGACGCTGCTGGGCAGTTTGCAAAGCGAGATTGGATCTGTTCAAAGCTGCGCCGGCAAACAGGGCAGCAACGTTTGTGTTAATGACTTGTGCCATGATAATTCTCCTTGTAGTACGGGTTACGATAAATATGGCATCAGTGCCATTAATCTTGCGGTTGCCTGCATCTGGTTTGGCATTTAACCGCTGTTGTAAGCTTTATCGGTTGATCGACGAATAACTTTAGGGTGAATATCAAGCTTCTAATCTTGCTTGCTGCCCGAGACCATGTAGCTTGCAATTTCTTTATCGATTGCAATCACAAAAACTTTAGAATAATTTTAAAAAATGCAAAAATTAATTTAATATCAATGTGTTAATAAAAAATATGATGTGGATTAATATATTCGAATTTGTGTAGCAGCTTGAAAATAATTTCACAATAGCCACATTATCCCCAGAATATTATTCAAACAGACAGATTGGAAAACCATTCCCGGGCATAAAATCTTCGGAAAAGCGAACTTTGTTTATGAATTTCACGCATCTTTTGTCAGATTGGCCTGCTGTTCGTGGAGTAAATTCACTGCATGAGCCGTATTGGATCTAATTAGTGTTTTAGTTGTCAGGCTTGAGATCAGCCGAGAAGGGAGTTCAGGGAAATCGGGCTCGCTGCGTTTATAAATCGCATAACTCACGAATGTGAGCCGTAGCGCTTCTACCTAGCGCATGCAAGGCATAACCGCCCTCGAGGCTGGAAACGATGCGCTTTTGTGCATACTTGGCCGCCACCATTTTGACTTGCTGTGTTATCCAGCTGTAATCGGCATCAACCAGAGCGAGGCTCGCCATATCGTCTTCACGGTGCGCATCGAATCCGGCCGAGATAAAGATCATTTCCGGCTTGAACGCTTCCAGTTTCGGCAATACAAATAAATTCACCGCATCACGGAAACCCTTGCTTCCGGTGTACGCTGCCAGCGGCACATTGACGATATGGTCATTGCCGCTATCGGCACCGCAATACGGGTAAAAAGGATGCTGGAAGGTCGAGCACAGCATCACCCGCACATCGTCCCTGAAAATATCTTCGGTCCCATTGCCGTGATGTACATCAAAATCCACGATGGCAACACGCGTCAAGTCGTACTGCGACATGGCATGCGCAACGCCGACGGCCACATTGTTGAATATGCAGAACCCCATGGCTTGATTGCGGGTTGCATGATGCCCTGGCGGGCGTATATTGCAGAAGGCATTCTCAACCTGGCCGGACATGACCAGGTCGGTCGCCAGTACCACCGCTCCAGCGGCACGCAAGGCAGCTTCGAGCGTATGGGGATTCATTGCAGTATCCGGGTCAAGGTTGATCAGACCTTGCTGCGGTGCAGCCGCTTCTATACTGCGAATATAATCTTCGGAGTGCACACGCATTAATTGCACACGCTCTGCGCGCGGCGCATCATGGAGCTGGAGAAAAGGGAAAACCCCTGACGCAATAAGTTGGTCTTCAATAGCGGTCAACCGGGCAGGAGATTCTGGATGGCCTGTGCCCATGTCGTGTTCCAGACAAGCAGGATGAGAGATAAATGCAGTTTGCACAGGCACTTTCCTTAGGGATTTTTAATATTTAAGCATAAATAAATCCCGAACGCAGCGCTGCAATAGAATACGTTATACAAATCAGCTATATTAGACAGGGCAAGCCACAATCCTCGTCTTCCAACTTTATTGATGCAATATCACAGGTATCTTCATGGGCCAACATTATTTGAGTCCCCTGTTTGCTCCCCGCTCAGTTGCTGTGATCGGGGCAAGCAATCGCCCTGAATCAGTAGGCGGTGTGGTCTTCAAGAACATGCTGGAAAGCGGTTATCGGGGGAAACTGTATCCCATTAACCCCGGCTATCCGGAGATTCAGAGTCAACGTGCCTATGCCAGCATAGAACAAATCGGTGAAGCAGTTGATCTCGCCGTTATCGCCACCAAGGCCGCCACCGTCCCGGAGATCATAGAGGCATGTGGTCGACATGGCGTGCGCGCAGCAGTGATTTTATCGGCAGGATTCAGCGAAGCGGGGCCGACAGGCATAGCACTGGAGCGTGCGGTTCTGGAAAACGCACGGCGCTATGACGTACGGTTAATCGGCCCGAACTGTCTCGGCATCATGCGACCTTCGGTCGGATTGAACGCCACCTTCAGCAATGGCGGCGCCAAAGCCGGAAATCTTGCGCTGATTTCCCAGTCAGGTGCACTCTGCACTGCGATTCTGGACTGGGCGCATCCCAATGACGTGGGGTTTTCCAGCATTATTTCCATGGGCGCTACGGCCGATGTGGATTTTGGAGAGATACTGGATTATCTGGTGTCGGATCCGCAAACCGAGAGCATCCTGTTGTACATCGAAGGCATCCATCACTCGCGCAGCTTCATGAGCGCGCTGCGTGCCGCCACCCGTATCAAACCGGTCATTCTGGTAAAGGCAGGACGCCATGAAGCGGGCTCCAAAGCAGCATTTTCCCATACCGGCGCCCTGGTCGGCGCTGACGATGTATTCGATGCAGCCTTGCGGCGTGCCGGGGTAGTGCGGGTGGATACCATCGTGCAACTCTTTTCCGCAGCCAAGGCGTTATCCACGCGCTTTCATCCGGCAGGGAACCGGCTCGCCATCGTAACCAATGGCGGCGGCCCAGGGGTCATGGCCAGTGACCGTGCCGCTGATCTGGGCGTCAACATGGCGACACTGACTGCCGACACGATTCGCCAACTGGATGCCGTACTCCCGGAAAACTGGTCCCATGGCAACCCTGTCGATATCATCGGCGATGCGACGGCCGAGCGCTATCGCGATGCAGTCACATTATGCATGCAAGCCCCCGGCGTTGATGGCGTGCTGACGATACTGACGCCGCAGGCCATGACTCAGCCCTTGCAAGCCGCGCAGGCGGTAATTGCGGTGGCAACGAAATTCAACAAGCCTCTGGTAGCCTGCTGGATGGGGGAAGAGCAGGTGGCCGAAAGCCGATTGGCATTTGCCCAGGCGAAGATCCCGAGTTTTCGCACCCCGGAACCAGCGGTAGAAATTTTTTCTTTTATTGCCGCCTATTACCAGAATCAGAAACTGTTACTGCAGACTCCCGGCCCGCTATCCCAACATCAGGTGCCCGATGTCGAAGGCGCGCGTTTTCTGATTGAAGGTGCGCTGGCAGAACGCCGTACGGTACTGAATGAAATGGAATCGAAAGCGGTATTAGCGGCATTTCAGATACCCATCGCCAAAACCGTGATAGCCCGCTCACCGAATGAGGCGTTATTGCTGGCAGAGGAACTGGGGTTGCCGGTGGTGATGAAAATCAACTCCCCGGACATTTCGCACAAATCCGATTCTGGCGGTATTCGCCTGAATCTGGGCAATGCCCAGGCGGTAAGAGCTGCCTATCACGAAATCATCCAGGCGGTGCAGGAAAACCGTCCCAATGCCAGAATCGACGGGGTAGTAATTGAACCAATGGCCGTCAAACCGAATGGTCGCGAATTGATGCTGGGCGTCACCACCGATCCCATCTTCGGCCCGGTCATCACTTTTAGCGCTGGCGGCACGATGGTCGAAGTGCTGGCCGATCGCGCTGTAGCTTTGCCGCCGTTGAACAGTTTCCTGGTGCGCGACATGATCAACCGCACTCATGTCGCAAAATTACTCGGCGCATTCCGTCACATGCCGCCAATTGACATGGCTGCTTTGGAAGATGTGTTATTGCGCGTTTCGGAAATGGTATGCGAATTGCCCTGGATCAAGGAAATGGACATCAATCCTCTGATAGTGGATGAACAGGGCGCCATTGCGGCAGATGCGCGCTTTGCGGTGGGCTTCCCCGTACCCTCGACGCAGCGCTATGCACATATGGCTATCCACCCCTATCCGACCCATCTGATCAGCCATTGGCAATTGCCCGACGGGGAAGATATCGTCATTCGCCCGATCCGGCCCGAGGACGCGGAACTGGAACAGGTATTTGTGCGCGGCCTGTCGGAAGAGTCCAAATATTTCCGCTTTATGGATTCATTGCAAGAACTCACGCAGAATATGCTGGTGCGTTTCACGCAAATCGATTACGACCGTGAAATGGCATTGGTCGCTGTGCTGGAACAGGACGATCGGGAAATCGAGTTAGGCGTATGTCGCTACATTACCAATCCCGACGGGAACAGTTGTGAATTTGCGCTGGTCGTAGCGGATGCATGGCAGCATAAAGGCATAGGCCTCAAATTAATGAGCAGCTTGATAGAAGTTGCTGTCGCCAAAGGATTAAAACTGATGGAAGGAGAGGTGCTGGCAAGCAATCATGCCATGCTGGCGCTGGTTGAACGACTGGGATTTGCCATTAGCACCAACGACGAAGATATTTCCATCAAGCGCGTGGTAAAAACACTCTGAATTATTTAAAGAAAGGCAGCGCAATGCAGATATCTATTCCCCATATCGATTTAATATGCGACGAACAGGAAATTTACGAACAATTACTCCCCCTGGAGCGGGCCAAAGTACTTGAGCTGGGCTGCGGCAAGGCTGACAAAACACGCGCCATTGCCAAGGCGGGGAAGATCGCCTCCATACTGGCGCTCGAAGTGGACGCCATTCAGCATGCCAGCAATCTGGCCGTCACGGATTTACCCAACGTATGTTTTGAATCAGGGTGTGCAGAAGATATTCCGGCTGCAGACGCCAGCGTGGATATCGTATTGATGTTTAAATCCCTGCACCATGTGCCGATGGATAAAATGGATCAAGCGCTTGCCGAAATCCATCGCGTACTCAAGCCGGGCGGCCTGGCCTATATTTCCGAACCGATTTTCGCAGGCGAATTCAATGAGATACTGCGCTTATTTCATGATGAACAAAAAGTCCGTCAAGCGGCATTTGCTGCAATTGAACGAGCCGTATCTTCAAAATTGCTGACTTTAATCACACAAAAATTTTTCAAGACCCCTATACATTTCGATGATTTTCCGCAGTTTGAGGAAAAAGTCATTAATGTCACGCATACCAAACATAAATTATCACCCGAACTGTATAACGCTGTCCAAACCGCGTTTATGCGAAACATGACCGCCACTGGCGCGGATTTCTTCATGCCGATCAGGGTGGATCTGTTGCAAAAGGCGGCATAACAAAGTGCAAACTCAAAAAACATCGGCATAGTGCGAAGGAGACACATTGATCTATACGGAGTACGGAACCACTCTAAATTAAATTAGGATAATAAATGGGCAAGGGAATCGTATGAGCGAATTTTTCAAAGGGCAGGCAGACTACTTCTTCTTTGTCTATGGATTGACCTTCATCATTCTGGGAACAGTTTGTTTCATCGAGAGAAAGTCTGACAGCGGCACATTCTCACTGAGTTTTCTCGGCCTTTTCGGATTCGCATACGGATTGCGGGCATGGCTGGGAATGCTGGAACTCGTGATTGGCGACCAGTATTGGTCCAGCATTTCGCGTTTGGCATTAATGCTTCTGTCTTTCATATTCCTGCTTGAGTTTTGTCGAATCGGTTACGCTCAAATAAAAGGGAAAAAACCGGCAGGGCGCTGGATTTTCATTCCGCCGTTGTTACTTGTCATCTCGGGTGGCGTTTTATATGGTTATACAGGCCTTGAAGACAGTATCCGATTAGGTTTCGGGCTTGGCAGCACTATCCTTGCTGCGATAGTCCTTTACTTGTGGGGGCGGAAAATTGACGGAGTAAGTGTCAATGTACTGTTTTCCGCCAGTCTGGGCATGGCCTGCTTTGGATTGACAAATTTAATCGTAACGCCCGATTCCGCAATCTTTGCCGCACAGCTACCTACCGAAACGACATTCATGGCGATTACCGGTATTCCGATTGAATTCTTTCGGGCCGGGTTCATCGCCTGGATTGCGGGCGCCATCCTCAGCTACGAGATTCGCAAGATGGAATACCCCATGCCTCGTCAATCTCTTTGGTTAATGAACCTTGGCTTTACCGTGCTCGTCGTGCTATTGGCCGCCGGCTTCATACTTACCAATTATTTCGACCGATTTCATCAGCAAAATATTCGAGATCATATTACAGTTGAAGTAAATACGCTTGCCGAACGGATGTCCAGCCAAATCCATGCCTGGGGTAAGCAAGATGATAACAGTGCTGTATTAAGTGAAAATATACAGGCTCAGAATCTCGGCTTGAATAATATTTACGCCATCTTCCTTGTCGATGCCAAAGGCAAAATTCTGCTGACAAAAGACATCCGCAATATTCCGGAATATTTATGGAGTCCGCACAAAAACCATATACCAGCCTTATTTGACCGCGCCCTCATCAATGGCGAAAAAATAACATTTGAGAAACATGCTTATGTGGTTGGGCGAAAAGTTATCAACAGGGAAGGCTGGTCATTGATCATGCTGGAGCGAGAGACCTTCACGGGGGTCAACCGGCTATTTGCCATTATCATGACATTGCTGATTTGCACGCTGACTCTGGTATTGCTGGTTATCCTGCAGAAAAATATCCTGACCGAATTAAAACTCAGACATGATCACCAGGAACTTCGCAAACTTTCGGAGGCATTCGAAAAACAGTCTATTACAGATACATTAACAGGCGCCAATAACCGTCTGAAATTCGATATCGCTTTACAAATGGAAATGAAGGCAGCCATACGTTATCAGACTCCATTGGCACTCCTCATGTATGACATTGACCACTTTAAAAAAATTAACGATACCTATGGTCACCCGACGGGGGATCACGTACTAAAAGAATTAACGGCGCTCGTCGCCGGCAATATCCGTGCCTCCGACCTGCTGGCCCGATGGGGGGCGAGGAATTCATGATTATTGTGCCACATGATCCCAACCCTCGCGCGCTAGCCGAAAAATTGCGCTATGTCATCGAGCATCACGATTTTGCAGGAGTAGAGCAGATCACATGCAGCTTCGGGGTCGCTATCATGTTATCCAAAGACACCTCTGAAACGTTTACCGGACGTGCCGATGATGCGCTTTATGAAGCAAAACTGAAAGGTCGCAATCGCGTAGAGATCTGACTGCGATGGCGATTCAATAAAGCCGATGCCGAAACAGCCAGCCGGCAATTGCCAGCGTAATGACACCGATTACTGCCAGAGGCCAAAACTGGGGAATAAGCAAATGGAACGGCGTACCCTCAAGAAACACACCCCGTAGCACCAGCAGGAAATAGCGCATCGGATTCAACAAGGTCAAATCCTGCACCAAAGACGGCATATTGCGGATCGGGGTTGCGAATCCGGAAAGAATGATGGCAGGCACCATGAAAAAAAATGCGCCGAGCATGCCTTGCTGCTGGGTAACGGCCAGCGAAGAAATCATCAACCCGATGCCGACTGCTGACAACAAAAACAGCAGCACCCCTGTATAAAGCGTAAACAGGCTGCCCAATAATGGCACCTCGAACCAGAATACCGTCACCAGCACGATCAGGCTGGCCTCGACGATACCAATCAGGAAACCCGGCAGGGCTTTGCCGATGAGGATTTCCGCCGGATGCAACGGCGTCACCAGCAATTGATCGAAAGTACCTTGTTCGCGCTCGCGCGCAACGGAAAGCGCGGTCACCAGAATCGTGACAAGCAGGGTTAGCAGGCCCACGATACCGGGCAGAAAGAACCAGCGGCTTTCCAGATTGGGATTGAACCACGCCCGTGTCACGATGTGTGCTGGCGGTGCTCCGCCATTGCTGGCGGTCCAATCGTTGTTGAATCGATTGATAATATCCTGCGCATAATTCACAGTCAGCAATGCAGTATTGGAATTACGTCCATCGACGAGAATCTGAATGGGGGCAGGGCGGCCGCTGAGCATATCTGCACTGAAATGCGGCCCGATATGGATAACCATTAATACCGTTTTACGATTTAGTAATGGTGCGATCTGATTATTGCGGGTAATCCGCTGCTTTGCCATAAAACTGGGCGAACCGCTAAAAGCCGAGACCACATCCCGGGAAATCGAGCCAGTATCTTCATTAAATACCGCATAAGGCACATGCTTGAGATCGAAAGTCGCCGCATAGCCAAAAACCATGAGTTGCACCAAAGGTGGAATAATCAGTACGAAACGACTGCGCTTGTCCTTCAGCAAGGCCAGAAACTCCTTGATCATCAAGGCGAATATCCGTCTTAACATCGACCTTTACTCCAGCCGTTTACGCGCTTTGATCCGCGTAAGTCCAAGAAAAATGGTAGCGAGCAATATCAGCGCGAGCGCATTCGGCAGAATCACACTCCATTCATTGCCAACCAGGAAAACCGTTTGCAGGATTGCCACGTAATATCGCGCCGCAACGACATGCGTAATTACTTGAACTATGGCAGGCATACTATTGATATCGAATATGAATCCGGATAACAGAAAGGCCGGTAAAAACGTAGTAATGATCGCCAGCTGACCGGCGATAAACTGGCTGCGCGCTATCGTGGAAATGAGTAGCCCCATGCCCAGTGCAGTCAACAGAAACAATGCGGATGTTGCAAACAGCACCCATACAGACCCGCGCAATGGCACTTCGAAGAGCCAGAGAGCCATCGCGACCGACAGCGCCAAACCGCCCATGCCGAGGATGAAATAAGGTATCAGCTTGCCCAGGATCACTTCATTCATCGCGAGCGGGGTAACCATCAGTGCTTCCATCGTGCCGCGCTCCCACTCCCGCGCCATGACCATGGCAGTCAGCAGGGCGCCGATCAGCGTCATGATAACGGCGATCAGCCCCGGCACCAGAAAATTGCGGCTCTTCAGCTCCTCATTAAACCAGATACGCTGCGTCATCACTACCGGCACGCTGAGCGTCTTCCCCTGATCCAGGCTGCTGTGTTCCAGCCATGTCCCCCATGCGCCAGTAACATAGCCGGTCACTATGCGGGCTGTATTGGCATCCACCCCGTTGACAATCAACTGGATAGGTGCACCTTGTGGCTGGCGCAGACGTTGCGCAAAGTCATGGCGCAACACGATGATGGCACTAATGCGGCCTGCCATCATCGCATCAACTGCCTTTGGCGTACTCTGGAAAGATACCGGGGAGAAATAACGCGAATTATGAAGTGCTGCGGTAAAACTCGCCGTATCAGCACTGGGCTGTTCGACTACCAGCCCTAATGGCACATGTTCAGAATCCAGCGATACGCCGTAACCGAACAGCAACAACAGAATCACCGGCATCAGGAATGCAATCGCTATGCTGCTGGGATCGCGGATAATCTGCAGGAATTCCTTGCGAATCAATCCGGTCAGCCGCATGCTTGCGCTATTCATGCCGCGGCCCCTCACGCTTCATGTGCCTCGATCAGCCCAACGAACGCATCTTCCATACCCGGATGAGGAAGTATCGCGGAACGTGCCTGGACCTTGATTTCAGAGGGGGTACCGATAGTAAGAATTTCACCGGCTGCCATGATGGCCAGTCTATCGCAATACTCGGCTTCCTCCATGAAATGCGTCGTTACCATGATAGTCACGCCTTGCTCGGCCAGCCCATTTATTCTTCGCCAGAATTCGCGGCGCGCCAAGGGGTCGACCCCGGAAGTCGGTTCATCGAGGAACAGGATTTGAGGCTCATGCATCAAAGCGCATGCCAAGGCCAGACGCTGCTTGTAACCCAGCGACAAATCACCGCTGACAAATTCGGCAATGGGCGCCAAATCAAACTCTTGCAGTGCCCAGTTAATCCGTTCACTGCCATGTTTACCCGATAGTCCGTAGGCGCTGCCAAAGAAACGCAAATTTTCGACAACGCTGAGATTGCCGTATAACGAAAATTTCTGCGACATATAGCCAATACGGGCGCGAGCTGCTGCTGCCGCATAACGCAGATCCGCGCCGGCGACACGCAAGCTGCCGCTGCTGGGGGCAGCAAGCCGCACAACATGCGGAACAGGGTGGATTTACCGGCACCGTTCGCTCCCAGCAAGCCGAAAACTTCGCCTTCAGGAACCGCAAGCGTGACATTTTTCACCGCCAGAAAGCTGCCAAATTTTCGGGTCAGATTCTGCACTTCTATCATTGGCGCTGTTGTCTTGTCGCGCACAACTGCGGCAATAATAGGCATTCGCAACTCAGGATGACTTGTTTCCGGCTCAATTCGGGTTTTAAGCAAAACCACGAAACTGTCTTCAAAACGCGGCGGCAACGCATTTATCTCGACATCTGTCAAATCAGGGAGCAAGGTCTCGGGAACAGGGGGCGATGCATCCTGTCGCATGACGATACGCACATGATCTCCCTGAATCAGCGCATCCAGCACGCTCGGGACTGAGCCAATCGCGCTTGCAGCACACGTTTGGCAATACTGCCGGAGGTAACCGCAAAAGCACGGTCGCGCAGAGGTTCCTGCAGGCTGGCGGGTGTTCCCTGATCCAACAGTTTCCCGTCATGCAGCAGCACCACTTCGTCGCAACGCTCGGCTTCATCCAGATAAGCCGTGCTCAATAACACGCTGGTGCCTTGCTCCTTCACCAGACGATAGACGATGGCCCAGAGTTCGCGCCGTGAGAGAGGATCAACACCCACAGTCGGTTCATCCAGCAACAGCAGAGGAGGCTGCTGCACCAAGGTACAGGCAAGACCGAGTTTCTGCTTCATGCCTCCGGAAAGCTGTCCTGCCAGACGCCCGGTAAATGCCGCGAGTCCGGCCATTTGCATCAAGTTCCGATAGCGCTCCGGGCGCACATGCTTGGGCACGCCTTGCAAATCCGCATATAAGTCGAGATTTTCCTGAACGGTCAAATCTTCATACAAACCAAACCGTTGCGGCATGTAGCCTATCGTGCTCTGTATCGCTAATGACTGCGTAGCTGCATCGTTGCCCAGCACTTGAATGGAGCCTGCATCCGCCAGTAGCAAACCGGCCGCCAGCCGCATCAGCGTGGTTTTGCCAGCACTATCCGGACCGACAAGACCGGTGACGAGGCCGCGTTTGATGGTAAAACTGACATCGTGCAATGCTTTGACCGATCTTTGCCCAACACGAAACGATTTGGAAATACCATCGATCTCCAGTGCAAACTGGCTCGTCTGGCCTTGTTCGAGTGAAAAAATAGGCACTGCAGGCATCGGTCGGTATGGCGTCAGGTTTTGTTACAGACAGCCATGCCATTCGACTGAGGAGGAGGGGGCTGATCCAGGCGTATCGTCACGGTCGCCGGCATGCCGAGGCGCAGTTCATTTTGTGTATTGCAGGTAAGGATCCGCACCTGATATACCAGATTGCTGCGAACTTCCACGGTTTCAACTGATTTAGGGGTGAACTCGGCGCTGGGGGAAACATAACCGACCCAACCGTCATAATATTTACCGGGGAAGCTGTCGGTGCTTACGCTGGCGCGCATGCCGGGCTTGACTTTGCCTAATTCGCTACCGGAAACGTATGCCCGGATCCAGATAGGGTTGGTAAGCGCCAGTGTGTAAACGGGACGTTGAGGTGAGGCCATATCCCCAGGCTCAAGAATGCGATCCTGTATGACACCATCGGATGGAGCGTAGAGAGAAGCATCGGCCAAATCCTTGCGCGCGATTGCCAGCGATGCTTCATTCGTCTGCAAAGCGGCTTGGGCTGCGGCAATGTCTTCCTTGCGCGGCCCCAGGATAGCCAATTTCCAGACTTCATGTGCTGCATTGGATCTGGCTTGTGCGGCCTCAGCTGCCGATTGTGCATTATCAGCCTGCTGTTTTGCGATGAAACGCTGTTTCACCAGTTCGACGAGCCTTTGATAAGTCCGTTCGGCATTATCTGCATCTATTTTGGCCGCTTCCGCATCGGCTTGCGCCTTGCGGATTTCTTCCGGACGATTACCGGCCTGCAGGCGCAGAAGTGCTTGTTGTTCAGCCACCACCTGGGATTGACGAAACGCCACATTCTGTTCCAGCCGTTTGGTGTCCAAAACCGCCAACAGCTGGCCTTTTTTGACCGGATTCCCTTCCTGAACGAGCATCCGGTCAATACGTTCAGAACCATTAAACGCGAGTTGTACCTGCCTGACATCCGCATTTCCGTAAATGGTTAACGCCGTATCCGCAATTCCCCGGTCATGCTGGGTACGCCAATAACTGACGCCGCCCACCCCGATTAATGCAACAACCAGTATTGGAATAAGTATTTTGCGATTCATGGTGTACGGTGTTCAATCCATAAGCATCGAAGGTGACATCTTATCAGGATTATAGTTGGCAAACCGCCACCATGACACCATACTCTCCCGTAAGCAAAGGAACCGGATATCGCTAAGGGTCAGGGGAGAAAAGACGTGGCTTAATAAAACTCAAGCCACGCAACAAGTTTCCGGTATTGGGTCACAGGGAGTATCCGGCTAACTGGCAGGAAATACGATCAGTAATTCAGCTTTTATCGGCCTTTTTACCCGCTTGCTGGGCGGCATGGTGAGCCACTGCAAAAGCTCGACTCTCATCATGCTTATATTCCTTGTAGGCGTTATTGAACGCCTTGAGAAACGCGCGTTTCTGATGCGCATCATATTGATCTACCTGTGCTTTCGGCAATTCGCTTACAGTTTTATATGGCATGTTTTCCTCCGGACACATTCTCTGATTGAACAACCTCATGACATATTGAAAATATGCCATGTTCTCTATTCAAGCCGTTTTTTCGCTGAATATGCGGCGCACGGCTTCTCCCGCAATGGCGAGCAAAATGACGCCGGTCAGCACAGTGAGCATTCCCGAACCCGTCGAGGGCAAGGCGCCCAGCGCCACAAGTAAGGTGGTGGCTTGCGCGGGCGGATGGTCAGCTCTGAGCACATACTGCATCGACATTGAAAACAATATCGCAAGCACAGCGGCTATCACTCTCGAACCAACAAGTATATGCATTGCATTAAATGCAGGCGCATTTAATGCCCCTGCGAGATAAACGGCCAGCACGCCTGAAAATAGGCCGACAATATGCCCTGCAATTACATTCCAGGGCTTGGCGATGCTCAAATCCGGCGAATTAGCCTGAATTGCGATGGTCGGTCCCAAGCTGGGGAATAGCCACGGCGTCCCTGACCATAAGGCAAACCCTCCTATCATCCCCAGAACAACTGCAGCCGTCCCTGCAGCAAGCAATGGTTTAAAAGGTTTATTGAAGATATTCATGACGGAACCACCAGCGTTTGGGGCGCAGCTTGACGAATTCGGGTCCACAGCCAGACGGCTTGCCTTTGGTTTTGTTGCCGGATATGACCGATTGCAGCTTCCAATTCCTGATCACGGAGAGCTTTGGAGGCCTGCTCCAGTACGTCAATCGAGATCAGGCTTTCATTTACCATTAGCCACAGATCATGCAAATGACGCAACAGGTTGAATCCACCCGGTTTGCGCGGTATTAACAGTGCGGCATCCAGGCGTTCCGGCTCGCCTGCCTGCCTTTCCCCGTACTGTTCGGTAAAAGGCTGCAACGCCTGCACGGCGTTTTGAGACCAGGAAGCGAATAAGCGACTGAGTGTGCCGATATCAGGTTCTTCCGCATGCGTGTGGGCAAGCTGATTCAAGCCCTTCACTAAACGCTGCTCGCTTTCCTGCAATAGACCGATATAGTCGGCGATATGGGCGGCAGGGGGAGGGGGATTGCGGAAACTCTCATTTGCATTGGCCCCACCTTCATTATCGGCTACTCTCATTGATTCAGGTTGCAGCGAACTCGGCGAAGCAATCTTCTCGAGTTTGACCGCAGCATATTTGTAATGAGGCTCTTTACTGACTGGGTCCCACTCGTAAATCGTCAGCTCATTGGCTGCCCGTGCACGGCACGGATTATCCCAGTAACCATAGTGGAAGGGTACAAAGAGTTCGCCGGGCGCAATATTTCCAATGCGGGCAGGGGCTTCCATTTGGCCGCGTCGAGATGACAATCGTATCCAGTCATTCTCCTTGATGTCCAGATCGGCGCGCGCCTCGCCCGGAGGCTCCACAGCCTTGTGGCTGATATGCACGGTCCGATCCACATTGGTAAAACAACCCGTTTTTTCACCCCAAAGCGCGGCGGGTAGCACTACATCTGCAAATTGCGCGGTTTCGGTAAGAAACGCATCCTGCACGATGACAAACAGCCCGGAACGTTCAAGAATTTGACGAACACGATTGAGATTGGGTAAGGATACGGCTGGATTGGTTGCCTGTATCCATAAAAAACGTATCGACCCGATTTCGCAATAGCGAAAAATTTGCAGCGCATGAGTAAGGGGCGACCAGTGCGGAATAATGGCAGGGTCTACGTTCCATATTTCTGCAAGCTGTTCAATATGCTGCGGATTATCCCAATTGCGGAATCCCGGCAAATCTCCATCAGCTCCGGATTCCCTGGTGTTTTGCGCGGTTGGTTGTCCATTCATTTGCAAAAGTCCGCATCCCGGCCTGCCGATACGCCCCAGAATCAAATTGATATTGTTGACCTGAACCGCTGCGGCAGTCGCCTGATTGGATTGATACACGCCTTGCAGGCAAGTTGAAACCAGCATGGAGGAGCGGGTAATCAGTTCAGCCGCCTTTTTAAGATCGGCCGCCGGCACACCGGAAAGCGCTTCTACCCGTTCCGGCGCATACGTCATCACCACCTTTGCAAGTTCATCGAACCCTAGCGTATGTTGCCGTATAAAAGCTTCATCTATATTGCCGTCGGCAATCAGCAAATGCAAAAGGCCATTTCGGGACAAAACGTCTGCCTTGAAATTTGCATATATAAATAAAGAAATTGACTAGCCAATTCCGTACGACAACCCACATAACGCGCGATCCACGGCTTTAAACAGGATTGTTAGATATCGAACAGACCCGTTTAAGTACGACTCATAAGATGAACCTTCCTCAATTGATTTTTGAAAGGAATCCAAAATGAGCTTTCTAAATCGCGATACTTACGGCATGTATAAATCGTATGATGGGGAAGGTCCCGGGCCTTCCTTAATGGGTGCAGATACATTGATGGGTGAGGATGTTTACAATCATCTCGATGAAGACCTCGGGGATATCAAGGAAATCATGATTGATATGCGCAGCGGCAAAATTGCTTACGCGGTTTTGTCGTTCGGAGGATTTCTCGGATTGGGTGAAAAACTGTTCGCCGTGCCGTGGAATGCGTTAACACTCGATACGGTGAATAAGCGTTTTATTCTGAAAGTCGAGAAAGAACGGTTGAAGAATGCGCCTGGCTTTGATAAAGACGACTGGCCAGATATGGTCGACCAGACTTGGTCAACAAGCGTACATTCGTTTTATGGCACCAAACCTTATTATGATTTGTGAGTAACTTTAATCAATCTAAGTTTAAAATGCCCGCTGGGAGCATCGACCGGAAGGCGATCTTGAAACGGGTTTTTTCAGGGCAAATCGGGGCAAAAACCGCCCTGTTATGTCATGCCTGACTTCGCATAATGTATATTATGTTAAATCAATTTCACAAATACCAAGGCGATTTCTTCGATTTGCATACAATTGCAAAATTAAACAACCTGAAAAAATAAAAAAACACCTCAATTTACCGAGGTGCCTTGCATGAAACTAAATTCGCCTGGATCTAGATCCACCCCAAAATTCGTCTTCATTTATTTCCAAACACAATTTTAGTGATTTTTCTTTTTAACGCCGCCATTGTGCAACCAGTTTACGGCATTCTCTTCCCCATTCACAAAGCTCGGTGCACGTATAACGTTTATCTGTAGCAAAGCATGGTTCATCCCCGTACTGCAACTGCATTATCCTGATTAATTGCCCTTTGGAATGATAATCACCGGTTCCCTTAATTTCATGAATTGCATGCTGATTTGCAATTTTATTTTTTCGTTGCGGGATTTCATTCATATTCATAATCCATCTCCTTCCGAAAAATATTTAAATAATCAGACCTATGTTAAGACAGTGACTTTAATAAAAGTGATCATCGCACAACAGTATGTCGGTTTGATGAAAATATAAATTTCTTTCCAAATCCATAACGCTTACTGTTTGAATCATGTAAACCGATTTTTGGTGGATATACTGAATGAGTGAATTACTCATAATGAATCATAGCTAAAGATCTGGTTTATTCAATGAAAAAATGAGCATTCTAAAAAATCAGCAGGTGGACTATCCTTAACATACGCTACATCACATTACAATTCTTTCTTATCAATATGTTTTAATTTATTAAAACGATGAACAAGACATCTATTGCACACAGCCGGAATGGTTTGGATATCTCCGGACTATTGAAAAAATCAGGCGGCAGCTACGCCAAAGCGCTCGGTATCAAATTAACCAGGACGTCCTCGCCCGAAGTCTATAAATGGTTTATTGCAGCTATTTTATATGGCACACGGATAACAGAGGATATCGCGACCCGTACATGGCATGAATTCGAACGCAACAACATGCTGACACCTCAGCGCATCGTTGACGCAGGCTGGAATAAACTGGTGGAAATACTGGACCGCGGCGGTTATGTGCGTTACGACTACAAAACGGCCGCCAAATTACTCGACATCAATCATGCGTTACTTGATGGGTATGAGGGCGATCTCAATAACATGCATGCCGCGGCACTCGACGTCGCCGATCTCGAACAGCGCATCATGGCATTAGGCAAGGGTATCGGGAAAGTGACTGCCGCCATATTTCTGCGCGAATTACGTGGCAAATGGAAAAAAGCCAATCCGCCACTGTCTCCTCTTGCCATCTTGGCCGCACGCAAACTGGGATATCTGCCGAGCCATATCAGAACAAACCATCAGAGATTGGTGTATTTGCAGCATTTATGGCGCGAACATGGCAAAACCTCTACGAGCTTTCCGGAGTTGGAGGCAGCACTGGTACGCGAAGGGCTGCGACTGCGCCGTCACGCGAACCGGCATATCCGTCATGAGATTTGATTTCTTATCATCTCGTCTCAGTACCCGCATAACCTGCAAGTTGTTGCTACTAATTTATCTTTATCAGCAATAATGATAATGTAGTATCGGATAAGGATTTTGAGCTCAGGCTTACTCTCAAATTAGATGTTCTCTTCAAGTAATGAATCATAAATTTAGAATTTCCATACTTTTCATATGAATAACATTAATGATCACGCAATTGATGGTGCATGGCTGTTAAGCGTATTGGACGGATCTTTCAGTGAAATTTATTTTGTTGATTGCAAAACCAAACGATTTATTCATGCGAATGATTCCGCTCAACAAAATCTGCAGTACACGATGGCCCAATTAGAGACTATGTCGCCATTGGATCTCGCCCCGGATTTGACTGAAGCCTCGTTAAAGAAAATTTTAAACCCCCTGCGTGAAGGTATTACAGATCGTGTCACATTTGAAACTGTGCATCACCGCAAAGATGGCTCCACTTACCCGATTGAATTCCGGATATTCCGCTCTCCTCCCCATACCACGCCTGTATTTATCGCGATTGGCAATGACATTAGTCAGCACCATGCAGCGGCGGTTGCGCTACAACTCAGCGAATTGCGTTATCAAGCCATAGTTTCCAATATACCCGGCCTCGTTTTCCAGTTTCTGCGTCGTGCTGATGGTCATATCGAATTTACTTATGTCAGTGACCGCTGCGAAGACTTGCTGGACATTTCAGCAGCGCAGCTTAAAACCAATCCCGAATCATTCCTGAATTTGATTATGAGTGACGACAGGGCGAGTTATCTGGAATCCATGCTGCTCTCCGCACAGCAGCTTTTAACCTGGAACTGGAAAGGCAGAATCTGGATTGAAGCCTGGCAAGACATCAAATGGATAGATATTCGAGCTACACCGAGTGCAATGCCGGACGGTACAGTGGTATGGGATGGCGTGATTACCAATATCACCCAGACCAAACTTGAAGAAATCGAAGCCAAGCGTTCGAGCGAACGCCTGGCAGAATTATCGGCTCATATTCAGCAAGTCAAGGAGCAGGAACGGATGCGTATCGCCCGGGAGGTTCATGATGATCTCGGCGGCAATCTTACCGCCATAAAAATGGCGCTGACGCTCGTCAAACGCCGAATATCCAATAAAGACACAGCGCTAATCGAAAAAGTAAATTATATAGACACACTCGCAGACCGGACCATTGAATCAGTACATCGCATTGCCGGCGATTTGCGTCCCAGCATACTGGATTTCGGCATCGTCGCAGCCATTGAGTGGCAATCGCAGGAATTTGAACGTCAAATGGGCATACCGTGCCAGTTTTCCAGTACGGATGAAGATATAGAGCTTAATGCCGACCAGGCCACTGCCCTCTTCCGGGTTTTTCAGGAAGCATTAACCAATATCAGCAAACATGCTCATGCAACTCGAGTGGATGTGAACCTGAAACGAACCAAAAATGGCATTACTTTAGATATTGCAGACAATGGCCGAGGTATGGAACAATCTGATAGACTCAAACCTCATTCATTTGGCATACGCGGCATGATGGAGCGCGTAAGTTCATTAGGTGGTAAATTATCGATTACAGCCAGCCCGAGTGCCGGCAGTTTAATCACTATTCAAATTCCGTTAAATTAAAGTAATCATGACCTCACAAAAAGTTATACGTGTATTTATTGTCGACGATCACGCCATTGTGCGCGAAGGTCTCAAGCAAATTCTGGCGGACACACCGGATCTCGTTGTGGCAGGCGATGCAGAAACCGGACATGAGGCAATAAAACTTGCGCGGCAAGGTAAATACGATATTCTCTTGCTAGATATTTCCATGCCCGACCGCAGTGGTATCGAGGTATTAAAGCAAATTAAAAAAGAAGCGCCGGATATTGCGGTCCTGATGTTATCCATGCATCGTGAAGATCAGTACGCCATTCGTTCTCTGAAAGCAGGTGCAGCTGGCTATTTGAACAAGCAAAGCGCGCCCGCTGAACTGGTCGTGGCGATTCGGGAAGTGATCGCGGGACGCAAATACATAAGCAATGCATTGGCGCAGGAACTGGCTAACCAGGTGGGCGGTAACCATCAGACTGCACTGCATGAAACCTTGTCCGATCGCGAATATCAGACCATGACCATGATCGCATCCGGAAAATGCGTCAGCGATATCGCTACCGAATTAAATCTTTCAGTTAAAACTGTCAGCATGTATCGAGCTCGATTGCTGCAAAAGATGAAATTGAAAAACAATGCGGAATTAATGCACTATGCAATGAAAAACCGGCTTGTCGAATAATATAATATATTGATTTTTAATATATTTTTTATATGTACACATACGTTTATTCCAAAACCCGAAAGTAATCCATTTTTGTGCCGCTAATCGGCTGATTGCCTTTTCATGCACGGCGTATCATGCCCCTAAATTGGAATTGATATCCGTGCACAAAAGAGCGCGATCATGAAAAACACACCTGAAAATGAAGTCCCGCAAAACCCTGCAGAAATCGCGCGAGAAGCTTTTCGCCGCCTTGCCATGCAGCGTATCGCGCCTACTCCCGAAGCTTACCGCACCGTTTACAATGAAATAGCTGGCCTCTCTGAGGCTGTAAGCGCCGAACAGATTCTGACAAGTTTTGCAGCGCAGCTCTCGCAACTAACAGGCGAGACCTCGATTTTTGGCAAACGCTTGCGCCGGGCAGCGGAAGCCCATGATTGGCAGGATTACAATAGCGGCCTGACTGCATTGATTGAGGAACAACTAAAATCCCCGCCCGTTACTGCCACAGTTGCAACGAGCAGTCCTGTCCAGACCATCCCTGTTGATGGACAGAATACCCAAGTATTGCGTGAGCTCCTAACCCGCACCTTAACGTTTGCGGTTGCATCGTTATTATCAAATATTCCCGAACTAGCCGAGGAATCCGAAGCTCTGGGTACCGCGATCAGAGATGCACGCACTGACGAAGAGTTAACCGAGATAGGTAAACGCCTCAAACAACTCTGCTTCCGCATCGAACTAAAAAGCGGAGACATTGCCGAACAACAGGATTTGCTCTTGCGTTTATTCCGGCTGCTGCTCGATAACATAAGTTATTTGCTGGATGATGACAGCTGGTTACGCGGGCAAATTGATGTGGTGCAGAATCTGATATCCGGCCCCATCAATCATCGTTCACTTGAAGATGCGACGCAAGGCCTCAAAGAGATCATCTACAAGCAAGGCACGCTAAAAGATAGCTTGTCAGAGGCCAAGATCACTGTCAAAAACATGATCACGATCTTCATCGATCGACTGGGCGCAATTGCGACCAGCACTGGTGATTATCATGGCAAGATAGATTCTTATACGCACAAAATCGCCAAAGCCCAGCATATTGGCGAATTGAATACCATACTGGACGACGTAATGCGCGATACACGCTCCATTCAGGCCGAAGCATTACAATCCAGAGATCAGATGCTGGCTGCTCGCCAGGAAGCGCAGGTCGCAGAAGCGCGTATACATGCACTGGAAACCGAACTCGCTGAAATCAGCGCACTCGCCAGCCATGATCAACTCACCAAAAGCCTTAATCGTCGTGGACTGGACGAAGCGTTCGAGCGCGAACAGTCCCGTGCAGATCGCCATGGAACCGCGCTTAGCGTCGCCATGCTGGATATCGATGACTTTAAAAAAATAAATGACACCTATGGACATGAAGCCGGCGATGAGGCATTGATCCACGTCGTGCGCATCATCAAGGAAACCCTTCGCTCCATGGATGTAATCGGCCGGTTTGGTGGCGAAGAATTTGTCGTGGTACTGCCTGACACGCCCGAAAACGAAGGTATAGCAGTTATAGCACGATTACAAAAGGAACTAACCAAACGCATTTTCATGCATAACAACCAAAAACTGTTTGTTACGTTCAGCGCCGGGTTAGCGACACGTAACCCAGGTGAAAATCTGCTTGACACCATGAAACGCGCAGACAGCGCCATGTACAAAGCCAAAAAATTGGGCAAGAACCGGGTTATAGCTGCTGATTAAAACCATTAATTATTAAATAATAAAACGGCACTTCATTATTTTGTTGCAATAGGGGAAACAAGGAACGAACTCGGGCACCAAGCCCGCAACGTCCTTGATATTAATCAATAAATTCAATATATATTACATATCTATAAAACCAATACAATGATCAAGAACTTTCCTGTAAAAGACGACTCCACCCTGTTAGTGCGCAATGGCATGTATACGATACCCTCATCCTTGCAGAAACTGTCAAATTGTTCTATACCTAATTGATTCCGATGAAAGTTGGATACAGGGCTAAATTTACTGCTACAGATGCCGATATAAACAACATGAACACAGCCAGCAACAGCCTGACACAATAACTGGCGAATTTACTTAATCAGCCTAAGGAAATATCATGTTTGGCACAGCACACAAAGGCGCGAACGCCTATGCAAAGGTAGATCTCGAAACAGGCGTACTGGCGGCCACACCGCACAAATTGATTGTTATGCTGTTTGATGGTGCAAAGATGGCGGTAGACCGAGCCTGCCTGCATATTCAAAACAAGGAAACCGCAGCCAAAGGCCAAGCCATTTCGCATGCGATATCCATTATTAATGATGGTTTGCGGGCAAGCTTGAATAAACAGGTCGGCGGCGAAATCGCATTAAATCTGGATGCGCTTTATGAATATATGTGCAATCGCCTGTTTGAAGCCAATCTGAAAAACGACCTTGCCATACTAAGCGAAATAAACGGTTTAATCATTGAACTACGTGATGCCTGGCTAGCGATTGAAAATACCCCTGGGGCATCCATACCGAAACCTGTTGCTGCTGAGCATAGTGATCCGCTAGCTCACCGTGTTACATCTTTTGCAAGGGCTTAAACCATGAATAGCGAAGAAGTAATTAGCCTGTACGAATCGGTCGCTCAAATTACAAAACAAATGCTAGCCGCTGCACGCCAAGGCGACTGGGATCATCTCGCGACCCTGGAATCGCATTGCGCAGATCATGTCCATACCCTGCAAGCTGACGAGGCACCAGTTAAACTGAGCGACGAACTGCGCAGTCGCAAGATGGCCGTCATCAAGCAGATTCTGGCTGATGATCGCGAAATTCGTCATATTACCGAGCCGTGGATGACGCACCTGTCGAAGCTGATAAATAGCAATCAGACAGAGCGCAAACTCTCCATAGCCTATGGTAATCATCAAGTGCGCTAATCATGTTATTTCCCCGGCCAGAACCTACAGGCACACGGCCGGTAACGCTTATTCAAGCGTTATTACCAACCCCACCTCAGGGAGATTTGCGGGAAGAAATTCTGCATCGACTGACTCAGATTAAACTGGGTCAGCAATTGGAAGCCGATGTTCAAGCCAAACTAAGCGATGGCAGCTTTCTGGTTAAAATCGCAGATGCAACCACTCGCATGAATTTACCCGTATCTACCAACATAGGGGATAAAGTTGCACTGACATTAATCAGCAAGGAACCGCGCCCTACTTTCCTGCTTAACAGTGAAGCCATGCTACCCCATGAGATCAGCAGCAGCACCACCTCACTAAGCTCTACCGCAAAATTGATTGATACGCTGTTGCATAATGCACCCACCGGCCAGCAAGCAGAACCCGCTGTCATTGGCAAGACGCCAATCATCCCTCAAGCCGGCCTTTCCGCACCGCAATTGGCAAATGCATTAGAGCAGACACTTACCAAGACCGGCGTATTCTATGAGTCTCATTTAAACGAATGGGTAAATGGACAACGCACCCTGATTGACATCAAACAGGAGCCACAAGCTCAGCAGACCAGTCAAATCAGCACCGCTACGGATACTAAACTGTCGGCTTCCCCGGCAGAGACTGTAAATCAGACGCTAACCCAATTGGTCAATCAACAATTGCAAACACTCGAGCAAAATCGCATCCTTTGGCAAGGGGAAGTTTGGCCAGGGCAAACCATGCGCTGGGAAGTAAGCGAAGATACTCCGGAAGCGGTTAGCGAGCAGATGCAGACATCGTGGCGTAGCGAAGTGCGTTTCGAGATGCCGCAATTAGGCCTGATTACAGCGACTTTACAACTGACAGGTGAACGCCTGACGCTACAGATTCATACAGATACCGCCTTGGCAGCGGCGCAATTGCAGGCACAGGGAAACAAGCTTGGCGATGCGCTCGCTGCAGCAGGGATACCCCTGGATGGTTTACGGGTGAAAATAAATGAATAAGCCAACGCCATCCGCGGTAGCATTAGCCTACCAGACTGGGGATGCCGCCCCCAAGATTGTCGCGAAAGGCAAAGGGTTAATTGCTGAAGAAATTATCGCACGTGCCAAAGCTCATGGTGTTTTTGTGCATGAATCCAAAGAATTGGTCGCGTTATTAATGCAAGTCGATTTGGATCAAAACATTCCACCTGCACTCTATCGGGCAGTCGCCGAATTATTGGCATGGTTATACCGTATCGAGAACGGACAAAAAACCACGCTTAATGACTCGTCTCCGCTATAATAATCGAACATTTTCCTGAATTAATGATTAGACCCATGCCGCTTACTCAACCTGAACTTGGTACCGAAAATCAGAGTCTCTATCAAGTTCATTCACGCCGTGAAATTATAAGTTTGCTGCAGGGTATTCAGAACCAGCGTCAGTTAATTACCATGCTGATCAATGGCGGTGCAGAAGTGGTGGTCACCTCCATTCTTGATATCGACGATAAAAAGAATATTGTGTATATCGACTGCGCCCCCAATCCTTTGATCAACCAGCGTATTCTTGAGTCAGATGATATCGAGTTCGAATCTACTCTGGATAAGGTTCGTATTTCATTTTCTGCATCCGAGGTGAGCGACTGTACTCAAGATGGACAGCCCGCACTCTGCATCGCCCTCCCTACCTCTTTGATTCGTCTCCAGCGACGCGAATATTTTCGCGTCAATACGCCGGTCGGCCAGCCTGTCTATTGCCAAATACCCTTAGCCACAGGCGATTATGCCGTTTCCGTAGTGGACATTAGCGGCGGCGGCATTGCTCTTCTTGATGAAAAACGTGTTCTGGACACAAAAATTGGCCATGAATACCAAAATTGCCGGATTGATCTCCCCGAAAACGGATCAATCAAGGTTACCTTGCGAGTTCGCAACATACAGGATTTCAGCCTTGCAAATGGCAAAACCAATCGTCGGCTGGGGTGTGAGTATGCAAACATGGCACCAGCAATGTTAACGATGGTTCAACGTTATATTATGCATCTTGAGCGCGAACGCAATGCTCGAATGCATGGCATGGGATAAGAAAACCGGAATTTGCGCTTGCCTACCCATCGCCCACTCACCGTCCTGCAAATTCTCCCCGCATTACATGCGGGCGGTGTCGAACGCGGCACACTGGAAATTGCCCGGCATCTTGTGCAGAATGGACATCGCTCACTTGTGATGTCAGGCGGTGGCCGCATGGTGGCACAACTCGAGTCAGAGGGTTCCACGCATTTCAACTGGAACATCGGTAAAAAATCCTTACTGACATTACGTCTTGTGCCACAATTGCGGCAATTCCTGATTGAACACCAGATTGATATCCTTCATCTGCGTTCGCGCATGCCAGGGTGGATAGGCTACCTTGCCTGGCGCAAAATGGACCCTGCAACGCGCCCTAAGCTCGTCACGACAGTACACGGCGCCTATACGGTAAATGCCTATAGCGCTGTCATGACCAAAGGTGAACGGGTGATTGCAGTTTCCAAAACTATCCACGACTACATCCTGACCTATTATCCCCAAGTCGCCCCCTCTCGTATCCGCCTCATCTATCGTGGCGTTGACCCACTGGAATTTCCTCGCGGATATCAGCCGGATAGTGCATGGCTGACAAAATGGCGCAATGATTATCCACATCTGGCCGGCAAATTAATCATTACGTTACCGGGTCGAATCACGCGCTGGAAAGGACAACTCGACTTCATTCAGCTGATTTCCCGCCTAAAGCACGCGGGAATCAATGTACACGGGTTGCTCGCAGGTGAAGCAGATCCCAGGAAAACAGCTTTTCTGCAGGAACTGAAAACACAAATCAGCGCATTAGACCTTGATCAGGATATCAGTTTGATTGGTCACCGTACCGACCTGAAAGAAGTCATGGCAGTGTCCGATCTTGTGCTGTCTCTCTCCCAGGACCCTGAAGCTTTTGGCCGAATTACGCCAGAGGCGCTGAGTCTGGGAATTCCGGTTGTAGGCTACAACCACGGCGGCGTTGGTGAAGTCTTGCAGGCGCTTTTTCCAGCAGGCCTGGTACCGTTAGGGGATCTACAGAAATTCGAAAACACCGTTCGTCATTGTCTTTCCCACCCGAGCATCATCGCAGAGAACAAGACATTTACGTTGGCCCACATGCAATCCAGTACACTTGCCGTTTATCAGGAGCTTGTCACCAGTTAAATTTGGCACCCAAAGAGAATAAGAGCTAACAAATCTGCGTATGCTTGGAAGAGACATCAAAATTCTGGAGACTCTGATTGATTAAGGTATTGGTAGTAGGCAAATACAACAGCATTGTCCAATGGACGGAAAATACTGTCACGGCCTTTAAACAAGCCGATTGCAACGTTGATTACTTTGCTGTAAACGGCGACAGCATTGCAAATTCACTGTATTTGAAATTGCTCGGAAAGGTGCATGGCGATAAAACCAAAGTCATTGCTGACAGTTTGCGCAAGAAACTTGAAACATTCCAGCCTGATCTGATAGTCTTTGTCATGATAGCCTCCAATTGGTTACCAGCTCATGTATTCCAACTAACAGGGGAAACCTGCCCTAAAGCCGCGAAAATTGTTTGGGTCGGGGATAAGTTCAATCGTGATGAAGGAATATTCGCTGACCATGTGGATTGGGTGTTTTGCACCGACACAGCCTTTATCGATGCGGTACATGAATACGGGTTTTCCGCACCTGCAAGCTATTTGCCGCTGGCCCTGAATCCGGACATTTTTCATCCAATAGCCGCTAACCGCTCCAATGCCGTCATCTATGTTGCAAATAACACAATCGGTCGCGGCAAAATGGTAAGCACCATTAAGCGGCCAATTACACTCTACGGTAAAGGCTGGTCGAAATTGAAAAACAGTCCGCATATAATTAACGCCTACCGGTTACCCTACTCAAAGCTGCCCACAGTGTATGCTTCATGCCGTGCCGTACTCAATATCAAAAACGAGAAAAATGTCATTAACGGCCTTAATCAACGCAGCTTTGAACCGTATGGTTGCATGACTCCGGTACTCAACGACGACATGAAGGATATCAATCGATGCTTTGAAATAGACAAAGAGATTCTAGTCTATCATTCAATAGACGAGCTACACGAATTATATGACCGTGTAACCACTGACGCCACTTTCGCCAATTCGGTTGGTCAGGCAGGCTATAAACGCGTCATGGCCGAACATACCTATGCGCATAGAGCACAAACCATGCTTGTTCAAATCGGCTTGAAATAAAATCATGATTTTTGACTTAAATACACAGGGAATCTCAATGCCCCAACAATTAACTGCTCGATCAGAATTTGCGGCCTTCATCCAGAATTACGGCTGGTGGCTCATTGCTCTCTTTATTTTTGCGATGCCGTTTGGCAAAGGTTTTGAAGTACCCCTGGCATTCATGGCGATCGGAGGCATGGTATTGCTGGCAAAGGAAGGTACAAGTCAGATCAAAACTGACAACATGCGTTGGGCGCTGATCCTGTTTGCCTGCATCTGGCTTCCCATCCTGATTTCCTTGCCGGATGCTGTCGCGCTCGAACCTACTGCGAGTACCGCATTGGCGTTCCTGCGTTTCCCTTTTGCGATCATCTTTGCGATATATGCGCTGTCCAATCCCGAGCATAGACCGAAACTTTTTACTGCAATTTTCGGAATGTTCACTATCGTGATTGCCGATGGCTTACTGCAGGCGATGACAGGCAGAAACATCCTAGGCTCCCCAATGATAGCGGACAGGCTCAGCGGCCTGTTTTATCCAAAGCTGACCATGGGCTTATGGATTGCACCATTCGGAGCGATCTATTTTGAAAAAGTACGTCAGTTAGCAAAAACGAGTCGCTTCGGATGGGCATACTGGCTGCTACTGGCACCTTATACGATAGTCGTTCTACTTTCAGGCAGCAGAGCATCCTGGGGAATTTATGCTGTGAGTATGGCCGGATTTGCACTCTACCTTTATTTAATCAACCCCCAGCGCGCCGTCAAAAAATATATTGCGATAGCGCTCCTGCTATTCATTCCTATGGCGGTGATGCTGGACCATTACCCGCCATTCAAGGAAAAAGTGGCCGCCACTGCCGGATTGTTCAGCGGAAATTATGACAAGATCAATGCGGCAACCAGCATCCGTTTACCGATCTGGACAGTCGCACTTAAAATGAGCAAGGATCATTGGATTAACGGCGTCGGTCCGCGCGGATTCCGCTATGCTTATCCGCCTTATGCTGAAAAAGACGATGTCTTCCTCAAAATGAACCCCAACATGGGCCCCAATCATCCGCATCAGATATTTCTGGAAGTTCTGGTAGAAACCGGCATCATCGGCGTAATCGGTTATTTACTGTTTCTGGGATTACTCATACGCTTAATATGGCAGGCCATACAGGCACACAACCACTATGCACCTCCGCTCGGCATCGCCGTATTCGCAGCGATCATGCCTATCAATGCAGGAATAGGTTTTTACGCGAGCGTATTGTCGGCAATGAGCTGGTGGATGCTGGCCATCTTCTTTGCCGTGCTCATGATAGACAAATCAAAACCGGCTACCGATTAAGCACATGACGATAAACCTTTAGAGTATCTTGCGCCTGTTTCTCCAGGCTGAATTGTGTTTGCGCCGTTATCCTGGCTGCTTGCGCATAACAGGCACGACGATCGGTATCGGTAACCATAGACATGATTGCATCGACAATGGCACCACTTTCGCCTGGGGGAATCAGTATCCCATTCACACCGGACTCAAGCATCGTTGGGATCGCGCCGGTTCGAGTACCTATACAAGCCAGCCCGGTCGCCATTGCTTCCAGAAAAGCGATGCAAAACCCCTCCTTGATGCTGGGCTGCAAATAAATATCCGTAGCTGCAAGCAACTCTGCTACGTCACCTCTCGACCCCATCAAGCTTAGGTGCTCCGACACACCGCATTTATCGGCTTGTTGCTGCAGTTTTTCGCGATCCGCACCCTCTCCTACCAGAACCAACCTGATATTCGGCAATTGCGGTAACAGTTGCGCCAGTGCGTCTATTGCATAAACCTGACCTTTCGCGGGAACCAGACGCGCAACACATAACACGATCAGCTGTCCTTGCCAGCCTTGTCGATGGCGCACTTCATCCCGTTTCCCGATATTGAATGCCCGGGTATCTACCGCGTTATGTACGACAGTAGCCTTTACCGCCGGGTATTCCAGATGACAGAGCGAATCACGCACCATATCGGAAACACAAATAACATGCTGACAATGACGAAATGGCTGAAGGTGTTTGACAATATTATGCGCAGTTGCAACACAGGGAATGTCTCGCCCGGCATAACCCACCATAGAGGCGGATTTCAGCATATGAGCATGGATCAGGTCAGGTTGAAGACGGCGAATGACTTGACGTAACGACCACAGCGCCAGAGGGTGCCAACGTCCACCACCCCGGATCAGCAAATACTCGATACCCTCTGCATGCAATGCCTGGCTCAGGGCGCCTTTTTTCGGTAATGCCACATTGACCTGCAGCCCCAGATCGCGTTGTTGCAGACATAAATCGAGCAAATGCTTTTCCGCACCGCCTACGCCGGTCGAAGCAATGACATGCAAGATTTTCAAGGGAGTACCTTACGCTGTGGTATAGTTTGGCTCATTTTCGAATTGTATGGCGTCATTATTTCCATGGAAAAGCTCTCCGCATTTGTTACCACATTCAACAACGCGCGCACGCTAGCCAGCTGTCTGGAAAGCGTCAAATGGGCGGATGAAATTGTCTTGCTGGATTCCGGAAGTACCGATGCGACGCTCGATATTGCCGAACAATACGGATGCAAAATTTTCCATCATCCTTTCCTTGGCTATGGCAAACAAAAACAATTAGCACTCACTAAAACTACCCATTTATGGGTTTTACTGCTGGATGCGGACGAGGCGCTCTCACCCGCATCGCAACAGGAAATACGCGATTTGTTGCAGCGCGGCCCCGAGGCGGATGGTTATGCCATTCCCCGTCAGGAACAAATGTTCTGGCAAATGAATAACCGTTTTGTCCGCCTCAACAAATTTCTGCGCTTGTTCCGCAAGGATAAAGGCCATATCACCGATATGCCTGTTCATGCCGCCCCTAAAGTCGATGGTGTAGTCAAAAATCTGACGGCACCATTTTATCATTATGGCGAGACCGATATCGATGTGAAAGTAAGCAAGCTTAATGCTTACTCAACCGGTCTGGTCAAGGACAAGGTGGCCAAAGGTACGCGCCCTAATCCATGGATGCTGGTGTTCTATCCGCCTTTCTATTTTTTGCGCGCCTACTTCTTTAAACGAGCATTCCTGAACGGCTGGGGAGGATTCATCACCTCTGTTTGTGGCGCATTTTATGTATTTTTGAAATACGCCAAACTCTACGAATTCCATCAGCGCAAACGCTACGGAAAATCCCTCATGCCTGCCAGCGCACCCAATAATCCGCCAGTTTATGAGTCGGACAAACCCTGCTAAGATTCTTCTACAGGAACCATCATCACCGGTCCGCCCTTATAGTTTAATGCAGCAATTACATGCTCAGGCTGAAGAGCCTTCATGCATGAATGGTGCGTGCAATCCTGCTTGCAGTAACAATTCAGACATGACATGTCTGCCTGGATTGCAACTACATTATCGCCTTGCGGCTTAACTCTGTACGGATCGGTCGGCCCGCAGACAACCACCATAGGCTGACTGGATGAGGCCGCCAGATGCGCGGTACCCGTATCGTTACCTACCTGATATTTCGCATCGCGCGCCAATGGTACAATATCCAGGACTTCCGTCTCGCCGCACAAATTGACGATACCTTCGCCTGCCAGTTCGACAATAAGCCGGCAGTCCTCCATTTCGTCCTTGCCGCCAATCAGCACCACATGATCCACATCACTGGCCAGCAAGCGGCGCGCCAACTCAGCATACTTTTCTTCACCCCAGCGTTTCAGATAACCGGCTGCCTGGCATCCCGGATAAAAAATGGCATAGCGGCCGGGCACAAGAGCATGACGTTTCTGCAATTCCTGGGCATGTTGCTGATTACGATCGGGAATATGGAGCACAGGACGTGGCGTATTAACAGGAATGCCTGCGGCCTTTAGACCAGCGCGCATACGCTGCACCGGATTAGGATCGCCAGGTATTTCCGGGCCGCTGATATTATAGGGCCGACTGGCATGATTACCGATCAAGTATCGCGTGACGTTACCGGTCAATTGCAAGAACAGCAGCATGAAGCGGGAACGATCGTTGGATTGCAAGTCGATGATCAAATCATAACGTTGGCGGCGAACTTGCTGCATCCATGCCCATATTGCTGACCATTTTCCTTTCCTGGCCCGAATATTGATTTTGCTGATATTGGCGAACCGAGAATCCCCGATAAATAACTTATCCCATGGCGGCAAGGTATTCAGGTCAATTTTGGCATGCGGAAATGCACGTGCCACATCTTCCATCACACAAGTCGACATTGCAACATCGCCTAACGCACTCCATTTGATAATCAGGATACGGCGTATGCTGGGGTCGTTAGGCAGATCAAAAAGCATATTATTCAGATTCAGTCGGCTTTGACCGCCTGCGCGAAAGTATCCAGCAAAGGCTGGATTTCTGCACGTTTAAGTTTGAGTGCTGCCTGATTCACGACCAGCCGGGAGCTGATATCCATGACATCGGCAACGGCAACCAGACCATTGGCTTTCAGCGTGCTGCCGCTGCTGACCAGATCCACAATGACATCAGCCAACTTCACCAGCGGCGCTAATTCCATGGAACCGTACAACTTGATCAAATCCACGTGCACACCTTTGGCGGCAAAATACTCTCGTGCGGTTTTCAGGTATTTGGTCGCCACACGCAATCGCGCACCTTGACGGACAGCCTGTTCATAATCAAATGCAGGATGTGCGGCAACCATCATCTTGCACTTGGCAATTTTCAAGTCCAGCGGCTGATACAAGCCTTCACCGCCATGCTCAATCAGCACATCCTTACCGGCCACGCCCATATCTGCCGCCCCATATTGCACGTATGTCGGCACATCAGTGGCGCGAATGATAATCAGGCGTACATCCGCTTGATTTGTGCCAATGATCAGTTTCCTCGATTTTTCGGGATCCTCGCGCGGCACGATACCGGCTGCCTCCAGCAATGGGAGCGTTTCCTGAAAAATACGTCCTTTGGACAAGGCGATAGTAATCATGTTTTCCCCTTCAATGTACGCGTCGTATGCGCGCACCGACCTGGTTGAATTTTTCTTCTATGCATTCGTATCCGCGATCGATATGATAAATCCGTTCAATCACCGTTTCGCCTTCCGCCACCAGCGCAGCCAATACCAATGAAGCCGAAGCACGTAAATCCGTCGCCATAACGACCGCACCCTGCAGACCTTCCACCCCGCGTATCACCGCGGTATTCCCTTCAATTTCAATATTAGCGCCTAAACGCTGCATCTCCTGCACGTGCATGAATCGATTTTCGAAAATGGTTTCAGTTACCGTCGCCACGCCATCGGCGATACAATTCATCGCCATGAATTGCGCTTGCATATCGGTTGGGAATGCAGGATAAGGCGCAGTTTTGATACTTACGGCACGCGGGCGCTGATCCATATCCAGCGTGATGCTACCCTCACCTATTTCGATTTTTGCACCAGCTTCGCGTAGCTTTTCCAGCACCGCGTCAATTGTATCAGCTCGGGTATGCGTGACCTTGATCTTGCCTTGCGTCATCGCTGCAGCTACCAGATAAGTGCCGGTTTCAATGCGGTCAGGCATGATGTCAAAATGGGCACCATGCAGCTTGTCAATGCCGTTGATCGTAATCGTATCGGTACCTGCACCGCTAATGTCAGCACCCATCGCAATCAGGCAATTGGCAAGATCCACTACTTCCGGTTCTCTCGCAGCATTTTCCAGGATGGTGACGCCTTGGGCCAGAGTGGCGGCCATCATCAGATTCTCGGTACCGGTCACGGTCACGGTATCCATAAAAATACGGGCGCCCTGCAAACGGCTGGCTTTTGCATGAATATAACCATGTTCAATGCGGATTTCCGCCCCCATCGCCTGCAGCCCCTTGATATGCAAATCCACTGGACGCAAACCAATTGCACAGCCTCCGGGCAAAGACACCATCGCCTCGCCGCAACGGGCGAGCATGGGGCCGAGCACCAGGATCGAAGCACGCATGGTTTTGACCAGCTCATAAGGGGCTTCCAGATGTGTCAATTCTGCGGCATGCAAATCAACGCCGCCTTGATCATCCAGACAGACTTGCATCCCGATATGCCCGAGCAAAGTCAGTGAGGTACTAATGTCTTTCAACTTAGGCAAATTTCCCAAATGCAGAACGTCCGCAGTCAGCAGACCTGCACACAATATGGGTAAAGCGGCATTCTTTGCTCCGGAGATACGCACTTCTCCAGCCAAACGCATACCGCCATGTATAGCCAGTTTATCCATGGTTTACCTCGGCCCATTGCTCCGGCGTGAATGTTTTCATGGATAGCGCATGAATTTCTGCTTTCATGCGATCGCCTAAGGCGCGATATACCAGCTGATGCTGCTGTATACGGCTTTTGCCTGCGAACTCGGCGCTGACGATAACAGCTTCGAAATGCTGCCCATCGCCTGACACGCGCACCAGCTCGCAAGCCATGCCCTGTTCGATGGATTGTTTAATGCTATCGGGTTGTACCATTTCAATATCTCAATGTCGCAGCTTGTAGCCGCGTTGTAATAAAATCAAACTAAATACGGATAATGCCACAAAGCACACGAGCACGACTAGCAAGCTCAAGCCCGGCGTAACATCACTCGCGCCAAAAAAACCATAGCGAAAACCGTCGATCATGTAAAAGATCGGATTGAAGCGGGACACGGTTAACCAGAACGGAGGTAAGGAATGTATGGAATAAAACACGCCTGACAGGAAAGTCAGCGGCATGATGATGAAATTCTGGAATGCGGCAAGCTGGTCGAACTTCTCGGCCCAGATACCGGCAATCACACCCAACGCGCCCAAAATACCGCTACAAACAAGGGCAAACAAAACCAGCCATAGCGGATGATCGATAGATACCGAGGTAAAAGCCAGTGTCACCACGAACACGCCCAAACCGACCACCAGCCCTCGCGCAATCGCGGCGACAAGATAAGCTGCAAAAAACTCCAGATAGGATAATGGCGACAATAATACGAAAACAATGTTGCCGGTTATCTTGGATTGAATAAGGCTGGATGAGCTATTGGCAAAAGCATTCTGCAACATCGACATCATTACCAGACCGGGCACTAAAAAAGCAGTATAACTGACCCCCGGATAAACCTGCACATGCTCGGCTAGCACATGTGAAAAAATCAACAAATACAACAAAGCCGTGATGACAGGGGCCAATACGGTCTGAAACGAGACTTTCCAGAACCGCAACAGCTCTTTATAAAGCAACGTATAAAAGCCGATCATGATTGCCCCATAATCTGGACAAATATGTCTTCAAGATCCGGCTGCGTCAGTGCGATTTCATTCACGCTGATCCCGGCCAGGCGCAAACTGGCCAAAATACCTTCAATCTCGGCAGGCATCCTTAGGCCGAAGGTGTATACGTTATCTGTATACCTGACAACTCGCGACTGGATATCTGCCGGCAGCACGTTGGGATGTATGCCAATCTGCAACTGCAACTCGTTTGCATTCTTTAACAGATTAGCGGTTTTATCAAGCGCAACAATCTGCCCTTGCTTCAGCATGGCGACACGGTCACATAAGGCTTCCGCTTCTTCCAAATAGTGCGTGGTCAGGATAATGGTATGACCTGCAACATTGAGTTCACGCACGAAGCTCCATAAGGACTGGCGCAATTCCACATCCACGCCCGCCGTCGGTTCATCCAGAATAATCACCGGTGGCTTATGCACCAAAGCCTGTGCAACCAGTACACGGCGCTTCATTCCGCCGGATAATGCGCGCATATTGGTATCAGCTTTATCAAGCAAGCCGAGATTAGCCATGATTTCATCGACCCAGTCGTCATTATGCCGCAACCCAAAATAACCGGATTGAATGCGCAAATTTTCCCGAACCGTAAAAAACGGATCATAAGCCAGCTCCTGTGGCACTACACCGAGTAATTGCCGGGCTGCACGATAATCGCGAACGACATCGTGTCCCATGATTTCTGCAGTACCACCATCTGCACGGGTAAGTCCCGCCAGAATGCTGATGAGCGTAGTTTTTCCAGCACCATTAGGGCCCAACAGAGCGAAGAATTCGCCGGGATAGACAGTCAGATCGACACCGCGCAAGGCATGTAATGCGCCGAAGTGCTTATGCAGCTGATGAATACGTATTGCGGGCGTGGTCACGACAGTTCAGGCGGAAATATAATTTTCCACACCATACAGCGCGGCCAAATTTTCAAGATTTTCAGGCAGGTTGATGCAATGCAACTGTTTACCCATACGCTCAGCTTCCCTGCGACAAGCTAAAATCAGCGCCAGTGCAGTGGAGTCCAGTCCCCGCAGTGCCGAGAAGTCGAATACATCATTCCCTTTTTCCAAGACAGCAATAGCTTCGGCCAATTGGACTGTGGCTGTAGCAATGGTTACTTCTCCCGAAACAGGATAAATATTGCTCATTCGTTGTATAACTTATTTGGAGGTTGTTGCGGCAGCATGATTTTGCTGATTACGTGCCGCCAGCGTATGAATCAGGCTATCAACGCCGTTTTTGCGGATTTCCGCACCGAAAGAACCGCGATAATTCAGAACCAGACTCACACCATCTATCGCCACATCATAAACCTTCCAGCCAGTTGGCGTTTTCTCCATACTGTAATCTATGGGAATAGGCTGTGCACCTGGCTGCTTGACTTGGGTTTGCACTGTCACATCCGTCGCGCCGGCAACCATCGTAAAAGGTTTAAACTCAATCACCTGATTATTGAATGCAGCCAAAGCATTGGAGTAGGTACGCACCAGCAGAGTACGAAACTCTTTAACCAGCGCTTGCTGCTGTGCCGGCGTTGCTTGCCGCCAATAGCGTCCAACAGCCAGCATCGTCATTTGATTAAAATCGAAATGCGGCAATACCTTGGCATCAATCAACGCATAAAGCTTTTGTGTATCGTTTGTCACCGTTTTATCGCGCTTAAGAATGGCAGTGACTTCCTGAGTCGTCGTCTTTACCAGCACATCAGGGGCCATTTCATCAGCACGTGCTGACAAGCTGCATGTCATGACCAGTCCCGCAATTAGAAAACAGCTTAGCTTCTTAAACAGATTAAACATATTGTTATTCGCTTACAAAAATTAGGTTGACTGGAAATTAGAATGTCAACCCGCTATTTAGTTTCACCGATAGCGCGGGATAATTGCGCTACATTCATATTGTAATCATTGACTGTACGCAGATACTCGGCTTGAGTGAGTGCATAGGTTTTCAATGCATCTGCCACTTTATCTGCCTTTTCCAGTCCTGCATTAAAGTCGGCCAGTGAGGTGATCATCCAGCGTCTTCCGGCTGCAGCGCCGTCAGCCAATTGTTGCTGCGCCTTATAATTGGCCTGAACCTGGTTATAGGCTTCTGCCACCTGGAACGGAATGCCTGCCTGGGCAAATTGCGTTTTATAATTCAACGCCTCCAAATTAGCCTGCGCTTGCGCGACTTGTGCCGGAACCACACCAAACGCCATGTCCCATTTCATTCCCACTACCGGAGTTAAACCAGCGTTATTGTATGGATCGTACACATACGGGTTATTAAGCGTATCGCGGCGCGAAGCAAAATTGGCTTGTCCAATGATACCCGCATAAACATTTGGATACATTTCAGCCTTTTTCGCAGCAACCAGCGCCCGACGTGCGCGCATGCCGGCTTCGAGCTGCGCCATTTCCGGGCGATCGGCAACTGCACGCGACTCAAAATCAGCAAGCGTGCCGGCAGGTAATGGCACTGGGGTCAGACTGTCATCTGCCACCTCAAGTTTACTGTCCAGACCAACGCCAGTAAGCAGTTTTAATCCGTCCAGGCTGATCTTCTCGATTGCCGTGGCCTGACTCAGGTATTTGCCCAACATGCCATCCGCAGCTTGCAGCGCATACAAATCCGATTGTTTCGACTCGCCATTATCGTCTTTCAGATTTTTCTTGACTCGACCAAGCGCATCGTTCAAACGGCTTTGCACATCTTCCAACAAACGGCGTGAATCCCGTGCGGTCAAATAACCATAATAGGCGCGTTTCACGTCCATCACAGTATCAGCCTGGCTGATGCGGACATCTCCGCGTTTGACGTCAATGTTACCCTTCGCCGCTTCACTGTATTGTTCAACCTTACCAAATGTATAAAGCGGCTTAATTAATGCAAATTGCAATGAAGTCCAGTCTGACAATCCGCCGGGAAATGGCCCGTCAGTACGGGGAGTCGTACCTGAAGTCGCTCCATTTTGATAAAAACCACCGGAAACTTGCGGCGCCAGTCCAATAAATATGTTCGCACTGACACGCAAACCGTCGTTACCCTTGGCCTCGTCCAGCAATGCTCGCGCAGATTCGACCAGTTGTTCCCGTTCCTTGATGCGCGGATCGGCATTCAGACTCATTTGCACTGCTTCAGTAAGATTCACCACCTGAGCGGAGACGGCCATGGGTGAAGCTAGCGCCATAGCAAGCATGATACTTATTGGATTTTTATTCATGGCTGTGAACTCCTGTATTAGGGGCTGGAACGCGAGCTGGATCAGCTTTAGGCGCGTCTGATGCTTTATTATATAGAAATTGACTGATTAAATTTTCCAATACCACCGCTGATTGCGTAATTTTAATTTTATCGCCTGCAGCAAGGTTTTTTGCATCACCGCCGGGTTCCAGCGCCAGATACTGCTCGCCTAACAAACCAGAAGTCATGATAGCCGCAGAGGTATCTTTTGGAAAAACATAGCGATCATCGAGTTTCAAGCTTACTTGCGCTTCAAAGGTGTTATTGTCGAAACGAATATCGCTCACCCGCCCGACAACGACCCCCGCACTTTTGACGGGCGCCCGGATTTTCAAGCCGCCAATATTGCTGAAATCAGCGTGTACGGTATAGCTGTGCGTCGTACCGAAGCTGCTCATGTTGCCGACCTTCAATGCCAAACCCAAGAGAGCTGCCAAACCCGCAACAACAAATAGCCCGACCCAGAAATCTAGCGTGGCTCTTTCCATGTATCACACCCCTCTGAACATAAACGCGGTTAATATAAAATCAAGCGCCAGGATCGCGAGCGAGGACATTACAACCGTACGAGTCGTTGCACGTGAGATGCCCTCTGCCGTCGGCATAGCGTCATAGCCCTCGAATAACGCGATCGCCGTTACCGTAAAACCAAATACGGCACTCTTGATTACGCCGTTGAGCACGTCTTCACGCACATCAACTGCTGCCTGCATTTGTGACCAGAATGAACCTTCGTCGACACCGATCAGTACCACTCCTACCAGGTAACCGCCGAACACACCGACAATCGAAAAAATCGCCGCCAGCAGGGGCATGGAAATCACGCCACCCCAGAATCGGGGGGCAATCACCCGGGCGATAGGGTCAATCGCCATCATTTCCATGGCTTTTAATTGCTCAGTGGTTTTCATCAAGCCTACTTCCGCAGTAATTGCAGAGCCGGCACGACTGGCAAACAACAAGGCCGCCACCACGGGGCCCAGTTCACGCACCAGAGAGAGCGCTACCAACACACCAAGAGCCTGTTCGCTGCCATAAGTCTGCAGGGTTTCATAGCCTTGCAAACCCAGCACCATACCCACAAATAATCCGGACACGACGATAATCACCAGCGACAACACGCCGCTCGCATAAATCTCCCGAATTATCAGATGAAAGCGCCGCCAGCTTGTTCCCGAGCGCCATAACACCTGCATCAGAAACCGGGTTACGACGCCCATCGTCCAAACACTGTCAATGACATAATGCCCGAGACGGCTAATTACATTTTGCTTGGTTGCCATCAGCTACCGCTCCGCAATCCCAGATCAACGGCATAGTCGGGGGCCGGATAGTGGAATGGCACGGGTCCGTCTTCCTCGGCATGCACAAATTGATGCACAAACGGCAATTTGGATGCCCGTATCTCATCAGGCGTACCTTCCGCTTCTACCACACCGTTGGAAATAAAATAAACATAATCAACTATTTTGAGCGATTCATGTATGTCATGCGTCACCACAATGGAAGTCAGCCCCAACGCATCGGTCAAGCGCCTGATCAGATTGCCGATGATGCCTAGCGAAATAGGATCAAGGCCGGTAAATGGCTCATCGTACATGATCAACATCGGATCGAGCGCCACCGCACGTGCCAGCGCCACACGGCGGGCCATACCACCGGATAACTCATGCGGCATCAACGTATGGGCACCACGCAAGCCAACCGCATGCAGCTTCATCAACACCAGATCATGAATCATTTCTTCGGATAAATTGGTATGTTCACGCATCTGAAAGGCAATATTGTCAAACACCGTCATGTCGGTGAACAAGGCACCGAACTGGAATAGCATGCCCATTTTGCGCCGCATTTTATACAGCGCATCAACTCCGAGTTGATGAATGATCTCACCATCGACCCGCACCTCGCCTTGCGTAGGACGCAATTGGCCGCCTATCAGACGTAACAAGGTCGTTTTACCGCAACCGCTGCCGCCCATGATCGCAATCACTTTACCGCGTGGAGCGACCAAGTTTATCCCTTTCAAAACAGGGCGATCGCGATAAGCAAAAGACACATCGCGGATTTCGATGAGATTATCTGTGGGCACGGCGTATTATAAGGATTTTAGAGGTTAGTATTCTAACCCGATATAGTCATTGCAACAAATATATCCGGTGCACAGAAACAGAAATCCGTTTGGTATTTAAGCTGCAACAGTGGCATCATAAGCATATATTGATTATGTTCAAACGCCATGCAACTCGACCTGTTTTATGAAATCTCGCAGCCTCCGCAACTCCATCGCAGTGAAGCCGATGCATTTGAACAAACCCTGAACGAAATTGCCTTGGCAGATCGCCTGGGTTTCGGCTGCGCATGGCTGGTAGAACATCACTTCATGCGCGGTTATTCGCATTCATCCAAGCCTGACCTGGTACTGGCAGCAGCCAGTCAACGCACCTGTAATATACGACTTGGCCTGGGTGTCACGCCGCTCCCCTATCACCATCCGATACATGTAGCCGAGCGTGCGGCAACGCTGGACATCTTATCGAAAGGCCGATTTGAGTTAGGTATCGGACGCGGTTTTTCCCCTCAGGAATACACAGCTTTCGGTGCAGACATGCGCCACAGTCGCACGCTGACTGCCGAGTCACTAGCGATTCTGCAACTGGCTTTTTCGCGCCACCCGGTCACTTTCCATGGCGAGCACTATCACCTGGATGCACTGGATATCCTGCCCTACTCGATTCAGCAGCCGCACCCCCCGATATGGACTGCTGCGGTAAGCCCGGATACTTTCATCTGGGCGGCGCAGGAGCAGCTCGGCATGCTGGCCGGCCCATTCAAGCCATGGATGATGGTTAAACAGGATATACGACATTATCTGGATGCATGGCAAGGAGCAGCCGCGCCCCGGGCAGGCATGACTGTCGGCATTCTGTGCCTGCCTGACGGCAAACGGGCAAAAGCACTCGCCAAGGACGCGCTGGTCTGGTTTTATCAGCAGCTATTTGCTACCACCCTGCCCGTGCTGGAAAAGCTTTATCCCAGCTACGAGCATTTCCATGACCTGGGGAAATTCCGTAATCTGCTGAAATTGGGCATCAACATGACTATGCTCGAAACATTCGGCATGGTGGTAGTCGGCTCGCCTGCCGAATGCATCGAAAAACTGCAGAAATATCGCGAAGCAGGCGTTACCAACCTGCTTTGCGCAATTGGCGCAGGCGCCTTGGATACCGGGATTATTCAGGAATCAATGCAGTGCATCGCCAGTGAAGTGATGCCGGCATTACAAGACTGATATGCGCGTCCTGGTTACCGGAAGCAGCAGCCATCTGGCACAGGCCTTGCTGCCGTTACTGAGCGGCATGCCGGAAATCTCCGGCATTACCGGCATAGACCGTCAGCCAGGACTTGGCGCCCATCCGAAATTTCGCGCCATACAGGCAGATTTGACCCGAATCGAACTTGCTCCGCTGCTAAGCGGACATGATGCGTTGATCCATCTGGCATTTGTAGTGCTGCGCGGCAAGACCCCGCTGCATGTCATGCGCGCGGTCAATCTGGATGCCTCGCAGCGGCTCTTTGATGCCGCAACGAACGCAGGCATGACGCGCATCATCCATTTATCCAGTGCCTCGGTGTATGGCTCAGGCACGAATGTGGATGAGCGGGCCCTGCTACGCCCCATCCCAGGGTTCCTTTATGCTGAACACAAAGCTGAACTGGAGCACTGGCTGGCAGAACACCATCCGCACATCACCCGGTTACGGCCTCATATCATCCTGGGGAAACACGCACAGCCGCTGCTCGTTAATTTATTACGCCAGCCGTTCTATGTAAAACTGCCCGATCCGCAACCTGTGCTGCAATGCGTACACGAAGACGATGTAGCGCGGGCAATCGTACAGGCATTAATGCATCCTGCCAGGGATGCCTACAATCTGGCTGCGTCAGAATCATTCAGCTTCCGCGATGCTATCATCCGCCGCCATCCTTTTGCCATGCCCATTCCGGCCACCGCTGCCAGGTTCGCTTTGAAACTCTCTTGCAAGACAACAGGTATAGGTGGAGAAGCCGGCTGGATCGAGGGTGTGCCTAACAGCCTTACCCTGGACTGCAGCAAGGCCAGACGCGAGCTCGGCTGGCAAGCGCAAATCGGCCCCTGGGAAATGCTGACCGAAAATTAGATTACGCCAGCACAAACGCCAGTGCCAGCAGCACCGTCAGCAGCACCGGAATCGTCAACACGATACCAATGCGGAAATACTGTCCCCAGCCGATAGTCATGCCGCGCTGCATGAGGATATGCAGCCAAAGCAGCGTCGCCAGACTGCCTATCGGTGTGATCTTCGGCCCTAAATCACAACCGATAATGTTGGCATACACCATGGCCTCACGCATTGCCGGAGTTATTTCCGCCTGGGCAATGGCAAGACTGCCAGCCAGGACTGCGGGAAGGTTATTCATGATGGCTGACAATCCTGCCATGATAAATCCGGTTCCTATTGTTGCCACGGTCAGTCCTTGCCCGCTTAACCACTCGAGTATCGCCGCCAATTCTGCGGTCAGCCCCTGATTTCGCAAACCGTACACAACCAGATACATACCCAATGAGAAGATAACCACTTGCCAAGGCGCTTCGCGAAACAATGTCCACACGGGAATGACGGCCCTTTCCTGCTTTCCCGCAAAATGTTCGCGGCCTGCGAGCACCACCAGTATCAATGCCCCTGCACCCGTAATGAATGAGGTCGGTATCTGCAACCGCTGCGACAGGAGATACCCTGCCAACAAACCGGCCAGCACTGCCCAGCCGGCACGAAACACCAGGGGATCACGAATTGCACTGTCCGGCTGAGGCAATCCGCTGGCGTCATACTGGGCTGGAATATCCTTTTGAAAATACCAAAGCAGAATCAACAGCGAAGCGGCTACGGACACCAGATTTACCCAGCCCATGACTGCCGCATAATCATTGAAACCAATCTCTGCGTAGTTGGCGGCAATAATGTTCACAAGATTGGAAATCTTGAATGGCAAACTGGCCGAGTCAGCAATAAATCCTGCAGCCATCACGAAAGCCAGCATGGCTGCAGGCGTAAAGCGCAAAATTCGCAGTATTTCGATCACCAGCGGCGTTAGAATCAGTACCGCACCATCATTGGCGAACAATGCCGCAATCACGGCGCCCAACAACACGATAAACACAAATAGCAGATTCCCGCGCCCCACTGCCCGTCTGGCGATATGCAGCGCGGTCCATTCAAAGAATCCGGCGGCATCCAGAATCAACGAGATTAAAATCAGCGCAATCAGGGTAAAAGTCGCATCCCAGACAATATGCCAGACAGTCGGTATATCGTGCCATGACACCACCCCAGCCAGCAAAGCCACTCCCGCGCCCAGCCATGCCGATGTGCCTATGCCCAGACCTTTGGGTTGAGTGATAACCAGTGCGAGGGTTGCCAGAAAAATCAGGAATGCCAGCAACATTACAGTAACCGATTCGCAACTTCTGCAACCAGACGTGTACGAATTTCATCACGCACGGCGATAAAGCTATCCAATGGCTCGCCGTACGGATCATGAAAAGGCATATGCAGGCTCGGTATAGCGCGCGGGAATACCGGGCATGCTTCTTTGGCGTTGTCACAAACCGTGACGACCAAATCGATGGGCTGGTCAATGATGGCATCGATATCCTTTGGATACAGGCCATTTGTTGCAATTCCCAGATTCTGTAACGCGGCGATCGCGCCCTCAGCCACTTTTGACTGAGGTTTCGTACCCGCAGAAATCGCATGCACTTGCTCGCCCAAATCATAATTCACCAGTGCTTCCGCCATCTGGCTGCGACAGGAATTGCCGGTACATAAAATCAATACTGTTTTCTTGCTCATTTTAATCCACTCCAATCAATAATATATCCGATTATACAGATATATTATGACGGAACAATGACCCTGGAACGAGGCTTACACGCAGCAGCGTGTGGGCCGATTAGGCATAGCATGCAATCGGAGATTATCTTGCTGCCGGACCGGGTCCGACTTCCAGATATCCTGCAATGCCGCGAAAACCGTTCTGCTCCATGCCGGTAATTGCGGATTCAGGCGATAATATATCCATGTGCCGTCACGGCGCACGCTCAACACATCTGCATCCCTGAGTACGCTGAGATGACGCGAAACCTTCGGCTGCGGCATGGCCAAAGCGAAATGCAGCTCGCAAACACATAGTTCGCCTTCCAGCGCCAGTAAAGCCAGAATTCGTCTTCTGGTTTCATCCGAAAGCGCATCAAAAAACCCGGACTCGGTAATCATCTCAACTCTGCCGGAATCTCGCGATATGCGCTTCATAATGACGCTTGAAGACGCATTCGAGCTCGTCGATTACTTCGACGGCGGGGACACTGTGTATCATGTGGCGCGACATCTGGTCGGACGTATCATGCAGCAGTTTATTCGGCTCCAGCATCGGATAGGTAGCTCGCAAGCGCTTGATGGCCTTGACGACGCTTTCATGATCGGGACGCGGAATGGCAACAGGCTGCGGCAATTCTTCGGCCGGGACGTCTGACGGGCGAGATGACAGGAATGCCAAAAAATCCTGCGCAGTTTGCTGCTGAGCGGGATTCAATCGGCGGAAATTCTCAAGCAATTTTCGTTCTGCGGATGTCATTCGGTTTTCACAACGTTCAAATTAAACACCGGCATTTTATGTCTTTCAGTCATTAAATCCAATGCCGTGACCAGAGCCAGGCAAATCTCAGCGGCAATTTTCTGCCCTTCTGCCCAGTTTGCGCGCGCCTGTTCCAATATTTCGCCGATATTATCCGGTAATGGACGGTTATCCTCCATCATCATGTCTTCGATCATGCCCGGTTTGATTTCCGGCCTGAACAGCATGGCGTAGCTTAAATCGTCGGGGCGTACCGCCAGCCAGCGCCCTTCATCATCCACCACAATCGGCTCCATGCCTTCAGGCAAGGTTGCACTTCCGTTGTACATAACCAGCAGTTTTTTGCCATCCACCGCATTGGCCAATGGGTCGTCCCGCCCGGCTTCGGTTTTGTGGCAAGTCGTCCAGTAGGTATTAAAATAAGGCTCGTCGCTGACTTCGCCGCCTTCATGCAATACCATGACCAGTGCACCAAAGCCGATGCCGACAATGGGGCGGCGCATCTTCTTGAAATTGGTGATCAGGCGCAATTCCTGCGCCAGCCAGGGGTTCGCCTCTTCATCGGTAACCGGGTATGCGCCGCCCAACAGCCATAAGGCATCGTGCTGCGTCGCAGTCGTAGGCAGATCCACGCCTAAAAAGGGGCGTTGATATTGAAAACCGATATTACGTGATTCCAATTGTTTCTCTACCATTCCCAAAAACTCGGAATAGGAATGCTGCACTAGCATGAATCGTTTCATAATATAACCTGTTAATTACGGTTGAGGAGTGTCTGCGATTAAATCGATAAACGATTGCAATAATCTGGAGCGGAATTTTTCTTGCGTGTAAACCAAGGTTAAATCTCGGCGTAAAGGGGGGTTCAAGGGAATTGCCATTAGTTTACCTAATTCACGTTCTTTTATCACTGTTGCTTTTGAGACTACGGATATGCCCAAACCGGCCTCGACCGCACCCTTGATCGCTTCAGGGCTACCCAGCTCCATCACCACGTCCAGCAATTCCGGTTGCGCACCATGCTCACGCAGATATTGATCCACCACTTCACGCGTACCTGAACCGGGCTCACGCCCGATAAAAGGCTCGTTGATCAATTGTTCGGGATGGATATTCCCGTACGCCGCCCAGACATGATTGGCGGCACAAATCACCACCAGCTCATCCTGATAGAATACCTGCGATACCAGACTGGGATGATGCGAGGGTGATTCCACCAGACCTACATCCAGGCTATGATCGATAATGCGGTTTTCGATAGTTTGCGAATTGGCTACAGACAGCCGAACTTGCACTTGGGGAAAACGAGACTTAAATACCCCCAGCATTTGCGGTAACATGTAATCGGCTATCGTGGTCGAAGCGCCTATCATCAATGTGCCATTTGCATGGTCGCTCATTTCCACAAGGCGCGTTTCCATCTCGGTGGTCAGATTCAATATTCTTTCTGCATATTGCATCGCCAACTCACCGGCGGGCGTCAGTATGATCTTGCTGGGTGTGCGTTCGAACAGGCTGATATTGAGCTGCGCTTCCAATTGCTTGACCTGAAAAGTGACCGCAGGTTGCGTCATGCACAAACATTCTGCTGCTTTAGTAAAGCTCAATTGCTTGGCGACAGTGTAGAATACTTGAAGGCGGCGATCGGCCATATGCGGTTCGCAGTAAAAAGTTAATGTCACATTCAAACATATTTAATGCGATGAAGATAGGTAGTTGTTTATGAGTGATGCTTGGAAAAACCTGAATCTCGAAGGCGATGGTTTGCAGGCTGCCAATTTGAAATTAGTGCAACAAATGAAAAAACGCCGGCAGGCCTATATTTTATTGGCATTTTTCCCTTTAGGTCTGCATCGCGACTACCTGGAAGATGTACGCGGCGCCTGGCTGTACCGGATCGCAAGCATTATTGCCGTGGCTGGGTTCTGGCTGGGTTATCTTTGGCCTGCGCTCACTTTGGTCGCACTGATAACAGGCTTCGCCTTATACGACATTCGCTGGATTGAAGACAAAGTGACCGCCATCAACAAGGCGTTGCGCATCCAGGCTTATAAAGCCAAGCCGAGCGTACCGATGCCGAAGGATTTCCGCGGCCGTTACACCGATGAAGGATTGGACGACTATCTGAAACTCAAGGAACAGGAACGCGGTGGACACGTTGCTCCCGGCAAAGACCCCGCCCTCAACAGCCGTAGCCGCGCACCCTCTTTTGCTGAACAGGAAGCCATGCTCAAAGCATTGTCCAAATCAAAATCCGACTCGTCTTCTGACTAAAACGCTGCATGAATCTTGGTTTCTATATTATTTTAACTGCGCAGTTTTTGTCTGCACTGGCAGACAATGCTTTGCTGTTTGCTGCCATCGCCTTATTGAAAGACCTCAATGCACCGAGCTGGCACACGCCAGTCTTGCAAGAATTCTTTGTCGTATCCTATATCGCGCTTGCGCCTTTTGTAGGTGCATTTGCTGATGCCATACCCAAGGGACGGGTGATGTTCATCAGCAACAATATAAAACTTGTCGGATGCTTTGCCATGCTGGGAGGGTTAAATCCACTGTTTGCCTATGGCATCGTCGGTCTGGGAGCGGCAGCGTATTCGCCGGCAAAATACGGCATCCTCACTGAATATTTACCTGCAGAGAAACTGGTAGCTGCCAATGCATGGATGGAAGGCGCTACCGTGTTTGCCATCATTCTGGGTGCCATTATTGGCGGCCTGATGCTCAATCCACATATCAGCGCCACGATGTCGGGTTATCTGCCATGGCTCGACCAGATCGATGTGGCAAAATTCGCCATCATTCTTATTACGCTGCTCTACATCGCCGCCGCTGTCGCAAACTTATTTATCCCGGTTACGGCACCCGACCATCGCCCTCCGCGGCGTGATCCGATTTTCCTGCTGCGAGATTTCGGGCACAGCTTCAAGCAATTATGGAAAGATCCATTGGGACAGGTCTCTCTGGCGGTTACCACCTTGTTCTGGGGTGCAGGTGCCACCTTGCGCCTGGTCATCCTGAGCTGGGCGTTGCTGGTGCTCAAATTCGACATCCAGCAAGCCACACAGCTCACTGCGATTGTCGCAGTCGGCATTGCCATAGGCTCCGTGGCAGCAGGACGCTATGTCAAGCTGAACGACTCGGTCAAGGTGATTCCGACCGGCATAATCATGGGCGTCGTCGTCATGAGCATGGTATTCGTCACCAACGCGATATTAGCTGCCGCACTGCTGATGGTGATAGGCATCCTGGGCGGCTTCTTCGTCGTGCCGATGAATGCCTTGCTGCAGCATCGTGGGCATTTGCTCATGGGCGCAGGACACTCGATTGCCGTACAGAATTTTAACGAAAACCTGTCGATTCTTATCATGCTGGGCCTGTATGCGCTGCTCGATAGTGCAGGCTGGTCAATCAATGCCATCACCATCGTATTCGGTGCATTCATCAGCCTGTCCATGCTGATTATCCAGGTACATTATCGTCACATCAATCCGGCCCATCATGGCTGAAATTGAGCAAGCATTCGCCGCTGATGGGCCGCTCGCTGCCGTTATTCCCGGTTTCCGCGCACGCGATCAGCAAATCGAAATGGCGCTCGCAGTGCAACAGGCGATCACCTCGCAAAGCACCCTGATTGCGGAAGCCGGCACAGGAACCGGAAAAACCCTGGCTTATCTCACCCCCGCCTTGCTCAATGGCGGCAAAGTCATTATTTCCACCGGCACGAAAAATCTGCAGGATCAGCTGTTTCACCGGGATTTACCCGCCGTGCGTGGTGCCCTCGGCGTTCCTGCCACCATCGCACTACTCAAAGGCCGGGCGAATTACGTTTGTCACTATCATCTTGAACGCGCAAGGGAAGACGGACGATTCATGTCGCGTGAAGATGTTGTCCATTTGCAGCAAGTGACCCAATTCGCCGAGCATAGCCGTACAGGCGACAAAGCCGAACTGGCCGGTGTGCCGGAAGACGCCAGCATCTGGCGCCATGTCACATCCAGTCGCGACAATTGCCTGGGGGGCGACTGCCCGCAACACAAACAATGTTTCGTCCTGGAGGCGCGCAAAAAAGCGATGGAAGCCGACATCATAGTCGTCAACCACCATCTGTTTTTTGCCGACGTCTGGTTACGCGATGAAGGCGTTGCCGAATTGCTTCCCGCCTGCAATACCGTGATATTCGATGAAGCGCATCAACTACCCGAAACTGCCGGCCTGTTTTTTGGTGAGACCGTATCGACCGGACAGCTCATCGAACTTGCACGGGATGCGCGTATTGAAGGCGTCGCGTCGTGCAAGGATTACGCCGCCCTTCCCCTTGCCGCACTGGAGCTGGACAAGGCCGCACGCGATTTGCGTCTGGTCTTCACTGAGGACAGCGGGCGCTGGCCATTGGACAAGATCATGCATCGTGACGGTTATGCGGATGCGCTCAAACAATGCGACACCGCATTAACCGCCTTGAATACGCATCTGGAGAGCCAGGCACAACGAGCTCCCGGTATCGAAAATGTATGGCAACGCGGCATGGCTCTGGCAGCCCAGCTCAGCAAATGGCAGCAACCTGCTCCGAATGACGTAGTGCGCTGGGTAGAAGCCTTCAGCCATGCGCTTACCCTTAACACCACGCCGCTCTCGGTTGCCGAAGTCTTCACCAAGCAAATCGAAGATAATGCGCGCGCCTGGATTTTCACCTCGGCGACCTTGTCGGTCAAAGGTGATTTCAGCCACTATCGCACTCAACTCGGATTAACCGATTGCGCCAGCGCAAGCTGGGATAGCCCATTTGATTACGGCAATCAGGCCGTCTTCTATTTGCCGGCAGGCATGCCGGAACCCAACACATTCGGCTACACCAAGGCTGTTGTCGACATTGCGCTGCCATTGCTGGCAGCCAGTAACGGACGGGCATTCCTGTTATTTACCTCATTACGGGCGATGAAAGAAGCGCATGCCCTGCTTCAAGCCGGATTTGAACAGAATCAGCTGGAATATCCGATACTCATGCAAGGCGAACGTTCGCGTACCGAATTGCTTGAACAATTCCGCTCGCTAGGCAATGCGGTATTACTGGGCAGTCAAAGTTTTTGGGAGGGGGTCGATGTCAAGGGCGATGCGTTATCATTGGTCATCATCGACAAACTGCCCTTCGCCCCGCCGGATGATCCGGTATTGTCCGCACGCATTCAGCAAATCAATCAATCCGGCGGCAATGCATTCATGGAATACCAGCTCCCGCATGCGGTGATTACCCTGAAACAGGGGGCAGGCCGCTTAATTCGAGACGAAACGGATCAAGGCGTATTGGTGATCTGCGACCCGCGTCTGGTGTCCAAACCTTACGGACGCCGTATCTGGCAAAGCCTGCCGCCGATGAAACGCAGTCGCGATGCGGATGAAGTGATTGCATTCCTCCGGCAGATGCGACAAACACCACCTTAAAAATCGCGCAGACAGGTTACCGCATCCTGCAAGCGTTCAACCCCGATCACCTCCATGCCGGCAATTACCTGCCGCGGTTTATTGGCATTAGGTACGATAGCCCGCGTAAAACCCAGCTTGGCCGCTTCTTTCAAGCGTTCCTGACCGCGTTGTACCGGTCGGATTTCTCCCGCCAGACCAACTTCGCCAAACACCACAACTTTATCCGGTATCGCCTTGTTTTTGAAAGAGGATACTATCGCCAGCAATAGCGGCAAATCAGCAGCCGGCTCGTTGATGCGCACGCCGCCGACCGCATTGATGAACACATCCTGATCGTAGCAGGCCAGGCCCGCATGGCGGTGCAGCACCGCCAACAACATCGCCAGACGGTTCTGTTCCAGCCCTACCGATAAGCGACGAGGATTCGGGGATGGCGAAGATTCAACCAGTGCCTGTATTTCCACCAATAGCGGGCGTGTTCCTTCTTGTGTCACCATCACACAGGAACCGGGTACATCGGCGCGATGTCCGGACAGAAATATCGCGGACGGATTGGATACGCCTTTCAGCCCCTTATCCGTCATCGCAAACACACCCAGTTCATTGACCGCGCCGAAACGATTCTTGAATGCACGTACCAGACGGAAAGTGGAGCTGGTATCGCCTTCAAAATACAGCACTGTATCCACGATATGCTCCAGCACACGCGGCCCTGCCAATGCACCTTCTTTGGTCACATGCCCGACCAGAAAAATCACGGTTCCGGATTGTTTGGCAAAGCGGGTCAATTGCGCGGCGCACTCCCGCACTTGTGCGACCGATCCTGGTGCAGATTGCAATCCTTCCGAATAAATTGTCTGGATGGAATCAATTACCGCAATAAATGGCTGATGCTCCTGCAATGTCGCCAGGATCTTTTCCAACTGTATTTCGGCCAGCAATTGCAGATTATCCGCATCCAGCTGCAAACGATGCGCCCGCAAGGCAATCTGGCGAGCGGATTCCTCGCCACTGACATACAGCGTCTTATGCGTTTCACTCATCGCCGTCAATGCCTGCAATAACAGCGTGGATTTGCCGACCCCGGGATCTCCGCCGATCAATACCACACCCCCTTTCACCACACCGCCGCCTAACACGCGATCCAGTTCGGATATGCTCGTTTCCACCCTTTCATCTTCTACTGCCTCGACACTGGCCAGGCTCTGAATCTGACTTACCACCGACAAGGCGCTATAGCGGGGAGGCGCAACCAGTTCCGTCACGGTTTCAACCAGCGTATTCCAGGCGCTGCAATGCGAACATTGCCCTTGCCATTTACTCGATGATCCGCCGCATTCGGTACAGGTATAAAGGATTTTTGGTTTAGCCATCTGATTTAGAAAGGTAAATTAAGCAAGTGATTTGGCTGAAACGGTGTTGCTAGACACCGGTCATTAAGCTATGCTTGTTCGGCAGTTATTTTTATACAACAAAAAACAAGGACACAACACCATCATGGGTAACAAAATCAAAGTCGCTATTCTGGGTCTGGGTACAGTTGGAGAAATCTTCTCTGAAAATTTTCTCGAAAAAATTCAAAGACAACATATTAACGTAGAGATTGTGGCGGTAGCCACCCGTCATCCGGACTCGCCTGTTGCATTAGGTTTTGCTCACAGCAATGTTCCGGTTTTCGATAACGCATTAAAAGTCATAGAGCTAGGTGAAAAAGTCGACATCATCTTTGACCTGACCGGCAATATCGAATTGCGCAAGGAGCTGCGCAACCAGCTGCAAGCCACCAATAATCGCCACACCGTTATTGCACCCGAAATCTTCGCACAACTGCTGTGGAATTTCTTTGGAGAAGATAGCGATTTGCCGCAAAGCAAACAGACAGGATACTAAAAGCGCTTCGCAGGCCACCGCCGTGGGGATTTATGCATATCTGAGTCCCCACCGAAACCCCGATACCGACGCATTAAACAATTCAATCTCAGTCGTAGCGTAGTCTCATCGCCTCTCGTACGTCACGCATCGTATCACGGGCATATTCCCTGGCCTTCTCACAACCGTCTGCAATCAGATTGCGTACGAGCGATGGACTTTCCATGTACATTTTAGCGCGTTCCCGCATCGGCTCCTGTTCTTTCAGCACACCATCGATCACAGGCTGTTTGCATTCCACACAACCAATCCCGGCACTTACGCAGCCATTTTGTACCCAGGCCCGCGTGCCTTCATCGGAATAAATCTGATGCAAAGGCCATACCGGACATTTTTCCGGCGTACCGGGATCCATTCTGCGCACACGGGCCGGATCAGTGGGCATGGTGCGTATCTTCCGGGTGACACTCTCGGCGTCTTCACGCAAGGTGATGGTGTTATGGTAAGACTTGGACATTTTCTGACCGTCCAGTCCGGGCATTCTGGATGCAACCGTCAACAGTGCCTGCGGTTCAGCAAGAATAACTTTGCCACCGCCTTCCAGATAACCAAACAGGCGTTCGCGGTCGCCCAATGAAAGATTTTGTTGCTCGTTAATCAACGCATGCCCCGCTTCCAGCGCGGTATCGTCCCCTTGCTCCTGATAACGCGTGCGCAACTCTTCATACAAGCGCGCTTTCTTGCTGCCCATTTTCTTGATGGCGGCCTCCGCCTTTTGTTCGAAGCCGGGCTCGCGACCGTATAAATGATTAAACCGCCGCGCCATCTCGCGCGTAAATTCGACATGGGGTATCTGATCTTCCCCCACAGGCACCTGATTCGCACGATAGATCAGAATATCCGCACTTTGCAACAATGGATATCCCAGAAAACCGTAAGTCGAAAGGTCCTTTTCGGTTATTTTTTCCTGCTGATCCTTGTAGGTAGGGATACGCTCCAGCCAGCCCAACGGGGTAATCATCGATAACAGCAAATGCAATTCGGCATGTTCCGGCACTTGCGACTGGATAAACAGGGTAGCCTGATTGGGATCCACCCCAGCTGCCAGCCAGTCGATCACCATTTCCCACACATTATTCTGAATGATTTCGGGGCTATCGTAATGCGTAGTCAATGCATGCCAGTCAGCAACGAAGAATAGGCACTCATGCTCATGCTGGAGTTTGATCCAGTTCTTCAATACACCATGGTAATGGCCCAAATGCAGCCCCCCTGTCGGGCGCATACCCGATAAAACTCTATTTGCGTACATAATTATTTAACTTGTAATGATTCCAATAAGAGTAACCAAATCGCCATGTGACAACCCGGAGAAATTGCTGGTGAACATGAGAATTAACGCAAGCAGCGGACTCAGTATCAATCCCAGCCATCCGATGAACATCAAAGCCAGCAAAATATAAAAACCATAAGGCTCGATCTGGGCATAACGATAAGCATATCGATTAGGCAGCAAACTAAGCGCAATTCGTCCACCATCCAGCGGCGGCAATGGCAACAGGTTCAATGCCATCAGGATCGCATTGATAAATATTCCTGCTGCTCCCATAAGTGCCATAGGCTGGGTATAGTTATCGCCCATACTGATGCCGAGCTTGATAATCAGCGCCCAGAAAACCGCCATGATCAGATTGGCAGCAGGTCCCGCCAGTGCCACCCAAAGCATATTGCGTTTGGGATGATGCAATGCGCCAAAATTGACCGGCACAGGCTTTGCCCAACCAAATAAAATAAAACCGCCGCCCAACAATTTACTCATTAACAAAATCGACAACGGCACCAGTATCGTGCCTACCAGGTCGATGTGCTTCAATGGGTTCAAGGTCACCCTGCCCAGCATCCACGCGGTCTTATCGCCGAAATATTTGGCTACATAGCCATGCGCTGCTTCATGCAGCGTAATCGCAAAAATGACGGGGATCGCCCAAACAGTAATTTTTTGTATCAGGTTGAGTTCCATTTAATCCAATCCAAAAGGTGCTAAATCACCGCATCCGGCTCGCAACAATTGCGGCTCGCCGTGGCTTAAATCTATGACAGTAGTCGGCTCGATACCACAAGCACCCGCATCCAGAATTAAATCCAGCTGATGTTCGAGTTGATCGCGAATGTTATCGGCTTCATGCATAGGCATGGTTTCGCCTGGCAAAATCAGCGTCATCGTCAACAAAGGCTCATCCAGTTCAACCAATAACGCCTGGGTAATCGGATGATCGGGTACACGCAGGCCTATTGTATTACGTTTGGGATGCTGCAAGCGCTTAGGCACTTCACGGGTAGCTTCAAGGATGAAGGTATAACTGCCTGGCGTATTGGCTTTAAGCAGACGAAACTGCTGATTATCTACCCTTGCATATACCGCAATCTCGGATAAGTCACGACACATCAAGGTAAAATGATGCTTGTCATCCACGCCGCGCAATGCGCGAATCCTATCCTGCGCATGCTTGTCTCCCAAATGGCAGGCAATTGCATAACTGGAATCCGTCGGCAACGCGATCACGCCGCCATCGCGCAGGATAGCAACCGCCTGCTTGATTAAACGCGGTTGAGGGTTATCCGGGTGAAGTGTAAAAAACTGCGCCATTATTCACAATTCCAGTTTTGCCAAATCGGCGTGCACATCGTCGGCAACGGTGGCAACCGCCCAATATCGCGATATCCTTCCCCCGGCGCATGGAAATCCGATCCCCGCGAACTCAACAAACCGAACTTCTGTGCCAAATTGGCAAAATGCGGGTATTGTTCAGGCGTATGACTGCCGGTAACCACTTCTATGCCTTCGCCGCCCACTGACTTGAAGACTTCCAGCAATTCATGCATTTTACCGCTGCCCATCTGATAACGACCGGGATGCGCGAGCACGGCTTGTCCGCCGCTGGCGCGTATCCAGCTGACCGCATCGACAATATCGGCCCATTGATGGGATACGTAGCCCGGCTTGCCTTTAACCAGGTATTTTTTAAATACCGTACGTACGTCTTTGACCAAACCTCGCGCCACCATGTAACGAGCGAAATGCATGCGCCCGATCAGGTTCGGATTCTCCGCATGCTGATAGGCACCCGCCAGGCTGTCAGGAATCCCTGCTTTGGCAAGCTGCTCGGCCATTCGAATGGCGCGCTCACCCCGCCCGGTACGAATGGCTGCCAATCCGGCTACGAGTTCAGGATGATCGGGATCGATATTCAATCCGACGATGTGCAAGGTATGCGTACCCCAGCTCACCGAAATCTCAACACCATTAATTAGACGCACGCCCAATTCATTTGCTGCCATCCGCGCTTGCGGCAGACCAGCCACATCGTCATGATCTGTCAGCGCCAGCACCGTCACCCCTTGACCGGCGGCGCGAGCGACCAAATCGACGGGCGGCAACATGCCATCGGATACGTTAGAATGGCAGTGCAAATCAATATTTTGCGCGGACATAATTTGTTTACTTGTGGACTAAGGGCAAATCATAGCAAAATACAAGCTCACTCACTATCTCAGTATTATAGAATATGGCAATTCCAGCAGAAATTCGTACGACCTTCGAAGAAGCCAACCGTATCGTACAACAAACTTTCCAGGAATCGGGCATACAATCAGGTTCACAGGTTACACCCGATCAGTTAGGAGAAGCGATTAGCCAGTTTTTGTTCGTATTTGATAAACTCGATAACGAACATGGCGAGAGTGGGCCGATCTTGTTCGACGATGTCAATCAGCTCGGTGACCACGCAATCGGTTTTTTGATGGACTTAGCCTATTGGGCAGAGCGCCTGCGTCTGCCTAAATCTAAAATGGACATTGAAAAAACCGCTTTGGGTGTAGCGCACTGGATTATTCGTCATGAAGGCGAACTGCGCACGCTGGAACCCCTGGTCAACAGTCTCGCAGCCAGCGCCAATTTGACACAGGATCCTGCTACGCTCAAAGCGCTCGTTCAAGTGATTGGCGACATCATCGAACATGCAGCACCAGGCATTAAATCTGATTTGGAAAAACACGACGCTACCCGCCCATGGCGTATCCTGAATTTTAATTATGCCATCGTAGCTACCCGCACCCAGGACACAGAGCTAATGAGCAAAGCATTTGATACTCTGGGCCACAATCTGCCGGAAGACTGCCCTGCATTTTTTGAACAGGGCCTGCAACAGGCGCAAAAAGAATCCTACAGCCCAGCCGTGCGCGAAATGCTGCAGGAACACTTTAATCGCTGGGCGACGAGACATTAAGCCATGAAATACTTATTCGATTTCTTTCCTATTCTGCTATTTTTTATTGCCTATAAGTTTGGTGGCATCTATGTCGCCACCAGCGTCGGCATCGCCGCAAGCTTTGTTCAGATCGGCTGGCTGCTGCTGCGCGGTAAAAAAGTAGACACGATGATGTGGCTAAGCCTGGCGATAATTGTCGTCTTTGGTGGCGCAACTTTATTATTTCATGACGAAACCTTTATCAAGTGGAAACCGACAGTCCTGTACTGGATGTTTGCATTAGGCCTGCTGGTCAGCTCGGTACTTTTCAAGAAAAACGTCATTCGCACCATGATGGGCGAGCAAATCACTCTCCCGGAACCTGTCTGGCGCAATCTTAATCTGAGCTGGGTGCTCTTTTTTATAGTAATGGGTCTTGCAAACCTCTATGTTGCCTTCACCTTCAATACGGATACTTGGGTGAATTTCAAATTATTCGGCAGCACTGCTATGATGTTCCTGTTTATCATCGGACAAGGCATCGTACTCAATAAATATGTGGATGACAAAAAACCATGAGTAACTGGTATGCCATTATTGGAGAAGATGTGCCAGGTAGCCTGGAAAAACGCATGAACGCGCGTCCAGGCCATATCTCCCGGCTGCAAATCCTGCAAGATCAGGGCAGATTGCTTGTTGCCGGCCCCTTTCCCGCAATAGACAGCATGGATCCAGGTCCGGCAGGATTCAGCGGCAGCCTGATCATCGCAGAGTTCGATTCTCTTGCAGCTGCACAAGCATGGGCTGATACTGACCCTTATATAAGCGCGGGCGTCTATGCAAGCGTCACAGTTAAACCATACAAGAAAGTCCTTCCCGCATGAATACTGTGGAACTAATGCAGGAAAAACTAGCCATACTGCAACCAAGCCTGCTGGAAATCGAAGACGAAAGCGCACAACACGCCGGCCATGCTGGTGCCAAAAGCGGCGGCGGACATTACCGCTTACACATCGTCTCCCAGGCTTTTGCACAACAAAATACTTTAGCGCGTCATCGCTTGGTATATGCAACACTGGGCAATTTAATGCAAAATAAAATTCACGCGCTAAGCATCACAGCGTATAGCCCTGAAGAAATTTAATAACTCACCCAAAGGAAGACAAATGCACTTAAAAAAAATAGCTATCGCTACCGTTTGCGCACTTGGATTGACTGCGCTCACCGGTTGTAATGCTGCCGAAGATAATAAAACAGCAACCGCAAAAACTCCTGCAAGCACCAATTCCAAAGCATTTGCGGTCATCAATGGCGTTGCCATTCCTCAAGCGCAGTTCGACGTTCTCAAGCAGGACCGTGCCGCGCAAGGCCAGCCCATGAACGATCAGACATCCGCCGCCTTACGCGACAGCCTGATCAATGCCGAGATCCTGGCTCAGGAAGCCAAGAAAAAAGGTCTGGACAAGGACCCAACCATTCAAACCCGTCTTGATTTAGCCAAAACCCAGATGTTGGCCCAAGCGTTCATTGCTGACTATGTCAAATCGCATCCGATTACCGAAGAAGCGATGAAAGCCGAATACGAACGTGTCAAAGGCATGATGGGCACCAAGGAATACGAAGTTCAACACATCCTCGTTGATAACGAAGCTGAAGCCAAAGACATCATCGCCCAGCTAGGCAAAAAAGCCAAATTTGAAGACTTGGCCAAGAAAAAATCCAAAGACTCCTCAGCAGCGAACGGCGGAAAATTGGGTTGGGTTGCTCCGGGCAATCTGGTTAAGGAATTCTCCGATGCCATGGTACAGCTGAAAAAAGGCGAATATACAAAAACGCCAGTCCATACCAAATTCGGTTGGCACATTATCCGTGTCGATGATATCCGCGATCTGAAACTGCCACCTTACGATCAAATTAAAGATCAGTTGCGTACCGATATGGAACAGCAAGCAGTGAAAAAACTAGTTACAGATTTACGAGCAGGTGCTAAAGTAGAATAATCAATGATGTAGCTCGCGCCTGATTCATCCAGTGATCAATCAGGCGCGATTTATCCCGACTTAAGTGGATGACTAAAAATGAAAAACTTACAAGATCAATTTCTCAATGCCCTGCGTAAAGAGCATGTACTCGTTTCCGTGTTTCTGGTAAACGGCATTAAACTGGTTGGAAAAATTGAATCCTTTGATCAATACATGGTAATGCTAAAAGGCCATGACAATGTCAGCCAGGCTATTTTCAAACACGCCATCTCCACACTTTCACCTTCACGGCAAATCAACATCGATACCAACCCCGTGGAATAGCCACTGATTGTATTCAATAAAAAAGCGCACTTCAAAGTGCGCTTTTTTATTGAACCATGCATGGCGGAGAAGGCGGGATTCGAACCCGCGTTGGGATATTATCCCAAACACGCTTTCCAGGCGTGCGACTTAAACCACTCATCCACCTCTCCTTATTTCCGGAGTTGCTGAACAACCCCAGAAAGTCCGCTAGGATACCGTATATAGGCACCCAGAGCAAGGTTTTCTGTTTACTCCCTGTCTTATCTTTGTAAAAATTGGTATCATTAGCAAATGTTCATATATGCAAACTGTGGCTGATGGCGCACGCGGAACTCTCCCTGCTTGAGCAGCTTTCTACCAATAGCTCACCCTACTCCGATCCATTGACTCGCCTGGATTGGGAAGGTCTTGACTTGACTCGTCCATGGTTACCGGAAGAAGCTGTATCCTTATTCGGTTTACCCGAATACACGGCATTGCCTGAAGCGATCCGCACCCGTTTATCGCAATATGAATTTACCGGATTCATCCAGGCAGGAATTTGGCTGGAAGCAATTTTCATTGAACGTTTATCAAAAAATCTCAAACATACTCAATCAACTCAGGAACTGGCATATTACCTCCATGAAATTCGGGAAGAATCAGGTCATAGTCTGATGTTCCTCAAATTGATGGAAAACAGTGGGCTAAGGCTACCAGGAATATGGCGCAACCGGCCTTTTATAGCCGATTTCCTCGGACGTCACACACCGCTTAACACGACGCTCTTCTGGCTGGCAGTCACCATAGGCGAGGAAGTACCCGATCGGCTCAATCGTTATGTACGTACCCAAGGGCATGATAAAGTCGAGGGTGTCATCCATCAGATGTGCACTTTGCACATCATTGACGAAGCGCGCCATATCGCCCATGCACGCAGCGCGCTGGAAGCAAGTTTGGCGCACTGCGGCAAACTGGAACGCAAATTGCTCACGCCCATCGTCAATTTATTGATTCGCCAATTTGTGCGCACCTTCTATTTGCCTGGCGCGGACGTTTATGAGCTGGCAGGCCTCAATCCCGGTAAACAGTGGCGGGAGATGGCTCGCAAGAACCCGGCACGCAATGAGTTTATTCTGAAATGCCTGAATCCGACACTGCACATGCTGCGCAGCCACGGTTTTGCGGTGGCTGATCCGGTCTTATAAAACACTGGCGGTGCATCGAGGCTCCACGCCAGTTTTCAATACCGTATTTTTCTGGCTAAATCGCCGCTTCACCATTCTCACCAGTACGGATACGGACCACCTGTTCAACATCGGTCACGAATATCTTGCCGTCACCGATTTTCCCGGTACACGCTGACGTCACTATGGTTTCCACAGCCTGATCTGCCAAAGCGTCAGCCACCACAAGTTCGATTTTTACCTTAGGCAGGAAATCAACTACATACTCAGCACCGCGGTACAATTCGGTATGCCCCTTTTGACGACCGAATCCCTTGACCTCGGTTACCGTTAAGCCAGTCACACCGATTTCAGATAAAGCTTCACGCACCTCATCCAGTTTGAACGGCTTGATAATAGCGTCTATTTTCTTCATTTTATTTGCTCCTCGGCAGAGTTGAATCTGTTTGTTATCGGATATCGCCTGTCTTTCCCAAATGCGCGTGTGGTAATACGCGTACCCACGGCAGCCTGGCGGCGTTTGTATTCGCTTCTATCTATCATGCGCACTACACGCCCTACTTCCTCCGCATTAAATCCTGCGGCCACTATTTTCGCAACACTTTCATCGCGTTCTACATAACGTTCGATAATGGCATCCAGGATTGCATATTCAGGCAACGAGTCCTGATCGGTCTGGTCAGGTCGCAATTCGGCCGATGGCGGACGATCAATTATTCGTTGCGGGATAACCGGACTTAATTGATTGCGATAATGACTCAATCGATAGACCAATGTCTTGGGCACATCACGCAAAACGGCAAAACCACCCGCCATATCGCCATACAACGTTGCGTAACCCACCGCCATCTCTGATTTATTACCCGTGGTAATCACGAGCTGGCCAAATTTATTCGATAATGCCATCAGCAACATGCCGCGAACTCGCGCCTGGATATTCTCTTCCGTCAAATCAAACGGCTTATCGGCAAACACGGGAGCAAGGCTGGATAAAAACTGCTCGAACAACGGCTTGATCGGCAATTCGCTGTACTTTACCCCCAGTGGGGTTACCATGGTGCGAGAATCGGCAATGCTGATATCCGCGGTGAATTCGGACGGCATCATGACTGCATGCACTTTATCCGCCCCAAGTGCATCCACGGCTATCGCCAGGGTCAGCGCGGAATCTATTCCTCCCGACAAACCCAGCAATACGCCAGGGAAACGATTCTTGCGTACATAGTCCTGCAACCCGAGCACGAGTGCCTGATAAACGCTGGCTTCCACTGTGGGCGCGGGGCAGATTTCCGACTTGACCGGCGAAAGCCCATCCAGCTCGACGTAGTAAACGGCCTCGCTAAAGCAGGGAAATTGATTGGTCAGTCGGCCATTCGCGTCCATGGTGAACGACCCGCCATCGAATACCAGTTCATCTTGCCCACCCACCAGATTGCAATACAGCATGGCCAGATCGGTTTCCTGAATGCGCTTACGAACTACCGCGTAACGCTCTTCCTGCTTGGCAATATGGTACGGCGACGCATTCAGCACGAGCAATACATCGGCATTGGCTCCGGCCGCGCACTGTGGCGCCTCGCAATGCCAGACATCCGCACAGATATTTACGCCGAAACGTATGCCATCCTGCTCGAATACGCATGCTGCAGTGCCTGGCGTAAAATAACGCACCTCATCAAACACGGTGTGATTGGGCAAACTCTGCTTATGATACGTTGCAATGATAGCGCCATCACGCAACACGGACGCTGCGTTATAGCGATGCTTATCCTGTCTGACCGGATGGCCAACTACCAGAGTAATGCCATACGAGAATGCAAGCAAACGTTCCAGCGCATGATCGATTTGCTGATAGAAATCATCCCGTAATAGCAAATCCTCGGGCGGATAACCCGACAATGCCAATTCCGGAGTAAGCAGTATCCCGGCATGTGCCAGTTTTGCTTTGGTAGCGGCATCAATGATCTTGGCGGCGTTACCTGTAATATCGCCGACCGTGGCGTTGATTTGCGCCAAGGCGACTTTCATCGTTGCATCGCCCGCTGTACGGCCAGCCCCATCTCGGCGGGGGAAGCCGCAACTACTACGCCGGCATCGGCCAGTGCGCGAATTTTCGCCTCTGCCGTTCCGCTGCCACCCGCAATGATCGCGCCTGCATGCCCCATGCGTTTGCCTTTAGGTGCTGTCTGTCCAGCAATATAAGCGGCCACCGGTTTGGTGATGTGATGCTTGATATAATCAGCAGCCTCTTCTTCACGGGTACCGCCGATTTCACCGACCATGATGATCGCCTCGGTTTCCGCATCGGCTTCGAACATCGCCAGGCAATCGATGAAATCGAGGCCTTTAATGGGATCGCCGCCAATACCGACACAAGTCGTCTGCCCCAGACCCAGCTGGGTTGTCTGGTGCACTGCTTCATAAGTGAGCGTACCCGAACGAGAAACGATACCGACTTTGCCCCGTTGATGAATAAACCCGGGCATGATGCCGATTTTGCACTCGTCCGGCGTAATCACGCCGGGACAATTAGGACCGATCAGTTTAGCTTTATTAGCCCGCAATGCCGCCTTGACATTAAGCATGTCCAGCACAGGAATACCCTCGGTAATGCAAACAATCAGTTCGATGCCCGCATCGGCTGCTTCCATAATCGAATCCGCGGCATAATTGGCGGGCACATAAATCACACTTGCATTTGCACCGCTCTGATGTACCGCCTCACGCACTGTATTGAAAACAGGCAAATCCAGATGGCGCTGACCACCTTTGCCCGGCGTAACACCGCCTACCATCCGGGTACCATATGCAATAGCCTGCTCTGAATGGAATGTCCCTTGCTTGCCGGTAAACCCCTGACAAATAACTTTTGTATTTTTATTGACGAGTATGCTCATAACGTTGCACCTTTTACTGCTGTTACGGCACGTTGCGCCGCATCAGTCAAACCATCAGCAGTAATAATATCCAATCCGCTTGCAGCCAGTTTCTGTTTACCCAAGTCGACGTTGGTACCTTCCAGACGTACCACAACAGGTACCGTCACCCCTACTTCTTTCACTGCGGTGATAATGCCGTCCGCAATGATATCGCAGCGCATGATCCCGCCAAAAATATTCACCAGTACCGCCTTTACCTGACTATCGGAAAGAATGATCTTGAATGCCTTGGCAACGGTCTCGGCAGTCGCCCCGCCGCCTACATCCAGAAAGTTGGCCGGCTCGCCGCCATGCAGTTTAATCAGATCCATCGTCGCCATCGCCAAACCTGCGCCATTCACCATGCAGCCGATATTGCCAGTGAGCGCGATGTAATTCAGGCCGGCTTCCTGGGCAGCCACTTCTTTACTGTCGATTTGCGTATCATCGCGCATATCGGCAAATTTCTTTTGGCGTCCCAATGCATTGTCGTCGAGCGCCATTTTGCAATCGAGCGCGACCATGCGTCCGCCCTGTGTAATCACCAGCGGATTTATTTCCAGCAGGCTCAGATCCGATTCGATAAAAAGCTTGTACAGCGCCCGCAGCATACGGGTAAGGTCGCCGACGTGGTTTCCCGACAAACCCAGCCCGAAGGCCAGATTGCGGCACTGGAATTCCTGCAGACCTAAAATGGGATCGCAATATTCCCGCAATATCTGTTCAGGGCTGGTTTGAGCGACTTCCTCGATCTCCATGCCACCGGCGCTGGAAGCGACCACGGCGACACGTTCGGATTCCCGATCAACTAGCAAGCTAAGGTAGAGTTCACGTGTGATATCCAGCGTTTCTTCAACCAGCAAACGCCCTACCCACTGACCTTCAGGCCTATTTTGATAGGTAACCAGATGCGTACCTAACAATGCCGATGCAGCTTCACGCAACGCCTCCAGTGATTTAACCAGACGCACGCCGCCTGCTTTACCGCGGCCGCCTGCGTGAATCTGGGCTTTAACCACCCATGATTCCCCACCGAGATAACCGGTCGCGGCCAATTCAGCGTGAGAAGGGTCCTCAACAACAATGCCACGTGGTGTATCGATATTAAATTCACGCAATAATTGCTTGGCTTGATATTCGTGTAAATTCATACGTGTTAGTTAATTTCTAATAAAATCATGTTAAAAATGAATAATTCAAGGCAATTGCAGGGTGAATATTCCTCCCTGATTCTTACCTTTATTATGCAATAATAATCCGCCTCGGCGCGCCTTATTTATATGTGCCCTGGCAATTATTTCTGCGAGAAACAATCCCAAACCCATCCCATCCGTATGCTGATTTGATAATGTTCCGATCGGATTATTCAAAATAGCCTGGGGAAAACCGTGACCATCGTCTTCCACCGTCAACAATAGCGCATTATCCGCCAAATTCGCCCGAATAACGATGCCTTTATCAGCATAACGCAAAGCGTTATGGACTGCATTGAGCATCGCCATTTCGATCAAATCACGATCAAAAAACCAGTAAGGCGGCGCATTCTCGATATCCATTTCAATTGCGATCCTGTTTCCTGCCAAAACTGCTGCGTTCTGCACGAACTCTTCAATGAAATCCGCCGGCGAATGCGCTTCAATATTGGGGATCAATCGCTCCGCCTGTAAATTGAACAGCATCAGCATCTGTTCCATGCAGTCATTCACGCGATGACACAATAATCGGGAATCACTGACGTCTATATTCTCGGATTTGATGGCGTCCAGCCGCAACATCAGCAATGCCATCAGATTCTTGATTTCATGAATATTCAAGGCAAACAGCATTTTTAGATCTATGGCGCTTACGTTATCCGTATTCATGCGACCTTCACCCCGAATTTAAGACTGACGTCCTTGAATAGTGCGCTGACTTTCTTGAACTTATCCAGATTGGCATGTTTGGCAGCATGTCCATTAATGAAGCTTCTGGCCAAAAACATATTGCCTTCATTCCAGCCGTTACGATCGCTGTCAACAATTAGCGCATGCGCCGCATTCAATGCGACCTGCACATTTTCCGGCATACGCTTTGAGGCCGCGACCAGCAAATCGATCGCTCCGGCCAGATCGCCGTTCTTGGCACGCAAAACGCCCTCGTTATTGAGCTTGATCACTTCGGTGACACTCTTTTCAATCAAGTCCTGGCTTTCGTTCCCACGCCCGACCTTATCCAGCATCTGCCGGACCATTTTCTGAATCTTTTCGTCATCATAGAAATTGCTGACGACATCCTTGACCAGCGCCCGCGCTTCGTCCTCTTCATCATTCAGGAAGCAGCTCTTGGCCAGATCGATGGAGACGGCATCAGACAAACGCAAACCATGCTCTTTCCTCACTTCCAGCGCCTTCGCTAACGCTTTTTGGGATTCGGCATGCCGGGCGGTTCCCTGATAAATCAGGCTTTCCATTACCGAACTGGCCAACTCGAGTTCCGGTGTATTCTCAAAGGATTTTTTCGCATCGCCTATCACATTCAGCGCCTCTTCGTATTTGTTATCATCCAGCAAGGCGCGCGATAAATTAACATAATCGTTATGCGACCGTGAAAAGGAATATTTACCCTTATTCACAACCAGACCGAATGCTTTTTGGGCTGTTTCCAGATCCCCGTTGCGGTAGGCCATCTCGCCTATCATGGTCTGACGTGACAACGTATTAGGAGAAATATCTACCGCCTTTTCAAGTATGTTTTGGGCTAATTCGGCATTACCCTGCTGTTCATGTGTCTGCGCCAATAAATCGTAAGCTCCCAGGTATTGCGGAGTATCCGCTATCGCCAGCTCCAGAGTCTCGATCGCTTCCGTAGATCGACCCGCCATGCTCAGCGTCTTTGCCAGACCGATACGTGCCCAGGGAATTGCCCTTGCGGCAATTATCTGTTCGTATAACAGACGCGCATCTTCATGCCGCCCCAAGGTAATCAGCAATTCCCCTTTTAATCTGATCAGATCAATTGCAAATTTATTTTTCAGATCCAGAATCCGGTCACACTCGGTAATAGCTTCTTCTGCTTTACCGCCGCCGATCAGCTCATAAATCGGCGCAAACACGTCTTTTTTTTCAAATACCCGCTCGACCCTGATCCGCATCGTTTCCGCTGTGAACGGTTTCAACAAATAATCATCGGGGGCCAGTTCGGCACATGACACCACTTTCTCGTAACCGCGTTCAGCCGTCACCATCAGAAATGCGACTGTGGGAGCTATCAGCGCACTCTTGCGCAGCTGCTCCAGAATTTGCTGTCCATCGCTACCATCCCCCAGGCAATAATCGCACACGATAAGATCAAAATCGCGCTGACGGATGCGGAACACGGCTTCATTCGCCGAATTCGACATTTCGCAACGCGTAATCCCGAAATTGCTTAACGTAGTCCGTAGTGACGAGCACATGGCAGGACTATCATCGATGATGAGTGCCCGTTTTTTGCCTAAATCGATCATGCCATCTCCCATTTCGTCAGCTTTATTATTGTATTAACGAGACAAATCTATATAGCGACCGGTGCTTTAATCGTGGGGTGCGGATCGTAACCCTGTAACTCAAAATCCTCAAAAGTGAATGCAAACAGGTCCTTGACTTCCGGATTGATATGCATCACCGGCAGCGCTCTCGGCGCACGGCTCAGTTGCTCACGCGCCTGCTCCAAATGGTTGGAATACAAATGCGCATCGCCCAGCGTATGAACGAAATCGCCCGCTTTCAGCCCGCTTACCTGCGCAACCATCATCGTCAGCAAAGCATAACTGGCGATATTGAACGGCACACCCAGGAATATATCCGCACTGCGCTGATAAAGTTGACAACTCAATTTGCCATCGGCCACATAGAACTGGAAAAAAGCATGACAAGGCGCCAACGCCATGCGGTCAAGTTCGGCGACATTCCATGCGGAGACGATGATGCGACGCGAGTCCGGATTATGTTTTAAGTCATGCAATATCCGCGCAATCTGGTCGATATGGCCGCCATCCGGGGTAGGCCAGCTGCGCCATTGCTTGCCGTAAACCGGCCCCAGATCGCCATTCTCATCTGCCCACTCATCCCAGATAGTGACCCCGTTTTCCTTCAGGTAACGAATGTTGGTGTCACCCTGCAAAAACCACAGCAACTCATGGATGATTGAGCGCAAATGACACTTTTTGGTCGTCACCAGCGGGAATCCCTGGCTCAAATCGAAACGCATTTGATAACCGAATACCGACACTGTACCTGTACCGGTACGATCGGATTTGACCGTACCGTGCTGTTGCACATGTCGCATCAGGTCTAAATATTGACGCATGATTACCCCTGTATTTGTAAATGACGTTTCATGGTATCAGCGATACCCTGCGCCATTTGTAGCCAACGTTGCGCCAACTCAGGCGACAGATGCGTGAGTAGCGTTTCTTCAAAAACCTGTAGCCAGCGATCGAATGCAGCCATGTTCAAATTCAATACGCGATGGCGCCCCAGCATATCGAATGGCCGCGGCCCATCGATTTTCCCGCCGAGTACGGTCCACCAGTAATCGGCAATCAATGCTTCATGCTCGCTGAAATCGCCCATGTTGGCAAAAAACGGGCTCATCATTGCATCCGCCTGCAGACGCCCGTAAAAATCATGCACCACGCGCTCCACATTGTCGCGTCCGATCTTATCGCACAGCGGCTCCAGCTTACGGCGTGGGGTAGGTTCGCCAATCTGCATCTATTAATCCTTGTAACGGTTGATATTGCTGCTTATATGCCATTTTACGGCTGTCGGCTATCCAGTAACCCAAATACAGATAAGGCAAACGGAATTGGCGCGCCAGATCGATTTGCCACAATACATTAAAGACTCCCAGACTGCGTGCGGGCAAATCCGGATTAAAAAAGGTATAAACCGAAGAGAACCCGTCAGCGACACGATCGACCACGCTCACCATCTGGACCTGATCGCCTTCGTGGAACGACAGCAAATAAGTATCAACCTGACTGGCTACCAGAAAATGCGTATATTGATCCCTGTCATCATGATCCATACCGCCGCCGGCATGCCGTGCAGCCTGATAACGCTGATACAGCACAAAATGCTCGGGATCGAAATAGGGCTGCTGCACGCTAACGGTCAATGCCGCATTGCGTTTAAGTACGCGGCGCTGCGTGCGGTTCGGCTCGAATTCATCGACCACGACCCGCACAGGCACGCAGGCGTGGCAGCCATCGCATTGGGGGCGGTAGGTAAATAGGCCGCTACGGCGAAATCCGGCACGGATAAGCTCGCTGTAAACCGCGCTATCGACCAGATGCGCAGGCGTCGCCACTTGCGAACGGGCGGTATGACCGGGTAGATAGCTGCATGGATACGGCTGGGTCAAATAAAATTGCAGCAGTACCGATGGCATGTCGTTTAATCGCTTCATTCGACTAAATCGCCCTCCAATTGCCAAGGCAAAGTCACGCCGGGTGCATGCACCCCCTCTGCCAATAACTGCATAAAGTCGGCTCGCGGAATCTCGCGCGCACCGAAACGCGCCAAATGCGCAGTATTCATCTGGCAGTCGATCACCTTGAATTGCCAGCGCTGTAACTGACGAACCAAATGCACGAATGCAATTTTAGACGCATCTGCAACCCGTGTGAACATCGATTCCCCGTAGAAAACCCGCCCTAACGCAATGCCGTACAACCCGCCTGCCAATTCCCCATTGATCCAGGTTTCGACGCTGTGCGCCACGCCTAACCGATGCAATTCCGTATAAGCCGCTATCATTTGCGGACTGATCCAGGTGCCATCCTGACCGGCGCGAGGCTGACTACAGCCTTCCATCACCTGCCTGAACGCAGTATCCACGCGAATTTCATACTGGTGCTTTCGCATCACCCGTTTCAGGGAATGCGGTACCCGCAATTCCTGCGGAAACAGCACCATCCGCGGGTCGAGACTCCACCATAAAATCGGCTGGTCCGCATTAAACCAGGGGAAAATCCCTCTCGAATAAGCCCCTATCAGCCATTCTGCGGATAAATCGCCTCCTGCTGCCAGAAGTCCGGCAGGTGCTGTCAGCGCCTGGGTAACTGGAGGGAAATCATCAACTGTTTTGAGCCACGGTAACATGTTTGTTATTTTACCTTAACCGGGATTAATTATTGCGTGACATAAAAAACACACAAGGCTTGACAAAAAATAATAAAGAGATATATTTATCCTAATACCCTGTTAAAAGAAAGGAAATGCCATGATGAACCTGTTTCATATGCTATTAACTTCCCGTATCGGCTTGATGAGCCTGTTCACCGTCGTTTTCGCCGTAGGCATGATGTCCTGGTTTACCTGGTGGTTCTTAAAGAAATCCAGAAACAAGTAACCGCTGTTACCGAGATGATACCGCCCGCAATGCCGTCAGATCAGCGACCACTTGCGCAGGATGCCGGGCGGCATCGACGGACTGGTAGATTTTTGCTATTTTGCCTTCGGGGTCGATGATGAACGTATTGCGTTTCGCAAATTTCACTACCAGCAAATCAGTAATTAGAGCCATAACGCGCAGCTACCAGACCATTTCTATCCGCCAGCAACGGGAAAGGCAAACCGTGTTTGCGTGCAAATTCGGCATGTGATTCCGTATTATCGACACTGACACCGATCACTTCCGCACCAAGCGCACGGATTTTAAAGATGTCATCCCTGAATTGGCAGGCCTCGGTCGTGCAATGCGGCGTTTCGTCTTTCGGATAAAAATACAGCACCAGCCATTTCCCCCGAAAATCAGCCAGTTTCTGCAATTTTCCGCTCTGATCAGGTAGCGCAAAATCCGGTGCCAACTGTCCCACTTGCGGCACTTCCGCAGCCTGCCCCATACGTGACCACATAACCGTCAACAGTGCCAGACCCAAGCCCAGCAGGATAATCATCTTCATGCACGTCTCCTGGAGTGAACCGGCCAGGCCCATAAATGCATGCCTAAAGCAGCACACAGAGCCAATAAGCCGGCATAACGAAAAGCGAGTTCGGCGCCCTGCCACTGCCACACCAGACCGAATATCAATCCTGCCGGAATCGCAGCGACACCCGTCATCAGATGGTACCAGCCGAAAGCCGTACCCCGGTATTTGTCACCGGCAAAATCGCTGATTAATGCCCGCTCCGGTCCTTCGGCAAATCCGGCCATCACCCCATACAACATGGTCACGGCCCATAAGCCATGCTGACCGCTCACCCAGCCCAAACCGAGAAAGCATACCCGAATGCAATCCAGCCAAACAGGATCATCGGCTCCTTGCCCAGCCTGTCTGCCAAAACGCCGCCGCGTATCGAGGTCAATGCCTTGGTCAAATTCAGGATTGCCCAAAGTATCAGCAGCTCAACCACACTCATCCCCAGCTCGTGTCCGCGCAACACAATAAATGTCTCCGAAGCGCGGGCAAAGGTAAATAGCATCAGCACCCACAAGTAACGTCTCAATGCCACGGGTAATTGCAGCCAGGGCAATGTCGGCAGAGGTTCGTGCGCTACGGCATGTTTAGGCTGCGGCTTTTCCCCCACCCCGAATACAATCAGCATCACCCCTATCGCGCCGGGAACGGCCGACCATAAAATCACCTGCGACAATGACAATCCGGACCAGGCCAGCACCGCAGCAGCCACCAGGCTCCCGCCCACCGCACCCGCATTGTCGAATGCACGATGCAGACCAAATGCCAGACCGCGTATTTCCGGTGGTGTCGCATCTGCCACCAAAGCATCGCGCGGCGCGCTCCTCAGCCCCTTGCCCACCCGGTCGACGCTGCGCAGCAACAGCAGTATCGGCCAGCTGCCTGCCAACCCCAGCAATGGGCGCGCCAGATTGGATAAACCGTATCCGGCCACTGCCAATCCCTTGCGCCGTCCACCCAGCACATCCGAATACCGTCCCGACCAGAGCTTGAGCAATGACGCCACGGCATCCGCCACTCCCTCCACCAGGCCCAACGCCACAGGGCCGGCCGCCAATACCGTTGCCAATAGAATCGGAATAAGCGGCACCACCATTTCCGATGCCAAATCATTAAAGAAACTGACCAGACTCAGTATGATTACCGTGCGCGGCACACGCGATATCGACATATTTACTCCTCGGTGGGTTATGGATTAGCGCATAATCAGCTAAAATGCGAGCACGCCCCGGTAGCTCAGTGGATAGAGCATTCCCCTCCTAAGGGAAGGGTCACACGTTCGATTCGTGTTCGGGGCACCAAACCAATTCACGCGTCTGCGACCTCAATCGCAACCGCTCAGGCACCGCTTTATTCACCGACACTCACAGTGGCTACCAAATGATGACTTTGTCCAGGTGCCACAGTGACGGTATCGGTAGCGGCATTGCAGGTTTCCACACATAGCATTCCACGATATTCACCGGCTGCCATATCCGCAAAACCCTTTTCCTTTTCTGTCCATGGATTCCATACCACGGTGGAATCACTGCCGGATTTGGCCACATAAATCCTGCGTTTTAATTCGGCATCATTAATCACGCACTCGGCTTGCGTATCGAGATAAACGCGATCCGTCTCGCCGCTGAAGGTCACCGCGCCATGCTGGGTTGCTTGTCCAAAATCCAGTACTTTGTCCAGATAGGACGTGTTATCCAGCCCTAGCACCTCTGTTTTCGTGATATCGCCGGTGCGGAAATAAGTATGCAGCGCATCCGTAATAGTGAAGGGCTCGACGCAAGTATTATGCGTGACCAGTTCCATGGTCAATATTTTCCCGGCCACGACGATCAGCTCCAGGTCGAAGGCATGATCCCACAAGGAACGCGTCTCGGCATCATCGCCGATGCCCAGTTTAACAAAGACACCCTGCGCATTTTGTCCGGTTTCACGCACTTGCCACATACGGGTACGCACGAAACCATGCGCCGGTTTGCCTGCCTCTCCTGCACCGAACCAGGGCCAGCACACCGGCACACCGCCGCGCACGCCCTTGCCCGCCTGATATATCGCGGCACGGCTGACCCAAAGCACAGGCTGCTGCCCGACCGGCTGCCATTCCAGCACTTGCGCGCCTTGAACGGCGATGCGCGCGCTGGCATCAGCACCCGTGATCTCGATGACAGGCACGCCTGCTCCGGCTTCGACAAATTTCAATACGTTTGGAATCGCAAACTGCTGATTAAGGGCTGCAACGCTGACTGACATAAATCACTCCTGTTAATTAAGATATCCGGTAAAAGTACGAATCGGGTGGCTATAACCGCTTATCACAACGGCTCAACAGCTTCAGCCTCTTCCTGCTGCTGCATCGCCCAAAGCTTGGCATAAACGCCATCAGCCATGAGCAGTTCGCGATGGCTGCCGCGCTCGACGATCTGACCTTGCGCCATCACCAGTATCTGATCAGCATCGACTATCGTCGATAGCCGGTGTGCGATGGTCAATGTGGTACGGGTTCTGGCGATTTCCCTGAGCTCGGCCTGAATGATCTTTTCCGTCTGGGTATCCAGTGCCGAAGTCGCTTCATCCAGAATCAGGATAGCCGGATTCTTAAGCAAGGTACGTGCGATGGCGACTCGCTGTTTTTCGCCGCCGGACAGTTTAAGGCCACGCTCGCCGACAGTGGTATCCCAGGTGTTGGGCAGGGACTCGATAAATTGCAGAATATGTGCAGCCCGCGCTGCCTCAACGACCTCTTCCCGGTTCGCGGTCGGACGGCCATAGGCGATGTTGTAATAGATGCTGTCGTTAAACAGCACCGTATCCTGAGGCACAATACCGATCGCGGCGCGCAAGCTTTGCTGGGTGACTTCACGCACTTCCTGCCCATCTATCGTAATGCGCCCGTCATTCACTTCGTAAAAGCGATACAGCAAACGCGACAAGGTCGATTTACCTGCGCCGCTAGTGCCCACCACGGCCACATTGTGTCCAGCCGGAATAGTGAAACTGACGCCTCGCAGAATGATGCGGTTCTTGTCGTAGCCGAACCGCACATTCTCAAAGCACACAGCGCCGCCGCTTATCTGCAGCACCTTGGCGTCAGGCGCATCAGCCACCTCACGATTGACATGCAGCAGCTTGAACAGGCGCTCGATATCCGTCAGCGACTGCTTGATTTCACGATACATGACCCCGAGGAAATTCAACGGAATGAACATCTGGATCAGGAATGCATTAATCATCACCAAATCGCCCACGGTAAGCTTGCCGGCCACCACCCCAGCCGATGCCCGCATGAGCATGATGGTCACGCCTATCGCAATAATCGCAGCCTGCGCAGCATTCAGCATTCCCAGCGAAGTCTGATTCTTGACCGCCGCGACTTCCCAGTTTTGCAGGCTGGCATCGTAACGCTTGGCTTCGAATTCCTCATTGCCGAAATATTTTACCGTTTCGTAATTCAGCAAACTGTCGATCGCCTTGGTATTGGCCTGCGAATCCATTTCATTCATTTGCCGGCGCAGTTTGGTGCGCCATTCGGTAATGCTGACTGTCAGCGCAATATAAATCACCAGCACCACCAGGGTAATCGCCGCATAAATCCAGTCGAACTTCGCGAACAGTATCCCCGCCACAAGGCTGATCTCGATCAGCGTCGGCAACACCGAAAACAGGCTTAAATGGATCAGGGAAGAAATGCCGCGAGCCCCACGCTCGATATCCCGCGACACGCCGCCAGTCTGGCGTTCCAGATGAAAACGTAACGACAGGCTATGCAGATGCTTGAATACTTCCAGTCCGACGCGCCGTATCGCCCGCTGCGTGACTTTGGCAAAGACGATATCACGCATGTCCGAAAACACAGTGCTCGCCAGACGCAACGCGCCGTAACCGAACAGCAGGGCCACTGGCACTGTCAGCAGCGCATGCGGCTGATTCAGATTATCGACAATGTGTTTTAATACGACAGGAATGGAAACGACCGCCAGTTTGGCGCCAATCAGAAAGCTCAGCGCGATGAACACGCGCCATTTGTATTCCCACAAATAAGGCAACAATAAACGCACAGTACGCCAATCGGCAGTACCGGGCTGACCACCATCAGAACCAAAACGACGCATAGTTACTCGATTTATAGAATTCCGGAACACAATACCCAAAGGTATCAAAATTACTATTTCACATAGCAGAACATCAATTGCTAATCATTTTTAGACATCAGCAAAGGTTTGAAAGGCTGCTCGTATTTCAACAGGATATCGTAATAAGTACGAATATTCTCAACGAACACGACCGCTTCACCGCCGCGGCAGAAGCCGTGCTTCACCGTGGAATGATGTGCTGAACTGGCCAGCAGCGGCATGGTCTGCTTGATGTCGCACCACGCCGCAGGATTAAGCTTGCGCCGCTGCGCCAGGACTCGAGCGTCTTCCAGATGCCCTTGCCCCTGATTATAAGCCGCCAGGGCCATCCAGGTGCGGTCCGGCTCTTCGATTTTTAGCGGCATCTGGTCTATCAGCATTGCGAGATATCTCGCCCCGCCCAGGATACTCTGGCGCGCATCGAGCCGGTCATTCACGCCCATCCTGTCGGCGGTATCGGTCGTCATCATCATTAGACCGCGTACTCCGGTGGGCGAAGTGGCATAAGGGTCCCAGTGCGACTCCTGATAACCGATCGCCGCGATCAGACGCCAATCTATTCCGGTTAGCGTCTGCGCCTCCTGGAAAAACTTGCGGAACTTGGGCAATACGCTATGCATTTTATCCAGAAAACCGGCAACATCCGCCTCTTCCAGCCTATCGGCATGCCCGTAATAACGATCGATGATCCGTTTTAAGGTGCCATCATGGCTGATTTGCTGGAAGAACTGCTGCGTCTGTTTGTACAACACCGGATCGGAGATCTTGGGAAAAGCCCAGGCCAGCTGATCCGCCTGCGGTACCTCGAAAGCCACATCAAGATTGGTGTAAAACTTGCGGGCGATATCGAATTCATTGGAATCAACCAGGACAGCATCCACTTCCCCGCGCGACAGGCGTTCCAGCGATTCTTCATCCCATTTGGCCTGCATTTCCGTCCAGTGCAATCCCGGTACTTTGGCTGCAACCTTGCGCAAGGTTTCCACATGACTGGTGCCAGCCACCACCTCAACGCGCAGATTTTTCAAATCATTGAAGTTTTTAGGCTTGTCTTCGGCAGTATTGTAAATAATCTGCTGCTTCACGGTTAGATAGGGCGACCCGAACTGAAACCTTGTTTTGCGCGAATCCAGCGCACTGAGCCCTGCCGCTGCGAAATGCGCCTGATGCTGCGACAGCAGATTAAATAAATCGTTAAGATTATCCGCCTCGACAAAACGCACCTTATAGCCGTATTGCTGGGCAAACAGAGTCACCAGGTCGTATTCAAAACCGCTGGGTTTGCCATCGGCGCCTTCAAAATAAGTCGTCGGGCCGTTGTGAGTCAGCACCACTAGTTCACCTGACTGCTCTGGCGACGGGATGGGACGCGGGGGGATGGAGGCAGATGCGGCATATCGCACCCACCCAGCGCGAGTATCAATAAGAATAGTATTATTCGCATAAATGCCAGTCTCGCCGAGTTTTGAAGAATTGTCTAGCATTCCGGGGCACTTCTAATTTTTGCCGGATGACGATACAATAGCGGGCTACGGAGAGGTGGCAGAGTGGTCGAATGTACCTGACTCGAAATCAGGCGTAGGTGCAAACTTACCGTGGGTTCGAATCCCACCCTCTCCGCCACTCCCATCAAGACCTGCTGATTCCCTGCCTGCTTCCCGATATATTCCGGACTTACCCTTAGATTAGTGTGCTGCTTGCAAGGTTCAAGACCTTATGTCAGGCTTCGATAAAATATCCGGAATAACCAGCGGTGCCCCATGAAATTCGAACATATCATTGAAATCAACAATCCGAACAATCGCAATATTCCGCCTGTATCCCTAGAACAACTCTGGCAAGGCCTGGTGCTGCGTGCCAAATCGCCGAAGTTGTTCATACCGCATCTGGATGAATGCCATATACTGGAGGCGTCTGAAAATACCGTATCGCGCATTTCGCATTATGGCAATCTGACAGTGCATGACACCGTCACTTTCGCCCCGCAGCAACATGTGCATTATCAAGTTCCGGCGCAAGGCGAAGTGCCGGCCTCCACGCTGAAAATGACGATAGAGTCACCGCAGGATGATGTGCTGCTCGTGCGTTTTGTGTATGAAGACAACAAAAGCGATGCTGAAAATGCGGCTGACAAGATGTATGATGATTTTCGCAAATCGGCTTATCATGAGGCGGATATCGATACCATCCGCATTATCCGTGAGCTGGCACTCGAGGGACGCTTTGACACCCCATTGATTTAACCCGATTCAGTTCACATCTTCCATGCGGAGCGCTCTGTTGCAATTTGCAGCGCCTGAAGCGCCGTACGCAACGCATTAGCGAGATGCGGATGAGCCGCGATAGCTGCCTCATCCAGATTCGCGCCTATGATCGGTACGATAATGGATGCCTCCTCCACTATCCGCGCCGACATGACGCTCATGATCTCCTTTAACGAGGCCTGTGCATGCACAGCTCTTGGCGAGACGTTGAGCAGTGCCACCGGCTTATTCACAAATGCTTCGCAACCCACCATCCAGTCCAGCGCGTTTTTCATTACACCAGTCACACCATGCGCATATTCCGAGCTGGCGATCAATACCGCATCCGCAGCCGTCAGCTGCTCTCGGAAAGCGGCGACGTACGGCGGATCGATACTTTCCTTATCAGGATTGAACAGCGGCAGATTCCCAAGATCGCCATACAATTCAATCTGCATGCCTGCCGGCGCCAAACGCATCATCGCGCGCAGCAGCATCGTGTTGTTGGATGCGGCACGCAAACTCCCGGAGATGGCCAGCATCTTCATCATTGAAGACATTGATTCGTATGGCGAATGCCGATTTTTTTCATGACAGGCTACCTTCCGGAAAAAAATCACTATCAATCCCCCGATGCGACTCGCAATCCTTTAAACGTGGGCAATCCCGCTCCGCACGAGCAGATAATCCAGCCAGATATTGGTCAGTTTTTCCGCCATGGAATTCTGCGCAAGGCGTGCGTCCAGATTATCCATATCGACCCACTGCAACGGCTGATCCTGGCCTGCACAGGAAAATACCGCACGTGTGCGCAGACCGGTAGCCGGATCGACATGCCATTGCAGGCATTGCGCACACACCCCCTGCAACATGCATTGCATGGGGCTGGGGACGGAACAGATGGCGGTGACATCGCTACGAAACCGGGTGCGCAAATCCCCTTGCATCGCGTCCTGCATCATGCGCAGCAACACCCGGCTGCCAATGACCAGCACACGGTCCACGCTGGACAACGGAATCAGCGTAGCGGGATCGCTGCCTGCAAACTCGCCGTCGGCGTAGCGGCGCAGCATGGTCATGTAATCGCCAGTCAGGCTGCTATCCTGAGGACGCCGTGCAGGGATAGGATGGCCGCTCGCGGTACACCAGATCACCGCATCGGCTGCCTCCTCGAGCCGATCCTGCTGATACACCTCATCCGCAGTACGAAAGCCGGCGAAATACAATACCCGGTTGCCGCGGGCACGCAGCGCCGGGCCCAGCGTGCCCATCACAGCGGCTCCACGCCGGCCTGCCGTCACCAGTACGGTCTGATTCTCGGGCAATTCTGTCGCCTTTCCGGTCGGTCCCATCAGCACCACCGGCGTATTCACCTGCAATGTTGCGCATAATCGCGAGCTGGCGCCGGCTTCCAGTATCATTAGCGAGATCAGCCCGCTGTCCGTCTCCACTCTGGCGCCAGTCAACGCCATGCCCTCGGTTTGCAGGCGGGTGCCTTCCACCATCGGGCTCAGGCTTTCATAATTCTGCAAGCGATAGAACTGGCCGGGATGGAAATTGCGCGCCGCCATCGGCGCGCGGATACCGAGTTCTATCACGCTGGGGCTGTGACGCCGCACACTGACCACACGCGGTTGCAGCATATCGACCATCCGTTCGCGGAACGCTGGATAATCATTGGGATCACCCGCAGCCTGCTGTCCAAGCACCTCCATGATCCGGGGATAGGTACGCATGCTGGACGCTATCGCCTTGACCACACTGCCATGGAACACCGGATGGGTGTCACCGATGAAAGTCACCCGGTGACTGTCGGACTCATAGGAAGTAAACGGTCCGGCGTTCGCCGCCTTGTTGTTCTGCGCCACTTTTACCGGCTGCAAACCGGCGGATGTTTCCACATGCGGCATGAAATGCTCGCCCTGCATCTCGAAAGTGCCCGCATGCTCGCGTTCATATATCGTATTTGGCGCCGCGCCTGCCGCAGTAAAGATCGCACGCGCTGGCAACGTCACGACGCTGCCGCTGTCCTCCCATTTGCCTTCCGTGCTCAACTCGAAGCGCTGACAGGTCAGCGATTCCACATACGCGAACCGGTCCAGATTCGCCTTCAGCGGCTGCATGCCCTCTGCGTAATAGATTCCCTCCTCCAGCGCCTTGCTGACCTCCTCGTGATTGCGCAGATAGGCTGGGGATTCATTCATGCCGCGACGGTAAATCACTGTGACGCCACCCCAGGCATGCAGCAGCGGAATGAAATCGGGTAATTCGTTGGCGCTGGCGGCCCGCATGCGTTCATTACGTACTGCTTTGCCGTGCTCCAGGAATTCTTCCAGGATGCCGATGGATTCTTCATCAAGCTGCTCGCGCACCCTTGCTTCACCCAGTGTGCAGGCCAGCCGCTCATAACGCAGCAAAATCTTCTCCACCTGAGCGATATAATAAGCCTGCACTTCGGTGGCGGTATCGAGCGCGGTAAGGCCGCCGCCTATCACTATGGCAGGCAGGCGCACTTGCAGATTGGCCAGACTACTGGCCTTGGCCGCACCCGTCAACTGCAACGCCATCAGAAAATCGTTCGCCTGGCGCATGCCGCGCGCCAGACTGTTCTCGATCACCACCACGCGCGGCAGCCCGGCGCCGGTCGCGATACTGACGTGATCGAATCCTAGCGCCCATGCATCCTCCAGCGTCACTGTGCCGCCCAGACGCACGCCGCCGAATACCTGAAACAGCCTGCGTCGGGCCAGGCTCAGGTAAATGAGTTTGAGAAAATTCTTGTCCCATCGCACCGTGATGCCATATTCGGCAACACCGCCAAATCCGGCCATGATGCGCGTATCGAGCTGCTCTTCCAGCGTTCCGTAATCACGTACCGCGCCATGCAGCAGCGCATCGGACAACGGCTCGATTTTCAGGCCGTCGATCCCGACCACGGCACAGCCTTCCATGGTCAGATGATGCGCCATGGTGAAGCCCGCCGGCCCCATGCCGGCGATCAGCACCTTTTTGCCGTTATAAGGTTTTGGCAGGTATTGCCGGGCGCGCAGCGGATTCCAGCGCGTCAGCAAATCGTATATTTCCACCCCCCAGGGGAGGTGCAACACATCGGTAAGCACACGCGTCTCGATCTGCGGGATATCGACCGGCTCCTGTTTCTGATAAATGCAGGATTTCATGCAATCGTTACAGATACGATGCCCGGTGGCCGGCACCATGGGGTTATCCACCATCGCCATCGCCAGCGCGGCGATGTTCCGGCCGTCGCGCTTTAACAGATTCATTTCCGAAATCTTTTCTTCCAGCGGACACCCTGTCAGCAGCACACCGAGCGGGTTCTGCTTGAAGCCGCGCTCCGGCTCACCCTTTTTTTCCGGGAAGCCTTTCGAACAAAAATCGCCGTCATGCTCGTGACAGTAAATGCAGTAATGCACTTCCCCCATCACTGCCCGCTCGGTCATGCGCGGATCGGTCAGTTTGAAGCCATCGCGATGCCGCAATGCATCCGGCAAACCCTCTACCCCGACAGCCCGCTCTCCGCTCCGCGGCTGAAACTCCACCAGATGCTGATAATCTATTCCCTGCGGCAAATTGAAACTGGCCCAGCTGCTGACGGCGGCGCGCCCTTGCTCATCGGTCAGGGCGAGCAGGCACCATTGCGTCAGTTTCTCTACCGCGTCCGCATTGCCGGGCTCGTCATGCAGCAAAGCCAGCCCGTAGCGCGCCACCGCAAACTCGCGATCGGCATACGCAGGCAACTCGCGTTCCAGCCAGATATCGAGTTCAGCGAAGCTTGCCGTTACATCCTTCACCAGCAAACGTTTGCGGGCACGTCTTTGCACATAGAGTTTCTTGAATTTGAGGACGACACCCTGGGAACGCACCTGCTCGCACAGTGCGGCGACAGCTTGATCGATATTGAGCAGTTCGCTTATAAACGCCTCCAGCAGCGGCGCGCAAGCCAGCAACAAGGCACTGGTCTCGATGGGCGGCAGCCCTCCGCCATCTTGCCGATATTGCAGCAAGCGCGCATGCAGGTCAGAATCCCGCGCACTCACCCGAACCAGGAATGCATCGTCCAGCTGTTGCAATCCCTCCAGCGTAAACAGATCCGGAAACGTCAGCCCCGGTAGCGTCAAGGACGGATAACTGAATGACTCATTCATCGTGGCAAACCCTATGACAGGAAGTATATGAGGGATAACAAGTATCGATAGCTTGGTTCATTTTAGCGTGAGTATTCTGACGAAAACAACAAGGCCCTCAGCATTCGCCATGCTGAGGGCCTTGTTCACCGGGATTCGATATTGATTAATTCGCCGCCGGGCCACTCATCAAATACAGCTGACCACCCTGTACCAGCTCGCCATCCAGCTTGTAATGCGCCTGAGTGGCGCCAAGCAGATATTTCTTGCCGGCATCGAACCAGACGGCATCCTTGACCAGCGCAGTCACATCAAGCACGCCGGAATTTTCTTCGTCCTTGGTCAAAAACCCAGGCTGGCCTTCGACAAAGCGCGCCGGATCAGAGACGAAAATCCGTCCGGTTTTTTTCGTGGCTGGGTCGAATTCCCAGATACCCGCCAAATGATCCTGCTTACCCGGATCTTCCTGAATATAAATCTTGCCGTCAGCGGTCATGGTGACGTTATCGAACATTTGCGCGCCGATGTCCTTGCTGTTTAATACAGGTTCGATAAAGCCGCCCGCTGCCGGGTTGGCAATCTGGTTAAAGGTCATCTTGTACAAACGGCTGTTGCCGTCAAAACGATCGGTCGTGACAAAATAGTAAACGTTAGGATGCTTCACATCCCACAAACCATCCTCTGGCCGGGCGAATGCCGTAATACCGCGCTCGCGGCTATCCGCCATCAAATCCATGCCCGACTTGTTCGCTGCCTTGCCATTACCGAACATGGGTTCCAGTACGAATGCGCCGATTACGCCCTGCTCCGAATTCTCGATCGCATCCGCAGTCTTGACGCCATACAGCTTGCCGCCGGTCAAACCGGCCTGTTCGATTTCGCTGCCGTTCTTCTGTTTCTGACCGATATAGAAATACACGTTACCCGGCATCACATCGTTATTCATCGCGACCAGCGTCATATCGCCAGTCGCAGGATGCGCCAGCACATTTTCGATCGCAAATTTTCCCATATCCGGCAATTCAAAACTGGTACCGGCATTGTCGCCAGTCGCAATATGCGCAAATACGCGACCTTCCGGCGTAGTTTCTTCACCGTTCAGGAATATCCTGCCAGGGTAACCCTTGCTGCTGCCGGCATTGTACAGCGCGCTCGCGGCTGGCAAATCGGCCGAACAAAAACGATCGAAGCTATTGGCCCTGTTGTAGATATAGCTTGAAGAGGCGGTATCCCAGGTAAATACCTGCTTGATCAGATCCTCACCTTTAGTGGCTTTCAGCGTATTTTTATCGAATACCCACTGCGATACGAATGCACCCTTTTCGCCATGGGCACGGGCTATCCCTTCGGTTGGTTTCAACTCGTGATCCATCAATACAATCAGATTGGCTTTATCGCTGTAAGCACCCAAACCGTCAGGCACGCCTACCATTTGATAGGGCTTGCCGTCCGCCTTCATATTCACAGAGTCTCCGGCCGTCAACAGCGGCATGACATGCCAGCCGGCGGCTGTAGGAATGATATAGGCAGTTTGTTTGGTAACAGGCGCAGGCTGGGTAGCCGCTTTGGACAATGGCATCGCCTTTTGCTCCGATTGAAGCGGATGCGTGGCACATCCGGCCAAAGGCAAACTCGTGATAACCAGGGCAGTCAGAATATTGAAACGGAATGGCATAGAAAACCTCTAAGTTAGTTAATAAAGCCACGCCAGTCTATCGGCCAATTATGACAGCAGGATTTCAGCAAGCTTTCCGACAGGAAATATATTTACTTATCCGCATATAAATTCAAGCGCGTTGCCATCCGGGTCACGACAGAATAACGCACCGCGCCCGGACTGACTAAGCGTAAAATGAATGTCAGCTTTTGTTAAGCGTTCTTTCAGCTCATGCATATCGCTAATGACAAATGCAGCATGGCGATCACGTCCGCCATGCTCCGGCCGCACCAGTCCCGCTTCGGGGTTAGGCAGACACATCAGATGGATTTGCGTTGACCCGATGTCGTACCAGACACCAGCGAAAGACATTGTGGGACGAGCCTGGTTGATTTCCAGACCGAGTATGCCTTCATAAAAATCGCGTGCTCGCTGTAAATCTGCCACCAGTAACGAGATATGACGAAACGCTACCATTAAACTCATTTTGAATGCTCCTGTTCAAGCTTTCCGGAAAACAGACTGGCAATCATGATCATCGCCGCGCCGACCCACTCCCTGGCGCTGAGAGACTCGCCCGCCAGCCAGTATGAGCTGATCGCGGCGACCACCAGCTCGAATAACAGAATCACGATGGCGCGATTGGCCGCGACGTGCATCAAGCCATACTGTATGCACAAGGTAACGCCTATCATTGCCAGCGCAACAAGCAACAAGGCACCCCATAACAGCGCGGTATAGTCGCCCACCCCGGCGAATACCGCAGGCTGCATCAACAGCAAGGGCAGCGGCGCCAGCGTCCCGCCTATCCAGATGCCGATGGATTTGGCTTCGATAGTGATCATGTCGGTTTTCTTGATCAGCACATTGGTAAAGGCAAAACTCATGCCGACGGACAAACCTACCCACTCAGCAGTATTGGCCGGGAGCGGCAATCGTCCGTCAGCCTGCCATAACATGACCATCGCGCCGGTCAACGCCAATACGATAATAAAATACCCCAGACGGCCTAAGCGTTCGCCAAGCATCCACCACGAAAAAAGGATGGTCCATAACGGTGCCAGATAAAACAGCAACAACACACGTATGATTTCACCGTGGATTACCGCCATGACATAACCGGTATTTGTCCATCCCGAAGTGATGATGATCGCCAACCAGAACCATTTTGCATTAACAATGCTTTTCAAGTGTCTGAAATAAAAAGGCAAGCCGATGATCAGCGCGATGCCGTAGGAGATGAACGTGGACATCAACCCGGATACGCCCATCTCGTTCAGCCAGCGATAGGGGTACCAGATAGCGCCCCATAAAGCGGCGCTGGCCAACAAAGCCGCTATCGGCAGAACTGTGTTTTTGTTATTTGAGTGCATCATCCTGAATCCGGTGTTGACCGCTTATTTGATAAATTAATCTGACGACTGCAAGGTTAAATCCTGCTCATATTTCCCGTTGACTACCCGTGCGATCGCGTTTGCAACCCGTCAAACTGCCGGGTTTAGGATTATAATATCGGTTTTCCTCAATGCGTTTGGGCTATGAACCCTTATCTTGACCTTTTACAACCCTATCCGTTTCAAAAATTACGGGAGCTTTTCGCCGGAATTACTCCGTCGTCCGAATACACCGCGATCAATCTGTCGATAGGTGAACCCAAACACGCTACGCCGGCATTCATCAAGGAAGCGCTGATCGCCAACCTCGATGGTCTCGCCAGCTATCCGCTTACCGCGGGGTTGCCTACATTGCGGCTCGCCATCTCCAACTGGATCGCGCGGCGCTACGATATCCCTGCCCCCAATCCTGAAACGCAGATTTTGCCGGTCAACGGCAGTCGCGAGGCCTTGTTCGCGTTCGCGCAAACGATTGTCGACCCGTGCTTTGATCAACCGGTCGTCATCTCGCCCAACCCGTTTTACCAGATTTATGAAGGCGCTGCATTACTGGCTGGCGCCCAGCCGTATTACCTGCCGACACTGCCTGAAAACGGCTACCGCATGGATTTTACCAGTGTGCCTGAATCGGTGCTGGCACGCACGCAATTGATTTACGTGTGCTCGCCGGGCAACCCGACCGGCCGGGTCATGACGCTGGAGGAATGGCGCGCGCTGTTTGCATTGTCCGACCGCTACGGTTTTGCCATTGCCGCCGACGAATGCTATTCCGAAATCTATTTCGATGAAGCCCATCCGCCGCTGGGCGCCATGCAGGCTGCGCAGCAACTGGGCCGCACTGACTACAGGAATCTGGTGGTATTTTCCAGCCTGTCCAAACGCTCCAATGTCCCCGGCATGCGCTCGGGCTTTGTCGCCGGTGATGCTGCCATCATCGCCAAATTCCTGCTCTACCGCACCTATCACGGCTCCGCCATGTCGCCCAGCGTGCAAATGGCCAGTGTCGCAGCGTGGAATGACGAAGCCCATGTGGTGGAAAACCGTCGCCTGTATGCCGAAAAATTCGCTGCCGTACAGCCCATGCTCAACAGCGTCATGCCTGCCGCGATGCCGGATGCCGCATTCTACCTGTGGATACGCGTCCCCCACGGCGATGACGCTGCGTTTGCCCGCAAGCTCTATCAGGACTATCACGTCACCGTACTGCCCGGCTCCTTTCTCGCCCGCGATTTCGCGGACAGCAATCCCGGCGCAGGCTTCATCCGTATCGCGCTGGTTGCCTCACTCGCCGAATGCGTCGATGCCGCAACCCGTATCCAGCAATTAATCACCCACACCAGTTAACATTAAAAAGGAAACAAAATGACCGAAATCCAGCAACTCATCGAAGAAGCTTTCGAACGCCGCGCCGACATCAACCCGCGCAACGCCGAACCCAGGCTCAAGGACGCCATAGCCCATGTGCTGGAAGAGCTGGACAAAGGCCGCCTGCGCGTCGCCAGCAAGGAAAACGGCGAGTGGGTCACCCATCAGTGGCTGAAAAAGGCGGTGCTGCTGTCATTCCGTCTGGAAGACAACTACTTCATCAAAGGCGGTTTCACCAACTACTTCGACAAGGTCCCGTCCAAATTCGCTGACTATAACAGCCGCGACTTCCGTGAAGGCGGCTTCCGCGTAGTGCCGCCTGCTGCAGCACGCCGCGGCTCGTTCATCGGCAAAAACGTGGTGCTGATGCCTTCCTACGTCAACATCGGCGCCTACGTCGATGAAGGCACCATGGTCGACACCTGGGCCACCGTCGGCTCCTGTGCCCAGATCGGCAAGAACGTCCACCTGTCAGGCGGCGTCGGCATCGGCGGCGTGCTGGAGCCTGTGCAGGCCAACCCCACCATCATCGGCGACAACTGCTTCATCGGTGCACGCTCGGAAGTGGTCGAAGGTGTCATCGTCGAAGATAACGTCGTCATATCCATGGGCGTATATATCGGCCAAAGCACCAAAATCTATGATCGCGAAACCGGCGAAGTCATGTACGGCCGCGTTCCGGCCGGCTCCGTGGTCGTCAGCGGCAACCTGCCTTCCAAAGACGGGAGCTACAGCCTGTACTGCGCCGTGATTGTGAAGAAAGTGGATGAAAAAACGCGATCAAAGGTTGGTATTAACGAGCTGCTACGCGGAATTTGATACATATTCAATATAACCGCAGTAAATTGCGTTTTTCGGTGAGGGCTAACATGCACATCGGGCATGTTAAGCCGCAAAGCGGCGGCCTAGCCAAAAAACGCGCTCAAAAATGGGCATCAATGAACTTTTACGGGGGATTTAAGTAAACTTTCGGCATGGATTGAAGATGATTTCCGCCTCCATGAATGTGACCGCACAGCCGGAAAGCACGACACGATCGGCTTTCACCTCGCAGGTGAGGGTGCCGCCGCGCCTGGAAACCTGCCTGGCACGGAGGATATTCCTCCCAAGCTTGCTGGCCCAGTACGGCGCAAGCGCGCAATGCGCAGAGCCAGTCACGGGGTCTTCAGGAATGCCGAATTTGGGAGCGAAAAAACGGCTGACGAAATCGGTATCCGTGCCGGGTGCGGTAACGATGACACCGCGCAAATCAAGCTGGGCCAGCAGATTTTGGTCAGGCATAATGGCGCGAACGATTGCCTCGCTATCGAAAACCGCCAGATAATCATCTGCAGCCAATACTTCAACAGGACGCTGGCCGAGGCCTTTGACCAATGTCTCGATAACATTGCAAGGCCTGAGCAAACGGGCAGGGAAATTCATTTCCAACAACCGCCCCTTCTTTTCAACGAACAGATCGCCACTACGTGTTTCAAAAGTAACCACTGACCCGGAATAGCCCAGAATATCGAAAATGACATGTGCCGTTGCCAACGTGGCATGACCGCACAGATCAACCTCCTTTACTGGCGTAAACCAGCGTAACTCGAAACCTTTTTCCGAGGGGACAAAAAAAGCCGTTTCGGATAAATTATTTTCCTCCGCTATAGACTGGAGAAGATCGTTGTCAAGCCAGCCTGGCAGTAGACACACTGCGGCCGGGTTGCCTTCAAATGCACGGGTCGCGAATGCATCCACCTGATATTGTTTAATTCTCATGTTCGTTACCGGCTCTCTTAGCCGCAACCCTGGCATCAAATTTTCCCTTATTGATAATGAATCGTTCGTGCCGCCCTCTGGAAATGAGGTCAATGCCATCATGGGCTTCCACAGCAAAAATCAGTTTTCTGCCTTCTACCGCAATCAATTCGACGTTCGCAGTCACTTCGAGGCCAGGCGGTGTTGCCGCTTCGTGACTTACATCGATATGGGTACCGACCGTTTGCTCATGTGGCCAGTCGAGATGGGGATTAATCGCCTTGATGCAGGCCCATTCGAGAAATCCCACAAGAAAACCGGTGGCAAAGACTTCCGGCATTGCCAAAAACTCGTCTGACTCAGGGTAAAGCGCCGGAACGGTCTTCGATTGCGGAACAGTGAATCTATGCTCATAGCGGATACCGGGTTGCAATGTTTCCTTCATCCATTTCTCCTGACGTTGACCAGACTCGATTACCGTTCCGCTTATCTCGGCTACCCACAAGCGAGCCATGTCGCCCATTTCCCGGCTGCTATCCAGTACATTCTGTAAAAAATATCGGCCATGCATCCCTGGAGCCAGCCAGCAAATCCAGCTCGCCCGGCACTGGCTTTGCACAAGGAATGGCATTCACCGCCGTTGCGGCCATAACAGATGACGGCGAGAAATAAATTCTGACTTCGCAATGCAACCGGCCTTCAGATTCGTGGCGAATAAATACAGCCATTTCCTTCGGCTGGCCTGCCTTTTCGTATTCCCCGAGGAACAGCGCTTTGATAGCGGCCAGCGACTCCCCTGCCAACATCGCATCACCGAGATTTTTGGTAAACCATGTGTTCATGTTTCCGCTGCCTGACTTAAAGCGCTAAGACTCCGCCCTGTTTTGCCGATTTCTGTGGGAAAGGAATATCCCCGATGCGATCAGTACCAATAAAACTGCCGATGCCGAGTAACGGCTTAATGCCAGGCCGCCCTGACTGATCGGTTTATCCAGAAAATCGCCGACCACCGCACCCAGCGGCCGCGTCAGGATGAATGCCGCCCAGAAGAGCGCTGTATGGGAAATCCGGGTCCGGTAATACAACAACGCGATAATCGCCAGCATGGCGCCGAACACGATAGCACCTCCCTCGTAGCCGAGACCTGCCGTATCAGCCGTCCAGTCGCCGAGGGCTGTACCCAAAGTTTGAGAAAACATGATGGTGATCCAGTAGAACATTTCGGATTTTGGCGAGCTGACCGTATCCACCGCTACCGAACCAAGCGTGCTGTACCAAATGAAAAGCGATGCCATAAGCAAAGCAAACAGTATCGCCGTGCCACCTGCGTAACCGACACCCAGAGACCGGTCTGCGAAATCTGCCAGCGTCGTTCCTACTGTCGTTGTTGCGATAATGGTCGTCCAGTAGATGAGCGGGTGAAATTTCTTTGCGGAAATCTGCGCAATGACTGCCACAATGAAGACAGCAGCAAATATCCCGGTAGCGACGAGATAGCCAAGATGCATCGACATCGAAACCGCATCCCCGCCCGTCTCGCCGAGTGTTGTGGCCAGAATTTTTATGATCCAGAAGGTCAGCGTCACTTCCGGCACCTTGCTTAAAACCTGTTGTTGGTCTGTGTTCATTTTTTCTTGTTCAGTTGAGGAAATATCTGATTGTGTCGACTAACCCGGCACTAAGCAATCAAAATCAGTTTACCGATGCCAGCCGCCGTCATTGCTTGAGTTTTTCATCCTCGCTCTTCGCCTCGGCCATGGCTTCCGGCTCAAGTTCTTCTGCAAACCGGTTGAAACGGACGAAGACTCCCCATGAGGCCAACAATACGCCCACGGAAACGATCAGCGCTGCTGCGTACGGCAGCTGTGAGGGCGCTTCATGAATCGCCTTGAAAGTCGCAACCAGACCTTCTATCGCCAGAGAGACGATCACCACCACGAAGAAGCGGGACAGAAAACGGCGAACACGGGTAGGCGCGCTGATGTCCGCCGCGCGAATGACTTCTTCTTCGGTGATGGTCTCGGCGATCTGGAGCGCGACGACGGCTGCTGCCAGCAAACCCACCGCTTCTATGATGCTCTGTGCCGCGGCGCTATCCAGTCCGCCCGCAAAGGCCTGCCATCCGATACGCGAAGCGATGATGATCAGCATGACCGCAGCACAGGCAAACAGCGCTGCCATGAGGCCGTGAACGATACGGAAAAGCCGAAGGACTATTTTCATCTCAGTGCGCAGTAATGGCGATTTACCAATGTGACTTGCGCCATGATGATTGGTTCCGGCTAACAGCAACAGCTTGCTCCAGCCTTTGACCTCAAGCCCCTTGCGACCGGATGAACGCGTCCAGCGGGGGCTCCGAAACCTTCCAGCGTTTCAATCTTCGTTGGCATCATCACTATGGAATCTCCGGCTCGACGAGCTGCACAAGCAATGTGAGCGATTCCTGCCAGCCGAGGTAGCAGTTCTCCGGTGGGTGTAGTGGTCTAATTTACACAGCCTCCCCGATAGGGGGATCATTCACCTATGGAGGAAATTCAGATGGGCAAGCAACGCAGGCATTTTGATGCCAATTTCAAATTGGAAGTAGTACGCATGGTCAAGGATCAAGGGCTAAGCGTCAGTCAGATCAGCCAGACCATGAACTTGGGCGAGACCGCCATCCGGCGCTGGATTCATCAATACGAGAGCGAACTGACAGGCAAGCCGGGCATAGGCAAACCGCTGACGCCGGAACAGCAGCGTATCCGCCAGCTGGAAGCCGAACTACGTCAACTACGCATGGATAACGACATATTAAAAAAGGCATCGGCCTTCTTTGCCCGCGAACTCAAATGAGCTATCACTTGACGCATGCATTGCAGGCACAAGGGTATCTAACATTACCTATATCCGCACCCGTGCCGGATGGCTGTACCTGGCGGTGGTGCTGGATTTACATACGCGCAAAGTAGTGGGCTGGGCAATAGCGCCCACCATGCCAACCGCGCTCGTTGCAGCCGCATTGACCATGGCGCTGCAACAGCGCCGCCCTGATGTTGGCCTGTTGCTGCATTCAGATCGGGGCAGTCAGTATGCCAGCCGGGAATACCAGGCTTTGCTGTCTCGAAATGGTATTCGATGCAGCATGAGCCGCAAGGGTAATTGCTGGGATAATGCAGTAATGGAGCGCTTCTTCCTGAATCTGAAGATGGAGCGCGTGTGGCAACGTGACTATGCTAATTTCGATGAGGCTAAACGTGATATTACCGATTACATCGTTGGCTTCTATAACTGTACCCGGCTGCGTTCAACACTGGGGTATCTGTCTCCAGCCGCCTTCGAGCGCAAAATGGCAGTAACACAACCTATCGTTGTGTCTGAAAATACTTGACCACTACAGGCATCAATTTCAACGAGCTGCTTTCACGAAAGCCAGCAAATCGGTTAGGTTTTGCCCAACCGCATCGGGGACAACGCCGAGCTTTTCGGCCGGGAGGTTCAGGCGATTAACCCAAAAAGTTGTATAGCCAAACGACTTTGCCCCAGCAGCATCCCATCCGGCAAACGGAACGAAGAGAATTTCCTCACGCTTCAGATTGAATGCATCAATCGCCATCTGGTAAGCACGTGGGGCAGGTTTGTATGATTTTATCTTGTCTGTGCTAAGAACATGTTCAAAGAGACCATCAAGTCCGGAGTTCTTGATGCCGGCGTCGAGTATCTTCGAAGTCGCGTTGGATAGGAACGCCAATCGGATACCATCACTCTTAAGTGACCGTAGTGCTGGCAGGGCATCAGGCCAAACCTTAAGTTCAAGATAAGCATCCATCAGTTGTTTGCGTTTATCCGAGGTCAGATCAAGTTTTAACAATTCACCCGAAAACACTAAAGCATCTTCCGTTGTCTGCCAGAAATCCGCATAGTGACCGGATAATGCACGTAACCATTGGTACTCGAACTGCCTAGTGCGCCATGCGATGCTAAGTTCAGCGCCTTTGCCCGGAAAGAGTTGTTCGGCAAGCGCAAAGACCGGGCGGGGATCAAAGATCGGGAAAGCATCGAAGGCAATAGCTTTGATCTTAGAGCTTGTAGCGGCACGAGCTAAAGGGCTTGACACCATAAGCCCCGTTACAATGCCTGCGGCTGCTAGATTGATAAACTCCCGACGATTTAACGACATGAATAACCTCCGTTTTTCTGTTTCTGTTAAGACGGACGAATCGCGGAGAATATTCCACTAGTCAGCAAACTTGCTGGCACCTAACGTGGAGCTAAGGGCTGCGCGTTTTTGCGCAGTCCCGCTTGAGCGTAAGGTTAGATGTTGCTCGTTTTAGCATGGAAGACGATAGAAATTGACCGCATTTTTCCATAGCACCAACTCACCCCCTTCGTTCCCTAACGCCTCAAGTAGTAGCGAGATGTCGTTCGCTTCAAATGGACGCGGTGCGCGCGTCGATGGTAGATCAGTACCAAACATCAGAACGTGCGGATTCGCCGCATGAATGGCTCGGAGTGCCTGACCGACCGGGAATTCAACGCGTCCAAAACCCGTTGCCTTAATCCTTACGCCCTTCTCCGCAAGGCGCAGTAATGTTGGAAAACCCTCCTTTGACAGTCCGAGATGATCGATGCTGACCGCAGGAAGGCTCAGCAGCGTTCCTCGCAACTCGTGAAGATCGCGTGCATCGACATAGAGCTCGGCATGCCAACCAACGAGATCAAACACACGTCGCGCGAACGACTCCAGATGTTCGACTGACTCAGAGCCGCCGCGCATCAAATTGAACCGAACTGCCCTGACGCCTCTTTCGTCAAGCCGCCTGATTTCTGCGTCGGACACCGATGCGGGCAGTTGTGTGACGCCAACGAACTTTGGTCCAAGCCGCTCAAGAGCACTCAAGAGATAATCCTGATCGAATGCCTGGAAAGAGCCTGAGACAACAACACCACCCACGACACCAAGAGATCGCGCCATCACGAGGTAGTCACTCGTTGTGAACGGGTCAGGAAGATACCCATTGTTCGGCACCAGTGGGAATGCCGGGTCAATGATATGGAAGTGCGAGTCGAATACGTGTGCGTGCGAGTTCATTAGGCTTTCTCATGCAATTATGTAGCTCCTGTGGTCTAACGTTCAAGGTAAGGAGCCCGCTGTAAGCCAGTCCCGCTTGAGCGCTATGTTAGAGGTCATAAGTGTAATGGGCGTAGGATTTATCAACCATTCCTTCAGGGTTGATATGAAAAACTTCAGCAGAAAAGCCCCGCGCTCCCTTGTAGTAGAGGGTAATGCTATTTACACCGAACAAGATTGTGATGAGATCAAAATGAAGAGAAGGATTTAGCTGCAAGGCTTTTGCCCAATAGGCCCCAACTTTATCTTTTCCCTTCAGCGTTCCAGAGCTTTCATCGGTGATTTTGGTAATGACAGGAGAGGACATTTCAAAATCATCGGTGTAGTGCGAAAGAATGCGATCCAAATCATGGGTGTTCCAAGATTCAATCCATTCGCTCGCGAAATGCTCAGCAAACTCTTGAGTGATCATGGGGGATACCTCTAACGTAGAGCTAACCGGCGCTGCGCGGCTTTATCGCGCAGCGTCCAGCGACCGAAGGGAGCGAGGTTGAGCGCCATGTTAGGTGATTTTTTGGATCGTGCGGCATTTTGGAAAAGCGGAGCATCCCCAAAATTTGCTGCCCGCGAGGTCTCCGCTTTTTGTTATGCGCAGAACCATTTGTTCACCACATTCTGGACATGACCTTGGCGCATCGGGATCTAAGCGGCGTTGAACATTCTGCACATGTTCACGATTTGTGGCGAACGACGGAGCCATTCTACCGGTGCTAATTGCAGTGGCCACTGCCTCAACTTCGGGGAGCGACAGAAAAACCTCGGTCTTTGACTTGATGTAAGAAATATATCCACCCGCGTAAGTGACGTTTGCCGGCATCTTCGTCTTGAACTCGCTCCCGCCGACAAAGACAACGACAGAGTGAATTTTCTCCGGCGAAAGATTTAGCAGGGCTTCCAATGCTTTAACATGCTTATAGTTTTGACGAAGCGGGTTTTGAAATTTGTTGGTCTTCTTGAAAATCTTCTGTGTCCACATGGGCTGATGCTCATCGCCAAAAATCCAGCCGCTGTAGTTTTTTGTTTCAACGACGAACAAACCAAATCTTGATACGAAAATGTGATCAATTTGCGTCGTTCCATCGGGTGTTTTAAGCGTGACATTGTGAATCGGTCGGTACTCCTGTGGGTCAAGGAGGAACTTTGCAGACAACCTGACCAACCATTCGCCAAAGAGTCCCTTAAACCATGGAGTTTTAACGACAACGCCTGCAATGAGCAGGGGAAATATCCACCACAGTTGAACAAAGAATGATTTGAGCATGGATGTATGTACCTGCTGAAGTTATCTAACGTAAAAGTAAGGGGCTGGCCGCGCCTAAAACATGCCGCAGCCAGAAAGGTAAACAATATCACAAGCCTAACCGAAGCTGCATAACGGACAGTCCCGCTTGACTGACAAGTTAGGAGTTTTTATCGCTATCAGCTTTAGGCAAATACTCAAGCTCCATATTACGGAAATGCGAAAAAAGCCAAATACCGAGATAACCAAAACTTGCGGCAAAAATCGTAATGAAACCCGCTAAAAAAATGGAGCCAAAGAAACCACCCAGCAACCCTATCCAGCCAAATAGCGGCTCGCCATTAAACTGTACTGTATTAAAACCAAATAATGCAAATACACCCATAAACAAACCAAATGGGAGTAATGAAGAAAACGACGAGACAGCCACAAGCTTTACCCAACTTCGGTGAGTTGGTCGTTTGAATGCAAGTAACTCGGTCATTATGATGACTCCTAACGTAAAAGCGAGGGGCTGCGCGCTTTTGCGCAGTCCCTCTCGACTGCCGGGTTGGGCATCATTTACACCCGCCCTTTGATTTTTTGGTCCCGCATCCCGTCGAACAATCACCCACATTTGGCGAGGGCTGAATAGCGGGGATACCAACTTGTTTGTGATTGGATTTTCGAGCCCAGCTTATTATGGAAACGGCTTCAGACTTTTCTTCCTCCGAATATCCAGTTAGTAAAATACGCGCACCATTTTCATACATCCGGCGCGCCAAATTAGGGGCATGGATGTGCAGTAACGGGCCATCGTGTTCAAGCAAAAAAAATGCTCAAACGAAATGATAGGTGCACCGTTAACTTGATGTCGTGATGGTTTGGGGTTAATGCCAACCCAGTTAATTTTGCGGTCAATTCCATATGCACGCGGCTCTGCACCAATGCCACCAACTCCGATAACCGCTTCAAAAGCGTAGCCTCTTACTTGCCCCATGCATCCATTGATGCCAAAGCTCCCATTATTATCTGGGTCGCCTGTGTGTGTTCGCTTGTAGGTCAATATCCGCATGAATACGTTACCTTGACGCCCAACGTAGAAGTGAGGGGCTGGCCGATTGCAAAACTTGGCGGAAGCCCCGGATGTACAAATGACCGCAGGCCATAGAGAAGCCACTTATCGGCCAGTCCCTCTCGACTGCTGGGTTAGAGAGCGGCTTGTTCATGCGAAGGCTCCAGAAAAGTATAGTGTTAACCCAACCAGCAATGCAGCAAAAGCTACTATGGCAACAAATTCGCGGTTGTGTGGGTGTTCTTGGGGCGGTGGATAGCGCCCCAACGTAAGCACGCGAAGAATAACCCACCCAGGCCAATAGAAGATGCCAACAAACAATACCTCAGCAACAAACTGCCCGATAACGCGGATAACAATTTCAGCGATTGCATCGAGTGCCATGGCTCTAGCTCTCTAACGAGTAGCTAAGGGGCGCCGCGCTTGCGTGGCGTCCCGCTTGAGCGCAGGGTTAGAGGGTGTTCTCCAAGTTATGGGCATTCGATCATCGCAATGGATTTCAACTCTACTTTTGTTGCGCCGATTGCTGGTTCAATTAGCGCAAGCTGGATACTTTTTTGCGCATTAACTAACAGAAGCGCGGCCTTTTTCCCATAGCCCCAATAACCTGTGTAACCAGAAAACATAAAGCAACGTCCGTTCATTCGATAGACATCTTTATCCCACTTGATATTAAACGGTGGCTCGACTTTGGAAACTTCGCCAACATCCGCAATAATATAATTTTTCATTTGTTCTTGTTGACCAAACATATCCCAACCATCTGCCGCAGCCTGCGCTGAGGTAAAGGCTAGAAACACTGCAACCAATGCCTTGTTAAAACACATTGGATTAATAATGCTGTTGTAGTTCATTCTCAACCTCGCGAATAAGTGATATGACCTGCCGACAAAAAGCTAATGCAGGAATGCCTTTCCCAGACAAGCTGCCAAAGTGAAAATCCTCCGGAAGCAGTTTGCCGCTTGTCATCATAGACAAAGGGTAGTGGTGGGTATTGCCTTTGCGGAGACCATAAAGCTCCTTTGTAATTTCGTGCTGCCCCGCTGTCTTAATGTAAGTTGGCCGCTTTGCGTCTTGAAATACTCGCACATAGCAACGAAGTGTTTCTAGCGCCTCTTGATTTTCGATTGGGTCGCCTGTTTCCGGATGATGAAAGCTTTGATATGCCCGAAGGGCATTGATTTCGAAAAAACTGTAGGCCGCGCCAAAAAATGCACTTATAAGCCAACGAAATTTGTCCTTATCGTTTTCTTGCGTTGCGAGTTCGAGAAAAAATTCGCATTCAGATAACTTGTCTGATGGGTCTACTATTGCGTCAAGATCAAGCAGGTTTAGCCAATCTTCTGTGTCATCTGTGAGCTTACGAGACATTGACAAACACCCTCTAACGTTTGAAGTAACCGGCGCCGGAGCGCAGCGGAGGGAACCCACCAGCATAGCTGGTGGGTGTCCGGTTGACTGAAGTGTTAGAGGTGTTTTGATTCATGGCGCGACCGGACGATATTTGTTTGACCCCGGAATTTTCTCGAATGCACACGGGGCGGGAGTATTGAGGTAAGGAATAATATCCGGGTCATAGTTTGCGACGGTGTTTAATGCGTAAACACCTGTGTGACTAAGATCATTTATGTAGTCTTGGTTTTCATCACCGGAGAAAAAGCGCCACCCAGAATCTTCCGTGCGTGTTGTTGCTTCGCGATACATATAACCGATCTTTTTCCCTTCGACCATTATTCGATCCGTAGCAAAACCTGCGAACGGCAGCGAGATTAACTCTCGAATGTTTTGTTTTGGAATGGCGAAGGTTTTCACAGGCATGGTCATATTCTTGGGTTGCTCGGCTAAAGAGATCAGCGGGGCGGCTGAGAAAATAAGCACATATAGAAAAAGGCCACGATTCATGTACACCTCTAACGTGTAGTAGTCGCGATCTGATCTGACAGTTCCCCGGTTTGACAGATGCAGCTGTCAGTTCAGATTCAGTTGTTCAATGTGGTGATTTTATCGTGCCATGCCTCCTTTCCGTCAATAAGTGTTTGCGTCGGAGTGCGGCCGCAGCACATCTTGCCCTGATGGGTGCGGTCATTGTTGTAATAAACCAGCCATTCATCCAGATCCGTTTGCAGCTCCGCGATTGACCGGTAAATCTTGCGCCGGAACGCGACCTGATAGAACTCCTGCAGGATGGTCTTGTGGAAGCGTTCACAGATGCCGTTGGTCTGCGGATGATTGGCTTTGGTCCTGGTATGCTCGATGTCATTCAAGGCCAGATAGAGCTGATAGTCATGGGATTCCGGTTTGCCGCAATATTCGGTGCCGCGATCCGTCAGGATGCGTATCATCCCCATGTTCTGCTCGGCGAAGAATGGCAGCACCCGGTCATTAAGCAGATCGGCTGCGGTGATCGGCATTTTGGTCGTGTAGAGTTTGGCCGCTGCCCACTTCGAATAGGTGTCAACGAAGGTCTGCTGGTAAATCCGGCCGACGCCTTTGAGGGTGCCCACATAGAACGTATCCTGGCTGCCGAGATAGCCTGGGTGAGCCGTTTCAATCTCGCCATGCGCCACATCGTCGTCCTGTTTCTTTTCCAGGGCGCCTACTTGCGCTTCGGTCAGCACCTCGCCCGTTTCAGCAACATGCCGTTCCAGTGCAGTCAGGCGCTTCTTGAACGATTCGAGATCACGCCGCAGCCAAACAGAGCGTACACCAGAGGGAGAAACAAAGATGCCGCGTTTGCGCAGCTCATTGGATACGCGCACCTGACCAAATGCCGGTTGTTCCAGGGCGAAGGCGGCAACCGCTAATTCTGTGGCCTCTTCAACCCGGTTCTTGTGGTTCGGCTTTCTGCGATTAGCATCGATCAGGGCGTCGACACCACCGTTTTCCATAGCCGACTGATAACGGTAGAAGGTATCGCGGGAAAAGCCCATCACCTTGCAGGCGCGGGACACATTACCGAGTTCAGCAGCCAGATTCAGCAGGCCAACCTTGTGTTTGATAACGTTTTGGTGAAAACTGTTCATGGGGTTACTCCTTGGCGCTTGCGCGCTTTGTTTGATAAAGATTCGCACCTATATCAAACCGGGTAACCTCACCTTTGGCAAGGCCATACTGTCAGATCAAGTCGGAACTACTACATCTAACGTTAAATTAAGGGGCGCGCTTTAGCGCGTCCCTCTTGAATGCCGGGTTGGGCCTCGCAACTAGCTATTACTCGAATGCGCTCTTTAATGCAAGCGCGCCTAATGCCTTAATTGCGTCAAAGGTCAATTCGATGCCTTTTGCTTTTGCCGTTGTCTTAATCTTTTCCCAGATCGTGGCTGATCTCATAGTATCAAGAAGATCATGACCTGCCCTCGTTAGCCGTGGGCTATGAAGACCGTAGCTAAACAACCCATCTGCCGATCTTACAACTTGCAAACCATCAATGTATCCAGCATTAACAAGCAGTTCAAAATGCCCGAATATTCGACCTTCAATTGCCCGATGTTCTTGTAATTGTTTTTCGTAAATATCCCATTCTTGACTCTCCCAAACTGGTTCTGAGGGAATCTCATAAAAAAGATCATTACCCTCTTCAACATCGTTAAGTTGCTTGCGTATCAGATCCCAGTCTCTTTTCATTATGAGTGCCTGCTATAAGTGAGGTAAACTGGTGAAACCCAACGTTTGAATTAAGGGGCGCGCTTTAGCGCGCCCCGCTTGAATGATGGGTTGGGTATTCTCAATGTTGGCACTTCTACTAAATGCCGAATAGACGACGCAGTGCGTTCTTCTTTTCTGGAACTTTGATGGTCACTTTGCTCTTATCACCCGTTCCAGTAGGAATCGATTCATATAAAACAATATCTGCTCGAATAGTTTCACGTGTCCAAACTTTGCGTTCAAATTTCATATCTGGCGTGATTGATACTATCGGGCCAAGTGCATTTTCAATCTCTCTTATTAAGTTGATTCCTACTTTAATATCAGACTCAGCATGTTCAAGTGCAAGATGAGCTATTGGGACAAAGTGAGTATCGTGCATACTTCCCAAATATTCCCCACCATTAGCATAAGAAGGGATTAAATTCCATTTCTTAAAGTTATTCATTACGTCTGCCCCCAAAGTCAGAGCACGATATGCATCTCTGTACTTTCCAAGGTAAGTAAATAGCTGGGAGCGTTGGTCAATCGAATTAGCTATTTCATTGCGACATGTTTGACACTCGTCGTGAACCTTTCTGCCCCGTGGACCATTTTTGAAATGAATAATTTCTCCAGTGAATCCGCAATTTTTACAGGTTTTTGTTGTCATTTGGTGTCCAGCATTTTAGTGATTAAATACAACCACGTAATAGGAGATGAACATGTGAATGCCCAACGTAATTGAGTTAAGCACCTTGACGCCCATAGGGCGGCGAGTGTGCTTGGACGAACCGTTGGACGTGAGAGGTGGCGGCACATAACAACCTGGTATTTGATAAGCATCTTCGGCAAAAAACACCCTCTCCAATATGAATAAACCAAAGCGTTGCATCGACCGTGTGCATCAACGCTCGCGTTATACACCGGTACGTGCAACGCTTTGCACCGTACCATATTTGGCAACCCTTTATATAGCCTCGACTTTAGGTATAAAATCATCGGTTGCCAAATCGGAGACACCTATTGCGTGCAACGTAAAGTTGAGGGGCGCCGCGCTTTTGCGGCGTCCCGCTCGAACGCCGGGTTAGCCATTTCTGCTCACTTTCTCGGGAAGAGCAGCCTTACCTTTTTGAACAAACTCGGCCATGATTGCCAAACGCCGGTAATGGGCAAGCAGAAGCTTTAAGCTGACCTCTGGATTGCCCGTCTGTTTGTGAAGCTCGGCAACATTTTTAAACCCGAGGTGCTTTGCGATGTCGTTCGACATGCTCATCATGTTTTTTATTTCTGCCTGTGTGAGCTTGGTATTCTGAAGATTATTTTTCTGACGATGTACGTTGAGATCGGACAGGGTTCTTTGAATTGAGCTGTAGGTCTTGGTAGCAGCGGCTGCCGTTCCAAGAAGCACACCCACAGACTTTGCGACCTGAATTGCAACGTCAACATTGAGCACTAGATCGAGCCAACCAGGAGATGACTTCTGAATTGAATAAATCTTCGGGCGCTCTGGGGGAGGAACTTGGTTTTGGAGAACGGTATAGATGTTGACGTAGCTATACCCGCCCTTCCACGGATAATCAGTCAGTGCCGTGTTTATTCTGTCTCTGTCTCTCGGGTCAAGCTCGGAGTCCAGACAGTAGACGAATGCATAGGTCTGCGAGAACGCATGGGGGAAAGTGTAAAGATCAGCAAGCTGCCAATCGCTATCGAGCAAGACGCGGTAAATATTATTGTCGAGTGGCAAGCTAATCTCCTAAATGGCTAACGTAAAATTGAGGGGCTGCCCGCTTCTGGGCAGTCCCGCTCGAATGCCGGGTTAGCCTACGAAATTGGCGGCTTAAGCTCACCTGCTTTTAACAACGTCAATTTGCGGTTGCGTTCTTGGAATTCAGTTTCACTAAGATAACCTTCTCGGAATAGCCTACGCAAAAAATCTTCGGCAGAAGTTGCACCTTTTTTATTATTTGCCTCACGAGAGGCGGCTACCAAATTTTTATAACTATTATTACCTTCCGGTCTCGATACAACATGCTCAACAACGAAATTGCTCTCATCAAGACTTTGAAGTGTATAGAAGCAGCGAAAATCTTCCCGTTTTAACAGCAGAACCCGATTTTCTGGAACATTAAAAAAATCCATGCTCTCTAAATCCAACTCAACTTCCGGCTGTGCTTCTTGAATTACCCCTGGAATTTCGTTCGGCAGATGCAGCTTTAATGCACGGCCTGTATGAGTAGTGCGAAGAATAGAAATGCAACCTTTCTCTTGCAACGATGCCAACTTTACATAGGCCGAATTTTCCGACATGGGTTTTCCTTTTTCACCTATGCCACAGGCCATCCGAATTCGAGCAGACTTGAAACCAATGGTCACTTCTTCAATGCCAAGTAAGCGACTATGCCTGAATATGTACAAGTATATAGCTTGCTCGTAAGTGTCTAACTTGGGCGCAAGGTGATCTTGAAACTGGATAAAAAATTCTCGGTAATCCATGGTTGTTGATTTTGTAGGCTAACGTAAAGTAGACACCCTAAAAAGCGCCGATAAAAGCACCTTCAAGGTGTATAATCTGGAAATAATTTTCCAATGCATTGTATTTAATAAGGATAAAATTTTGGCACACCCTAATTTTCCTGTTGAAAACACCACCACAAATCCCCCCAAGCTGCTCGACCAGGTACGTCATAAGTTACGCGTAAAACATTACAGTATTCGCACTGAGCAGACCTATCTGGATTGGATTAAACGCTATATTTTATTCCATGGCAAGCAGCATCCCAAGAGCCTCGGGGCAATTGATGTTGAGGCATTTCTTACGCATCTCGCGGTGGCTGGCAACGTCGCCGCCTCTACGCAGAATCAGGCAAAGAGCGCATTGTTATTTTTATATCGCGAGGTGCTGGAAATACAGCTACCTTGGCTGGATAACGTGACGCAAGCCAAGGCGCCTAAACGCTTGCCTGTGGTTTTGACGGTTAGCGAAGTGCAGGCTGTGTTATCTCGCCTCCCCGGTACCCATGCCCTGGTTGGTAATTTGCTGTATGGATCAGGCATGCGCTTGATGGAGGCGATACGTTTACGCGTCAAGGATGTGGATTTTGCTCGACGTGAAATCATTGTGCGCGAGGGCAAAGGCTTCAAGGATCGAGTCACCATGCTGCCGGAAACCTTGATCGCCCCACTCAAGGCACATTTGCTCAAGATCAAGGCCCTGCATGACGAAGATCTGGCACAGCATTTCGGTCAAGTATATTTGCCGTTTGCGCTGGATAAAAAATATCCCAATGCGGGTCACGAATGGGATTGGCAGTATGTTTTTCCATCACGAAACTTATCGGTTGATCCACGCTCAGGCGTAACCCGCCGCCACCATATGGATGAAAAAGGTTTGCAGCGGGCCATTAAACAGGCTGTGCGCGACCTTGGGTTGGTCAAACCTGCTACACCACACACTTTGCGCCATTCTTTTGCTACGCATTTGCTGCAATCCGGCTATGACATCCGCACCGTTCAGGAGCTACTTGGACATTCAGATGTCTCAACCACCATGATTTACACCCATGTACTGAACAAAGGCGGACGCGGTGTGACCAGTCCGCTGGATCAATTATGAGTGTAGCTGGCTCACACTGATTTACGGCCCTCCCCTTTATTCTTGCCTTTTCAGGTTAAATCTCGTTATCATCGACTGATATTTTTGATGATAGCTAACCGCAATGACCATTCCCGACCAGACCCGTGCCCAGGCGCAAGACCTCCTCAATTTCATCGATGCCAGCCCCAGCCCCTGGCATGCGGTGCAAAGCGTCGTGCAACGCCTGCTGGCCCAAGGCTATAGCGAGCTGAAGGAAACCGAGCGCTGGAACCTGATGCAGGGCGGGCGCTATTTCGTCGTGCGTGGCGGTGCATCGGTGATCGCCTTCCGGTTGGGGCAGCGCAGTCTGGCTGAGACCGGCTTTCGCATGATAGGCGCGCATACCGATTCGCCGGGCTTGCGTCTGAAGACCCATACCGCGCAGGCCAGCGACGGCGTGGTCAGGCTGGGGGTGGAAGTGTACGGCGGGCCTATTCTGGCGACCTTTACCGACCGCGATCTGAGCCTGGCCGGGCGCGTCAATATTCGCACCGCGGATGGTTTTACCACGCGTCTACTGAAATTCGATACCCCGCTGGTGCGCCTGCCCAATCTGGCTATACACATGAACCGCGAGGTCAATGAGCAGGGACTGAAGCTCAACAAGCAGACCGAACTGCCGCTGATCTTCGGGCTGGCTTCAGACAAACAAACCGCACGCGAGCAGTTTCTCAGCCACGTTGCCAGCACATTGGACGTGAATATCAATGACATTCTGACCTATGAGCTGAATGTGTTTGATACCCAGCGCGGTGCGTTCTGGGGTGCAGATCAGGAATTCATCGCCGACAGTCAGCTTGATAATCTGGCGTCCTGCCATTCGGCATTGACCGCAATGCTCACCAGCGAAGATGCCAGTGCAACCAATATTTGCGCTTTCTTCGATCACGAAGAAGTGGGCAGCGAGAGCGCCACCGGTGCGGGCGGCAGTTTTGCCCAGGACATGATTCAGCGCATCGCCAACGCACTTGGTCTGGATGCAGAAGCGCAACATTGCGCGCTGGCGCAAAGCTTCTTTATCAGCGCCGATATGGCGCATGCGTATCACCCCAATTTTCTCAATGCCTATGAACCCAGCCACCGGGTGATGGTAAATGCCGGCCCGGTGATCAAGACCAACGCCAACCAACGTTACACCACCAATGCCGATACTGCGGCGCGGTTCATGACGCTGTGCGAGGCTGCGGGCGTGCCAGTGCAGCATTACACTCACCGCACCGACCTCGGTTGCGGCAGCACCATAGGGCCTATTATTGCGTCACGTCTGGGAATTGCCAGTGTCGATGTGGGCTGCCCGATGTGGGCGATGCATAGTCTGCGCGAAAGCGCGGGGGTAATGGATCATGGCTACATGATTGCAGCCATGCAGGCAGCGTTTAGGAGCTAGTCAGGCTGCCAACAACGCCAATGACACACCGAATCTGGCAGCCAGTGCACGTGCCTGGCGCAGATTGATGCTGCGCTTGCCGGATAAAATTTCAGATACTTTGGCCTGATTGCCGATCTCCGGCAAATCCGACTGACGTAAACCTTCTCGCTCCATCAAAAACTGCAATACCTCAGCCCCGCTCATTGCAGGCGGCATAGCATAGTGCACCTGCTCATAAGCGGATACCAAATCGCCTAACATGACAGCCAACCCTGCCAAAGGGTGCGATTCATCAGCACCACCCGCATCCAGTACCGCATCCAGCGATTCAACCAAAGCCTGATATTCAGCCTCGGTTGCAGGTGGCGTTAGCAGTGGGGCGATATAACCCCAATGTGCGAGCGCAACATCCAGTCGTGCATTCATTTCCAGTCTCCTTTATCGTATTGCTTATGCGTCAGCACCGCCCGCACAAATACTCGGCCAAGATTGAAGTGGATGGCCGCAATCAGTCGTAATTTATTGCCGCCCACATCAAATACGTACTTATCTCCCACCTTGTCAGTAGCCGGAAAACACGCTTTCACTTCAGCAAAATTGCGCCAGTTTGCTCGCTTCGTAAGCCTGTACCATTGATCCAGTGCACTACTACAATCAGGATGTACCGCTTGCGCCTGGATTATTTTCAAGTGGGAAATAATATGCATAGATAATTATATCCCTTTTTGGGATATTTACAACAATCAGAATAAACGATTCCCAAATGAAATTAGCGTGAATAGTTCAAATCGATCCGCCAAAGCCATGATTTACCATTCAGTAATATTCACCGCAGCACCCTCTTCCACCCGTTCAAACAGATCCGCCACATCGGCGTTGCGCATGCGTACGCAGCCGTGCGAGGTCGGCTTGCCGATGAGGTGTTCTTCGCTGGTGCCGTGGATGTAGATATAACGGGCATGGGTATCGACTTCGCCGCCCTGGTTTTTGCCGGGTTCACGTCCGTCCAGCCACAGGATGCGGCTTAATATCCAGTCGCGCTCGGGATGAGCGGCACCCAGTTGCGGGTTCCAGATTTCGCCGGTGGGCTGACGGGCACTGAATACCGCAAACAGCGGCGCCATTGCACCAATTTTATCGCTGATAACATGACGACCACGTGGGGTTTTATAGCTGCCCATCTGCTCGCCAGGGCCGTTGGCGGCAGTGGATACCGGATATTGCCGCAATAGCTGCGGGTCGCCGTTGTCGTCATCTTCAAACAGATACAACTGCTGCAGGCGAATGCTGATCTCTATGCGTTTTTTCATACGGCTGCATTCACTTTCTTGAGCTGGGCGCGACGCTCGGCAAAGAAGGCCGACAGCATGGCACCGCATTCGGCTGCCAGCACGCCGCCCTGAATCTCGGTGTGATGATTGAGCCGGCGTTCATCAAACAGGTTGAGCACGCTGCCGGCCGCGCCGGTTTTCGGATCGCTGGCACCGAACACCAGCCGCGAGACACGCGCATGCATGATTACCCCGGCGCACATGGCGCATGGCTCCAGCGTGACATACAGGCTTACTTCAGGCAGACGGTAGTTGCTCAGATACTGCGCAGCATCGCGCAGTGCCAGCATTTCCGCATGGGCGGAGGGATCATGCCGCGAGATAGGCGCATTGGCACCGCGCCCGATGATCTTGCCTTCGTGCACGACTACAGCACCGACCGGCACTTCACCCATTTGCCAGGCTTGCTGTGCCAGCGCCAGCGCTTCGTGCATAAAAAACGCATCGTCAGCCATATTCAGGCCGGAAACACGCCGGTGGATAGATAACGGTCGCCGCGATCGCAGACGATGGAAACGATGATGGCATTGCTGACCTGCCTGGATAGCTCCAGTGCGGCGAATAGCGCGCCGCCCGAGGATATCCCGGCGAAGATGCCTTCTTCGCGTGCCAGCCGGCGCGTGGTTTCCTCGGCGTTGGCCTGACTCACCAGCCGGATCTCGTCCACGCACTGCCTGTCGTAGATCTTCGGCAGATAGGCTTCCGGCCATTTGCGGATGCCGGGGATTTGTGCGCCTTCTTCCGGCTGCACACCGACGATACGCACTGCGGGATTCTGCGATTTGAGGAAGTGCGCGGTACCGGTAATCGTGCCGGTGGTGCCCATGCTGCTGACGAAATGCGTCACCGTGCCTTCGGTATCGCGCCATATCTCGGGGCCTGTGGTATCAAAATGCGCTTGTGGATTGTCGCTGTTGCTGAACTGGTCGAGGATCTTGCCCTGCCCGGCCTGCTGCATTTTATTGGCTACGTCGATGGCTTCTTCCATGCTACCGGTTTTGCTGGTCAATACGATCTCTGCACCGAATGCACGCATCACCTGACGCCGCTCTATGCTCATGTGCTCGGGCATCACCAGTATCATCTTGTAGCCGCGCATGGCAGCAGCCATCGCCAGCGCAATGCCGGTGTTGCCGCTGGTGGCTTCGATCAGGGTATCGCCGGGACGAATCTCGCCGCGAGCCTCGGCACGGTTGATCATGTTCAGCGCCGGACGGTCTTTCACCGACCCGGCGGGATTATTGCCTTCCAGTTTGACCAGTATGGTATTGCCGGTTTGACCCGGCATGCGCTTGAGCTTGACCAGCGGAGTATTGCCGACGAAATCTTCCAGAGTTTTATAGATAGGCATGATCAGGCCTTGTACTGTTTATATAATGCATCGACATAAGTTGCCACGCCTTGTTCCAGATCAAGCATGGGTGCGTCGTAGCCTGCCTGCCGCAGGGCACTGATATCGGCCTGGGTACGGGCCTGGCGCTTCTCAGGAAAATCGACATATTCGATCATGCCCTGCGCCTGCAGCCAGGCCAGCTCCAGCGCTGACTTTCCGGCGAGCCGGCGGCACTGGTTGATCACGGCGACGGCGACATCATTGTACGTATGGCTGCGCCCGGTTCCGATATTGAAAATGCCGGATTGCCCGGGATGATCGAGAAACCACATATTTGCCTGCACCACGTCCGTAACAGAGACAAAATCACGGCTCTGTTCGCCGTTCGCAACGCTTTCAGCGCCCTTGAACAAGGTGACCTTGCCATTTGCCATGAACTGGCTGAAACACTGATAAACGACGGATGCCGCATCGGCTTTATGCTGTTCGTCCTGACCGTATACATCGAAATAACGCAAACCGACGATTTGCGAGGTCCGGTCTTCCCAAATCCGGCGTACAGCCTGATCGAACAGGAATTTGGAATAGGCGCCCACATGGAGAGGCGACTCATTCGCTCGCGCCTCGGCAAATACATTACTGGCGCCATATACCTCTGCCGATGAGGCATACAGGAAAGCCGTCTGATTCTCCTGGCAGAAATCCAGCATATCCATCGAATAGCGGTAGTTGTTCTCCATCACGTAACGCCCGTCGCTTTCCAGCGGATCGGTGCATGCGCCATGATGGAACAAAGCCAGCACCGCGCCGTCCAGGGCATTTTTATGCATGAGCTGCAGGAAATCGGTCTTATCGATGTAATCCGCGATTTCACATTCCACCAGATTGCTAAACTTGTCAGCATGGCTGAGATTATCGACCGCGATAATGTCAGTGACGCCCCGGGCGTTCAGCGCCTTGACGATATTGGAGCCGATAAAACCGGCTGCTCCTGTAACCACATAATACATAGTAATCTTTCCTGATTATTTGACGCGATGAAAACGGTCTGCAAGCTCTTTCCCCGGCGGCAGATTATCCAGACGGTCGCCGACGGCCGCGCTCAACATGCTAAAGCGCACATCGGGCGCAGGATGGGTTTTGAATAACAGCGCAACACTGCTGTCACCCGGCGCGACATGGCCGATCTCTTCCAGAACGGCAGGCAGGCCATAAGCATCGTAACCGGCACGGGCGGCCAGCACCAGGCCCATGCGATCGGCCTCGAACTCGGCATTTTTATCCAGCCGGCGCGACATGATCTCGGCGCCGCTGCCGATCAGATTCTGGATAGTGTCCTGACCCTTGACTTCCCTGCCCAGCGCATCGGCGCCGAGACCTATCCACTGGCTTTGCTGCAGAATTTTAAGCTGATGCTTGCGCACCACGTGCGCGATCTCATGTCCCAGCACGCCTGCAAGTTCAGATTCATTATTAAGTTTATTGTACAATCCTTTGGTTATAAATACATATCCGCCCGGCGCCGAAAACGCATTAATGTCGGTACTGTCGATGACACCGAACTGCCAGGGCAGATCCGGGCGCTCGCTTTGCAGCGCCACCCAGCGCCCGACCTGATTGACGTAATGCTGCAATGCGGCATTCTTGACCAGCGGCGATGCACCCAACAGGTTACCCGCAATCTGGCGGCCGATCTGCACTTCGTCATCCACCGAATTCTGTCTCAGCGCCCCGAGCAGGACGGTAGCCGGATCAAGTTTATTACTTGCAGGCTGCTCAGTCGTGGTCGTCGTATTCTGATTGGTGGGGAACTGTTTCAGAACATTGCCCAGGTCATTCAAATCAAATGCATTCGCCAATGGCGCAACGGATACGGTTGCCAGCAATACCATTAATATTTTTTTCATCATGATTTGCTCCGCGAGTTAATTAGCCGCATTAGGATCAGGAAGGTAGGGGATGGACCGGCGAACCAGCTTGCCTTGACGGGCAAAACTCTGCGCCGCAGAAGCGCTCAGTTTATAACCTGCCAGCTCATTCAACCCCTGTTCATTAAAATGCGCCGCTTTCAGGTCCTCTTCGCTCAGACCGCGCACACCCGCCGTGGCTACGATCTGCCCGGGCTGACGTTTCCCGGTCGCCATTTGCGCGACACCGGCGATATCGGATGCGGCGCTGCTGGCAAAGGCTGCCGAAGTGCGCACCGACAATATCCTTACCCAGCCTTGTTTTGTCCCGGTGCGGACCTGTATCCAGCCACTCTTTTTGGCGAGGACATTCACGTTGCTGCCTTTGGCGACGCTGCCTACATTCGCGCTGCTGCTTGCAGGCTGGGCATGCAATATTTCACTTCTTATCAGTACGCCATTCTGGGCGGCATGCACGGCACCGCTTAGTAACATCATGCAAAGTGCGATGCTTACGCGTCGATTGATCATAATAGCCTCCGGCAGGTAAAGATAAATTATTCTACCCCGACTTGCGCATTGCGCGCTCACAATAGATACTAATCACCATTAATAACAACAGGGAATCTGCATTGACGGCTTGGATTGAACAATTGGGCGATGCAGTATTGAAGCGCTGGGCGGCTTTCATGGCCTTGCTGCGCTTCGGCTTTCATCTGCTTGAAGTCGCGTTCAACCCCCACACCTATGACAGCGCGACACGCTGGATCATCACCAAGCAAATCTACTTTACCGCAGTGCAGGCGTTGCCGATTTTCCTGATTTATTCATTGGTTATCAGCAGCGTGCTGATCCGGATCATGGTGTCGGTCGCACGCGATTTCGGTCTGTCCGAGTATGTGCCCGGCCTGATTGTGGGGTTTCTGGTCATGGAGTTATTGCCGCTGCTGTCGGTGCTGTTTGTCGCCTTGCGCTCCGGCGCTGCGATCAATACCGAAATCGCGCTCATGCATGTCAACAACGAGATCGTGGCGTTCGAGCATGCGCAAATCGACCCTGCCCGCTATGAATTCATGCCTCGCGTTGTCGGCGGCGTGCTCTCGGTACTGGCGCTGACCGGCTTGTCTGCACTCAGTGCACTCGTGGTGGCGTTCTTCGTCATATACGGCCTGGACTGGAGCAATCTGGCAAACTATACGCATGACATGGCACAATTGCTGCCGGTAACGCAGGTGCTGGGGCTGACAGGTAAAACCATCCTGTTCGGTCTGTGTGTCACGCTGATTCCGATCAAGACCGGTCTGGAAATCCCCAAGCGTCTGTTTCTGGTGCCGGTCTCGGTACTCAAGGGCATGATGCGCGTGTTCTTTGCAATTGTATTGATCGAGGTGGCATCATTGACGTTCAAATACATGTAACGTGGTGCGATGACGAGCCGGCACGGCGGACGCAAATCCGCGCACTGCTGGGCGACAGCGGATACGAATGCGCGCTGGTTTCCCCCGATCTGCCGTTACGGGTAAACCTGACCGCGCTGGAAAACATCGCACTGATCGCCCAATTCCATCATGCTACGCCCTGGCATGAAGCCAGCGCTCAGGCCCAGCGCGTACTTGACTGCATGACGCATGGCGACATAGCGCTCAAACGCGACGAAGACTTGACGCTGACCCAGCGCTTTGCGGTAAAAATGGCACGCGCCATCATGCTGCGCCGTCCGCTCATCGTCATAGACCGCCCTGCCCTGCTGCTGGCCGATGTACCGTATCCTCAGGTATTGCATGACATGCTGGACTGTCTGCAGCACGAATACAGCGATCATCGCATCATCGATTACATCTGGAATCAATCCGTTTATGAGTATCGAAAATGAATAAGTCCATACAATTCAAAGTGGGATTGTTTCTTCTCACCGCCGTGCTGATCAGCGCCTCCTCCTTCATTTATCTGCTCTACGCCCGTGGCTGGTTCGAGCACAGCCTGCAATACACGCTGATCGCCCCCAACGCCGAGAACATCAATGTCGGCATGCCGCTCAGCTTTCGCGGTATCACCATCGGCAAAGTCAGTTCAATTTCGCTCACCCCGCAGGGCATGGCGCGCATCATCGTCAGTGTCGATAGCCGGCAAAGCAAATGGCTGCGCACAAATAGCCAGTTCTCCCTCGACAAACCGCTGGTAGGCGCTGCCAAAATCCGGGTTGAAGTCAGCAATCTGAACAATCCTTTGCTGAATCCGAAAAAGGAATATCTGCTTAATCTGGGCAGCGGCGGTGTCGATGTCCCGGCCCTGGCAGCCAAGGCCAATGACATTCTGGATCAATTAAGCACGGTCGCCAAAAACGTGGCGTATCTGACGCGACGCGACGGTGAAATCAATGCGACCCTGAGTAATGCAAAAACCATTACCCGGCAGATGACCGGCAAATACGGCGTGGCGCAAGGCGTGCTGGGGAGCGAGCAGAACGCGCAAGTATTGATGGATACGCTGCAGCACACCCGCGAGCTGACAGCGAACCTCAACCAGATATCGCACAAGCTCGACCACCAGGCTTTTGACAAAGGGGGACTACTGGATAATGCCAACCAGTCCGTAGCCCAGCTGCCGTTAATTCTGGAAGATATCCGCACCAGCCTTAAAAAGGTCGATGAATTGCTGGTCAATGCCAATGGGCTCACCGCCAATCTGAAAGAAGGTACGGATGACATGGGGCAATTGCGTTCCGAGGTTGATGAAGCCATCAGCAAAACCAATCAGCTCATCACCAGAATCAACCGTTTCCTGCCGTCAGGCAAGGCTGGCGAGGTCAAGCTGCCATGAAAACCCTTTTCAGCCTGATATTGTTAAGCACGCTGGCCGCATGCAGCGGCGGCCCCACCGTCCCCGACTGGAAAATCGACACCCAGACAGGAATCGCCCGCTATACCCAGTATTATCTGGAAGGACGCAGCAAGCTGGCCGAAGCCAGCTTCGCCAAATCACGTGCGGCCACAGCAGCTACCGGGGATATCGCCGCCGTCGCCCACCTGGAGCTGGTCAAATGCGGCGTACAGACCGCAGCTGTCGATCCGTCCCCTTGCCAGGCATACACCGCGCTGGCGGCAAATGCGACCAGCGCTCAGGATGCCGCTTATTACCGCTTTATCAGCGGAGACTGGCAAGGACTTAACAGCGCCGACCTGCCGGCGCAATACGCGCCACTCGTGAACAAATCCACCGCTGACGATATCAACCCGCTGTTGCAACACATCAATGATCCGCTTTCGCGCCTCGTCGCCAGCGGCGTTGCGGTAAAACGCAACCAGTTCAACCTGAAGACCTTGCAAATAGCTGCGGATACCGCAGCGGCGCAAGGCTGGCGGCGGCCGCTGCTCGCCTATTTGCTGCTTGAGGAAAAAAACACGACCGAGTCGGCGCAGCTCCAGCAAATACGGACTAGAATAGAAATCATTGAATCATCACTGCATTAGATAATCAGGAGATCGATATGAGCAAATTAAGTGAAATCAACGCATACGGGCAATCCATCTGGATGGATAACCTCTCGCGCACATTGCTGCAGGATGGCGAACTGGCGCGCCTTATCAAGGAAGACGGTATCTCGGGGATTACCTCCAATCCGACCATTTTCCATAAGGCAATGACTGACAGCCCTTACTATAAAGCCGACATGGCGCGCCTTAAAACGACAGTCACGGATGCCGAAGCCCGCTACGAAGCGCTTGTCATCCCGGATATCCAGGCCGCTTGCGATATGCTATTGCCTGTATTCAAGCGTACCGAGGGCAATGACGGCTACGTCAGTCTCGAAGTCTCACCCAGCCTCTCTCACGATACGAATGCCACCGTTGCCACCGTCCGGCGTTTACGCGCTGCGGTAAACCGCCCCAACGTCCTCATTAAAGTGCCGGGAACGACAGCCGGAGTTGCCGCTTTCGAGCAACTGATAGGCGAAGGCATATCGATCAATGTCACTTTATTATTCTCGATCACGCAGACCATCCGCATCCTCGAAGCCTATATTCGCGGCATGCGGCATTTCATTGCACAAGGGGGCGACGGGCGCAGCGTCAAGGCAGTAGCCAGCCTGTTCCTGTCCCGCATCGATTCCCATATCGACCCGCGACTGGCCGCCATCGGTACCGAACCGGCGCTGGCATTGCAGGGACATGCCGCACTCGCCGTAGCCAAACTGGCCTATCAGCGCTACAAGCAGTTATTCCACGGCGAATATTTTGCCGATCTCGTCAAGGCCGGTTGCCGTCCGCAATATTTGTTATGGGCCAGTACCGGCACCAAAAATAGCGCTTATTCGGATGTGAAATACATCGACAACCTGATCGGTGCAGAAACGGTAAACACGGCACCCAATGCGACCATCAATGCATTCCGCGATCACGGCACCGTAGCCGCCACGCTCGAAACCGGGATCGAGCAGGCGCAGAACGATTATCTGGCGCTGGAAAAACTGGGGATTTTCCCGGACGAAGTCGGTGAAATCCTGCAGCAGGAAGGTCTCAAACTGTTCGCCGATTCTTACCAGCAAATCCTGCTAACCTGTTGATTCAATAAAGTCTGCCATTTTATGTTTGACAGCCACCGGTTATGCAGGTAACTTTTTGCGTGCAGTAATTATTACTGACGCACAATAATCAAAATTCAATTATTAAATTAGGAGACTCACTGCATGATTAAGCGTATGAAAAGCCTCACCCTGTTCTCCGGCCTGATGTTATCGGCATTCGCCGGCACCGCAACAGCTGCACCGGTATTGATGTCCGCCGAATGGGCCGCTCAAGCCTGTGAAGCCTTTAATAAAAATCCCAAACTGACCGATGGCCTGGGCGGCAAATGGATCGGCAACAATAAAGGCCGTGGCTATAAAGTCATCCACTTGTACCGCAGCGATTGCGAGAACAGCCCGCAAGTCGAAATGCGTATTTCCGATAAAAATGGCAAGGCGCTGTGCACTTACGGCGGCAAGATCGAAATGGCGAAACTTGATTCCGGCGCGGATTACCTGATGTACGCCACCACCGAGAAATGGCATGAAATGGGTGCAGGAGAATACGGCCCGATGAAAGCCATGATGTTCGGACGCCTGCAATTCCAGGGTCCTAAATGGGAAGCCATGAGCGTCATGACACCGTTCGAGCAATTCCTGCTGCTCGCTGGCCAGGTGCCTTCTACGGAAACCAGCTGCCCTAAATAAGCAGAATCTCATGCAGCACATTAGACGAGACCCGGTTCTCGTCTAATCCCTCCGTTCCTCCGCACTTACTTGCTCTCCTGCCGCTTGCAATTCTAGGTTAAAATAACGCGTTTACTTGCCAGTTTCTGCGCTCATGCTTATCAACCAACCTCTGCCGCCTTCTGGTCAACGTGTTCAAATCGAGCCGTTAGTCGGCTCGGCTGACGCGCTGGCGATTAGCGAACTCGCAGCACAATCCGGACCTGTCGTAGTACTCACTGCCAATGCGCTGGATGCACAGCGTCTGCTCGATGAAATCCGCTGGTTCGCCCCCAAGCTGACCATCAATCTGCTGCCGGATTGGGAAACCTTGCCGTACGATCACTTTTCGCCGCATCAGGATCTGATTTCAGAACGGCTAGCGACGCTTTATCATATCTCGCAAAGCCAGTGCGACATCGCGATCGTGCCGGTGACCACCGCGCTCTACCGCCTTACCCCGCCGACATATCTTGGCGCCTACACATTCTTCCTGAAGCAAAGGCAGACTCTGGACGTCGATGCATTGCGTCAGCAGATGTCTGACAGCGGCTACACCGCCGTCAGCCAGGTGCTCTCCCCCGGCGAATTCAGCGTGCGCGGCGGCCTGCTCGACTTGTTTCCGATGGGCAGCGCGCTGCCTTACCGTATCGATCTATTCGACAACGAGATCGAAAGCATACGCACCTTTGACGTCGATACCCAGCGCAGCATTTATCCGGTAAAGGAAATTCGGCTGCTGCCGGCACGCGAATTCCCGCTGGACGAAGCGGGTATCGCGCTGTTCCGCCAGAATTTCCGTGACCGTTTTGAAGGCGATGCCTCCAAACGCCAGATTTACAAGGATGTCAGCAATGGTCTGGCGCCTGCCGGCATCGAATATTACCTGCCGCTGTTCTTTGAACAGACTGCCAGCCTGTTCGATTACGTGCCGGATAACGCCGTCATTTGCCTGCATGGCGACATTGAAACTGCCGCCAATGAATTCTGGCGCGACACCGAAACGCGCTACAAACTCATGCGCGGCGATCCGCAACGGCCTATCCTGCCACCTGCAGACCTGTTCCTCGCAGTGGACGCCCTGTTCGGCCATTTGAAATCGCATGCGCGCGTTGAAATCAGCCAAGGCGTCACCGCAGAGGGCCTGACTCGTCCTCTGCCCGACCTGAGCGTCGAACGCCGTGCCGATGATCCGCTGCACCGCATCAAGGCTTTCATCGACAGTTTCGGGGGGAAAATCCTGCTCCTGGCCGAAAGTCTTGGCCGACGTGAGACCATGACCCAGTATTTTACCGAGCATGGCATCAAATTGGGCGTATGTGAGGATTACAGCACTTGCCTGGAAAATCTCGCCCAGCCCCGTCTGGGTGTAGCTCCGCTGGCGCATGGTTTTATCCTGCAGACTACGCCGCCGTCGGCATTCATCACCGAATCCGAGTTATACGCCACCACCGTTCGCATCCGCAACCGCACCGCACAGCGCCGCAGCCAGGTTGACGGCATGCTGCGCGATTTATCCGAAGTCAAAGTCGGCGATCCGGTGGTGCACGCCGATCACGGTATCGGGCGCTATCTGGGTCTGGTCAGCATGGATCTGGGCGAAGGCGAGACCGAATTCCTGCTGCTCGAATACGCAGGCAGCGACAAACTCTATGTCCCCGTTTCGCAACTGCATCTGATCGGCCGTTACAGCGGTGCCGCGCCCGAATCTGTGGCCTTGTCCAGACTGGGCAGCGGGCAATGGGAAAAAGCCAAGCGACGCGCCATGGAACAGGCGCGTGACACCGCCGCCGAGCTGCTTAATCTGTATGCACGCCGCGCCGCACGCCAGGGCCATGCCTTCACTATGAAACAGCATGATTACGACGCCTTTGTCGAAGGTTTCGGCTTCGAGGAAACCATAGACCAGGCCAGCGCGATTGAAGCTGTCATCAATGATTTGTGCGCGGCGCGGCCGATGGACCGGCTGGTATGCGGGGATGTCGGCTTCGGCAAAACCGAAGTGGCACTGCGCGCCGCATTCGTCGCGCTGATGGACGGCCGTCAGGTCGCCGTGCTGGTGCCCACCACGCTGCTGGCCGAACAGCACTTCCAGAATTTCTCCGACCGCTTCGCCGACTGGCCGGTGCGCATCGCCGAGCTGTCGCGTTTCCGCTCCGCCAAGGAACAGACACAAGCGCTGGCAGGATTGGCCGCAGGCACGATCGATATCGTCATCGGCACGCACAAGTTGCTGCAAAAGGACGTGATATTCAAGAATCTGGGACTGGTCATCATCGACGAGGAGCACCGTTTCGGTGTGCGCCAGAAGGAACAGATGAAAGTGCTGCGCGCCGAGGTCGATGTGCTGACGCTGACCGCCACGCCTATTCCGCGTACGCTGGCGATGTCGCTGGAAGGTATCCGCGATTTTTCGGTAATCACCACGCCGCCGCAGAAACGGCTGTCGATCAAGACCTTCGTCTCACGCTACTCCGACGGCGTCATCCGCGAAGCGGTGCTGCGTGAACTCAAGCGCGGCGGGCAGGTATATTTCCTGCATAACGAAGTCGACACCATCTACAACATGGAAGCCAAACTCGCCAAGCTGCTGCCCGAAGCGCGCATCCGCGTAGCACACGGGCAAATGCCCGAACGCGAGCTGGAGCACGTCATGCGCGACTTCCATCAGCAGCAGGTCAACGTTCTGCTGTGCACTACCATTATCGAAACCGGTATCGATATCCCTACCGCCAACACCATCATCATGAACCGCGCCGACAAGTTCGGACTGGCGCAGCTGCACCAGCTGCGCGGACGGGTCGGGCGCTCGCACCATCAGGCCTACGCTTACCTGCTGACACCGGAAGAGGATGCCATTACGCCCGCCGCCAAGAAGCGACTGGAAGCCCTGCAGATGATGGAAGACCTCGGCGCGGGCTTTCATCTGGCCATGCACGATCTGGAAATACGCGGTGCTGGCGAAGTACTCGGCGACTCGCAAAGCGGAAGCATGCAGGAGATCGGCTTCAGCATGTACAACGACATGCTCAATCATGCCGTCGCCGCGCTGAAAAAAGGCCTGGAACCGGACATGAACCAGCCACTCGGCGTCACCACGGAAATCAATCTGCACACCCCCGCCCTGCTCCCCGACAGCTATTGCGGCGATATACATGAACGTCTGGTGCTGTACAAACGGCTGGCCAACTGTAACGATCAGGACGATCTGGACGCGCTCCATGCCGAGCTGGTCGACCGTTTCGGATTGCTGCCCGAATCGGCCCAGGCGCTAGTGGAATCGCATCGGCTGCGCCTGCTGGCGAAACCCCTCGGCATTGCCAAACTGGATGCCTCCAGCGACGCCATCAGCCTGCAATTCATTCCCAAGCCGCCGATTGATCCGGCGCGACTAATAGAATTGATACAAACACGCCGCCATTACAAACTGGCCGGGCCTGATAAATTGCGCGTCACCATCACCAGCGACACGCTGGCCGAACGCGTCAAAAACATCCGAAACCTTTTGAAAGAACTGAATTAACACCATGCTTACCAATTTGATTATCCAGGGCCCTCACGTCCCTACCCAAACCCTGAAACAGATTGCCAAGCTGTGTTCGGTTGACGCCATCGAAGCCATTAACCAGCAAGCGTTCAGACTCGTCAATGCCGACAGCAGCAATCAGACTGCTATCGCCGAACTATGCGCCGAAGCCGGGCTGGATTACGGCTTCATTCCATTTCACCGCCATCTGAATGATTTCAGACTGGTGGTGATGGACATGGATTCCACGCTGATTACCATCGAATGCATCGACGAGATCGCCGACATGATCGGCATCAAGCCCGAAGTTGCCGCGATTACCGAATCCGCCATGCGCGGCGAAATCGTGTTCGCCGAAAGCCTCACCCGCCGCGTTGCGCTGCTGGCCGGGCTGGAAGCTTCCGCACTGGAACGCGTTTATGAGGAACGCCTGCGCCTTACCCCTGGCGCTGAATCGCTCATCAATACCCTGCAGCAACGCGGGATCAAGACCCTGCTGGTATCGGGCGGCTTCACTTATTTTACCGAACGTCTGCAAAGCAGGCTCAACCTCGATTTCAGCGCTGCCAATACACTGGAGATCATCGACGGCAAGCTGACGGGGCGCGTGCTCGGCCACATACTGGACGCGCAAGGCAAAGCCGACTGGCTCAACAAGGTTCGCGAAGAATTGGGATTGGCGCAGAAACAGGTCATTGCGATCGGCGATGGTGCCAACGACCTGCTGATGATGGCCCAAGCTGGCGTTTCCATCGCCTATCACGCCAAACCTGTCGTGCGCCAGCAAGCAAATTATGCATTAAACTATAATGATCTGGACGGCGTACTGCCGCTATTGGGCAAACTCTAAGAGGACATAGTCATGCAACATATTGTTTTGAACATATCCGGAATGACCTGCGGCGGCTGCACCAACAGCGTAAAGCGCGTATTGAGCGCATTGCCTGGCGTCAACGCTGTTAATGTCTCGCTGGAACACGCCAATGCCGAGGTTGAATTCGATCCTGCGAAAAGCAGCGTCGAGACATTAAAACACGCGATTGAAACAGCGGGTTTCGAAGTAGCTTAATCCTCGGTAGCCAGCCACAGACACGCGCCCCGGCTCTCTTTCTGGATGGCGGCGAGTGTTGCCTCATGGGCGGCCAGTTCGTCAGCCTCAGCCTCTATCACACGGATAGCTGCGTGCTGCGCACTTCCAGCCGGCGCGCGGACTACCTGCTCGACCTCTACCGCCATCATCAGGCTTTCCTGGCCGCGGGTCATGCCCAGATAGACTGCCGCCAGCAACTCGGCATCCAATAGCGCGCCGTGCAAAGTCCGGTTGGCGTTATCCACTTCGTAACGCCGGCATAGCGCATCGAGATTATTCTTTTGGCCGGGATGCAGATCCTTTGCGAGCTTAAGCGTATCCAGCACTTCAGGACAATACTCAGACATGGGCGGGCGCTTTAATTGTGTCAATTCGCTATTGAGAAAACCGATATCGAACGGTGCGTTATGGATTACCAGTTCGGCTCCGCTCATAAACTCCAGCAGCTCGTCAACGATATCGGCAAAACGCGGCTTATCCTGCAGGAATTCCGTCGTTAAACCGTGCACGGCCACCGCTCCGGCATCAATTTCACGCTCGGGATTAAGATAGCGATGAAAATGCCTACCGGTCGGGCGCCGATTGATCATCTCCACCCCTGCCACCTCGATAATGCGATGCCCCTGCTTGGGATCGAGACCTGTCGTTTCGGTATCCAGAAAAATTTGCCGTGTCATAGTGTCATCATCATGGTTAATACTGAATGATTCATTTTAACATCGTAGCATCGACATTGGTTCTCACACCGTAAACGCGTTCCGGCAGTTATTTCATGCCCAGTCTGCATTCGCTCACCATTAGCCGGAATTTATGCTAGATTGAATAATATCTTGAAAATTAATCACTTTTATAATGGAACCCGATGGGTCGGGGGAAAACGACCTTTATGCGATGCATGAGGAGAGAGAAGCATGATTAATAAACGTACTTTCATACTTTCTGTAATAGCGGGTACCCTGTCATCAGGCCCGGTGATTGCCACTGCCGCGGATGCGACCCAAACGCAGACTCAAACAAAAACCCAGAATCAGATGACGGTATACGGCAGCCAGTTAATGACCCGACAGGAACGTAACGAATACCGTACCAAGATGCGCAGCATGAAAACCCAGCAGGAACGGGAGGCCTACCGCCTGGAGCACCACAAGCAAATGCAGGAACGCGCCAAGGCAAGAGGAGTTACGCTGCCTGACATGCCCCCTCCTGCCGCCGGTAAAGACATGGGACCGGGAGGCAGAGGCATGAGTCCCGGCGGAAGCATGGGAGGCAGAATGGGGAGTGGTGGAATGGATTCAGGTGGCAGCCGCTAACAGTCCGCAACTTTTCATCCGGATAGAGTCGAGACGTTGTCAGCTCTTGACTCTGTATCCGTTCACCCGCTCTTTCACATCGTTAAACCTGTCAATACACCCGTGCTACCGGCACAAAAGCCTCCACCGTTTGCGGACTCAAGTTTACCGATTTTGTTGTCACCCGATCGTTCAAGGTTTGATACAGACTGTGTCTCAGCCAATTCCGGTCGTCGCGCTGCGGGAAATCTTCACGCGCATGCGCACCCCGGCTCTCAGTGCGTGCCAATGCGGAAACCAGCGTAGCGCGCGCGACAGGAAACAGATTCTCCAGTTCCAGCGCTTCGATACGTGCCGTGTTGAAAACATGACCATGATCGGTGATACGCGCACCTGGCAAGCGCTGCTGCAACTTATCCAGCTCCGCCAAACCGATGCGCAATAAGGCATCGGTACGGAATACGCCGCAATGACGCTGCATGAGTTTTTGCAGCTCATTACGTAATGTCGCAACCGGCTCGCCCTCATCCCGCCTATCCCATGCACTCAGGCGCGACAGACTGGCAGCCAGCTGTTCATCCGAAATCGCGGGCGCTGCACCATTTTGCGTCAATTCGGCAGCGATATGCATCCCTGCCGCCCGTCCGAACACCACCAGATCCAGCAGCGAATTGCCGCCCAGCCGGTTCGCGCCGTGTACCGATACGCATGCGCATTCGCCTACGGCGTACAAACCCGGAACAGCCTCGCCAGCCAGTACCTGGCCGTGCAGATTGGTGGGTATCCCCCCCATCATGTAATGAGCGGTAGGCACGACCGGAATGGGGTCGGTAATCGGATCGACGCCGGCAAAGCGTATGGCCAGCTCACGGATGCCCGGCAAACGCGCTTTAATCGTATCTGCGCCCAGATGATCGAGCTTCAGGTGTATGGTATCGGCATTTGCCCCACAGCCGCGTCCCGCATGGATTTCCGTGGCCAGAGCGCGCGCCACGATATCGCGGCTGGCAAGATCCATTGCATGAGGCGCATAACGCTGCATGAAACGTTCACCCAAAGCATTCACCAGATAACCGCCCTCTCCGCGCACGCCCTCGGATATCAGACTGCCGGAGCCCGGCAAGCCGGTAGGATGAAACTGCCAGAATTCCATATCCTGCAACGGCAGACCTGCTCGCAGCGCCATACCCAGGCCATCGCCGGTATTGATATGGGCATTGGTGGAATGCTGGAAAATGCGACCGGCGCCGCCGGTCGCAAGCAGGATCGCCCGGGCACCCAATGCCAGGGTCTCGCCAGTGGCGATCGACATCGCGGTTACACCGGACATCCGCCCATCCCCATGCTGCAGCAGATCCAGCGCAAAATATTCATCAAAAAAATGGGTGCCGACCCGCAAATTCTGCTGATACAGCGTATGCAACAATGCATGTCCGGTACGATCCGCCGCGGCACAAGTGCGGGTAGCCTGTTCACCGCCGAAATTCATCGACTGCCCGCCAAATGGCCGCTGATAAATACGCCCGTTTTCCAGCCGTGAAAACGGCAAGCCCATGTGCTCCAGCTCGATGACGGCTTCTGCCGCGTGGCGACACATGAATTCAATGGCGTCCTGGTCACCCAGATAATCGGAACCCTTGACCGTGTCGTACATATGCCAATGCCAGTTATCAGGGGTGACATTGCCCAAGGCCGCGGTAATGCCGCCCTGCGCCGATACCGTATGTGAGCGCGTCGGAAACACCTTGGACACCAGCGCCACTTGCCAGCCCGCACCCGCCAATTGCAGGGCGGCGCGCAAGCCTGCGCCACCGCCGCCGACGATGACGACATCGAATGTTTGCCTGGTCAATTTCAGCGCCATAATGTTCGTACCACTGCAATCACGCATGCCAGCAGCCACAGCACTGCGCCGGCATTCAGGAAACCGCGCAAACGCGGCAATTTAATGTAATCCAGTAAAATATCCCGCACCCCTGTCCATGCATGCAATACCAGCGCCAGCACGAATACCAATGTCGCCATCCGTACCGGTATTGGATCAAATAATTGCCGCCATGTCTGTGCATCGAGCGGTGCATGCATCCATACGTAAACCGGCATCAGCATCGAATAAACGGCCAGCACTACTGCGCTCACCCGCTGCGTCAGCCATATCTTCATGGCTACCCTCACCACCAGCCTCCGGCGATCAGCAGCGCCAACAATCCGCTCATTACCAAAGTCGCTCCGGCCAACCGGCGTGCCAGCGGCAAACGCGTGCCAATATGAATATCCAGCATCAGAAAACGGATACCGGCCAGGAAATGCTGCAAATAAGCCCATAACACCGCCATTATCAGCAACCTGACCGGCCATAACTGCTGCCAGTGCATGAGCTGCGCATAACCGGCATCGTCAAGCGACAAATGAAACAGGTAAATAAGGACAGGCAACAAGAAAAACAGCAATGCCCCGCTCATGCGCTGCAGGATCGACACCCAGCCCGGCAGGGGCAGGCGGATATGCAGCAGATTCAGGTATACAGGAGATTTGGAGGCAGCCATGGGTATAACGAGGCGAAAATACTGATGTCATTCGCCCTGCAGGATCAAACCGCTTTGGCTACTGCGGACGGGATACGCTCTATCAGGCGCGGATCGAATGGCTTGGGCAGGATATATTCCCTGCCGAACGCCATGGATTCGACTTTATAGATAGCCAGCACTTCAGCCGGCACCGGCTCACGGGCCAATTCTGCCAATGCGTGCACAGCAGCGACTTGCATCGCCTGGGTGATGCGCTTGGCGCGCGCATCCAGCGCACCGCGGAAAATGAACGGGAAGCCCAGTACATTATTCACCTGATTAGGGTAATCCGAGCGCCCGGTGGCCATGATCAAATCATCGCGTGCGGCATGTGCCTCTGCCGGAGAAATTTCCGGATCGGGATTCGCCAGCGCAAACACGACCGGCTTGTCCGCCATGCTCTTCAGCATATCCTGCGACACCAGATTACCGGCCGATACGCCGATGAACGCATCCGCCCCGCGCATCGCATCCGCCAGGGTTCTCGCCTCGGTATCGGCTGCAAAGAAGGCATGATGCGGCGGCAGATCCTGCATGCCGGTATGCAGAACGCCGGCCTTATCCACGACCAGAATCTTGGATTTGTCTGCGCCCATCGCCAGCAGCAGGCGCAGCGATGCGGTACCTGCTGCACCGGCGCCCAGACAGACGATACGGGCGTCGGCCAGCTTTTTGCCCTGTACATGCAGCGCATTAATCAGACCTGCGCAGATAATGACAGCCGTGCCATGCTGATCGTCGTGGAACACCGGAATATCAAGACGTTCGGATAATTCTTTTTCTATTTCAAAACAATGTGGTGCAGCAATATCTTCAAGGTTGATACCACCAAAGGTAGGCGCAATGTTCACCACGGTTTCAATAAAATCCCGCACGCTTGGCGCCTTGATTTCGATATCGAACACATCGATATTGGCAAAGCGTTTGAACAGGATGCCCTTGCCTTCCATGACCGGTTTCGATGCCAGCGGCCCGAGGTTACCCAATCCCAGAATTGCCGTGCCATCGCTGATCACGGCAACCAGATTGCCCTTGTTGGTAAAACGATAGGCATTCTCCGCATCTTCGGCAATGGCGCGCACCGGCTCGGCGACACCGGGGCTATAGGCCAGCGCCAGATCTTCGGCAGATTCGCAAGGTTTGGATGATTCCACCGAGATTTTGCCCGGTTTGGGAAATTCATGATAATCAAGTGCGCGCTGTTTAAATGTAGTCATGTCGTTCAATCGAAAATTATATCGAGCCATCCAGTGTCGCCAGCACCTGTTTAAACAGGGCTGAACGCGCTGCTTCAGGGGCCTTGTTAATCGCGCCGGTCCAGATCGGAAACAGTGTGGCTTCTTCGCGGTACTCATGCTTGGATAAATACCCGGCCAGAATTGCCAGCAAGGGCGAAATGCTGCCCGGCGTCGCATCGGCTTCTTCAAAGCTCGATTCTATCATTACTGACTGATTCAGTATTTCATTATGTTCCTGCATCATCGCTGCGGTGGGGTCTTGCCCCATCGCATTCGGCGGTGTACGAATCGCCTTGGCCAGTATGTCATGCTCCACGGCCAGATGACGGCGCAAGCCCTCGGTAAACGCCTGCATGATGGCGTAAGCCTGTACCAGATGATTCTGGTCAGTAAGATGGATCACCTGCGAGAACATCGCATCCAGCCGCTTGTGATCGCGTTTCAACGCATCGAGCACATCCACTGACGGCACATCTTCCGCGCGGTGGATCACCGTCAGCCACTGCCCTGCCTCGTTCCGGCTGATTTCCCAGCGCAGATTGTTGCGCAATTGCAGATTCAGGCTGTGCAGCACGATGGCAGGATCCTCCGCAAACAGAATGGTTGCCGTTTCGCCGCGCGGCATGTCCTTGATCTCGTAAAACACGGCCGTTTGCAAATGGCTCGGTGCAGTCCCGGTCAGATCGCAATATTGATCGCTCATATCAGAACCCGAACATGTGATCCATGCAGAATGCCGTATCGCCATTGACGGTACCGTGATAGCCGAACAGGCGGCAAGTCAGGTCGCGGATGATGATATAGCCGCCATCGCCGGCACGTTGCCGCGTCGCGGCATCGAACACCTCGCTGTAGCGCCAGTGCAAGGAACCGCTGCACGGAATGCTGATTTTGGTCTGCGCAATCTGTTCACCCATACGGTTGAACAGCACCAGGCTGGTATCGGATTGTACATGCCAGGGCGTCGATGCGGCATAAATCAGATGGCAGAACGTATCCAGTGGCGCGTCGCCAAGACGCAGGAACAGGCGCGTACTCAGACCGGGAGGCGCGGCTGCATAAGACTGCGGTTCGTTCTTGTAAGTCAGCACGGTATTGAAGATATGACCGCCAAAACTGGTTTCGGCGATATGGCCGCTGCTGCGCTGCGTATAACGGAACAGGCCGTGCAGCCAGCCATCGCCGCCGCCGCCGTCACTGAAATCATAGACCAGCTCAACATGGCCGCTGCCGCTGGGTAACATCGCATTCTGTGCCGCCAGCATGGCATTCATGTCAACTGCAACACTGTCGCTGCGCTGCAAGCGGCCGAACTTGTGGCGCGCCACTTCCACGCCAGTGGCGTCATAGAAAATCGCAGCAATCGGCAGATCGGTTTGTGCGGTAGACATCGGATTAGGCTGCATCACGCTTTGCCATTGCGCGACAGGCATGATCGGCGCAGGCAGGATGTAGGATTTACCCAGATGCTGCGTCAGATTCGGGATATTGGGATCCACCACCAGATCATTGCGCTCCACATTGACGTGGGCAATGCGGCTGCGGCCATTTTTAACGTGCACTTCGTAACGCGGGCGCACGAAATAACGTCCGGCCTGCACTTCGAGTTGCTGCGGCCAGCGCACTTCGGGGAACAGATCCGCGACATTCAGCGCATAACAGGCAAACGGCGCAATTTCGGTGGGAATGGTGCGGATATCATCCGACCCCATCAGGTTAATGCCGACCGCATGCGCAGGAATAGGCACAGGGTGGCTGTTCTGTATCCACATCACCACGGTTTCATCATCATGCGGTGCCGGTAGGCCGGCAAACAGATCGGACGGCCAGGCATTGGCATCATGGGTGCAGGACAATACCGTATCATCATCGCCATACACATCGAGCGCGTATTTGACGATATCATGCCGCGCCACGCCCAGAATATGAATAAACAGCGATGCAGTAAAATCGCCCAGATTAAAGCGCTGACGTATCTCGCGGCTGTCAATAATCAGACTCGCACCCGCGGCAGGTATCGCCTCCTGCCATTGCGCCAGCACTTTGCCGGACTGATCGAACAGGCAATACCAGACTTCGGGCACGGTTTTCGCGCCCAATCCTGACCAGTAATCGCAACTCACGATGCGCGTATGCTGGCCATTGCCGTCGCGCAGGAAGCCGAAATTGGTCGCGAAATTCAACGGATCCAGATAACGATTGGGATTGGTCAGCATGCTTACCGGCAGACGCAATTCATCCAGGCTCAGCAGCTCGACCCCGGCCGGCACCAGATGCCGGATATGATCCATCAGGCGCCCGGCATCGAATGCCGTTACCAGAACGATACCTGCGCCGGATTGCGGCAAGCCTGTCACCGCCTGAACATCATGCCCGAGTACCGTCTTGCCCATATCTTCCACACGCTGCACATAAACAGCTGTGATATCGAGCGCATCCATAGGATAAAATTCTTGCAGGCCTTCGGCCATGCCAAGCGGGTCATAAATCGCCACCTTGCCTGCTTTGCGCAATCTGGCGTATAAGTCAGCCGCCCTGGCGACCGTCAACGGATGCCCTAACGCCTTGAAAAAACTGTTACCACCCTTGGCATTACTGTAAGTTTCAATTTTTAATGACATGCTTACCATCCTAACCTGTGCTTGATTTCATTTGCCACGCGATATGTTTCATCTAGCGGCTCATAGTGCCAATGCGTTAACTCACCCGTAAACGGACGGGTGCAACCACGGGCCTGTAAACTTCGGTGAAAATCTTCAAACTTGCCTTTGCCGCCAGTCAGACCGGCTACAAAAACCGGCCTGCCGGTGAAACTGGCTTCGGACGCCATATTGACCGAATCCGCAGTCACCACCAGATAATCAGCCAGCGCCAGATAGGCGAAATACGGGTTTTCACCCGTACCATCCCAGATCACTGCCGAATATTGTGCCAAGCGCTCACGCAATACCCCTACCGCCGCAGCATCGGTGCGCCGCGACGGCGTAATCAGCACACTGCCGCCATGTTGCTTCAATGTCAGAATCAGCTTGTCCGCCAGATCATGGGCAAAGGCCGCATCGATCACATAACGTTTATTGGTGCCGCCCAGCAGAACGCCGATCAATGGCCGTGGCAGGCCGACAAATTGCGGCGCGAACTGTTGCGCTGCACTATCCAGCCGGGCCTGTGTAACCCTGTTCACCGCGCCCAGCGTTTCCAGCACATTGTCGCCGCGGCAATGGTCGTGTTGCGGCGCGACGATCAAATCAAATTGACGCAGATCGATTTGCGGATTCTGGATACGGATGTTCAGCGTCCGGCCGCCGCTGGCTCGTTTAATGGCAACCGCGACCGCCACATTGAGCCGCCCTGTACCGATCACCACATCCGGCCAAGGAGGCTGCAAAGCATCGCTGCCTTCGCCCAGGAATTTTAGCGGCAACAGCCATAAACCGGGCGGCAGGTATTTCCAGGGTGCTGCGGGAACAATGCGTTTTTTGATACAGTCGAGGCCCAAGGCCTCAACCAGGCCAAACGACTGATTATCCATGCCAACGACATCATTTGACAGTACCCATGCGACACGGCTCGACATCAGTGCTTAACCTGCATATTCCTTGTTGCCAAACAACTTCTTGAAAAAGGCTGACACACCATGCCGCTTCTGTTCACGTCGTTTGACCTGCTCGTCCAGCACCCAATTCAACTGCAATGCCTTACGCTCGCCTACAAAGGGTTTATGGCCATGCCAGGAGTGATCACTGCGCCGGAATGCAAGCAGCGTACCGATAGCGGGCTCGACCTCTGCGGCATAATCTTCCAGATCGGTGCCGGAACGCAGTATACGCAGACGACCGCCGGATTTTTGCCATGCCTCATTGAAATAAATCAGCATGGTAATGATTTTGGTTTTACTGTCGGTGTGAATGCGACCATCGGTTTCATCGGTGTGACCGCGCACGGTAATCATGGTCGGACGTCCGGTAAGATCAACATCAAATTTTTGCCCAACGGCATGCCGGAAGGTTTCGCTTTCCAGCTGGCGCATCAATTCAATAAATGCCGGACCGCATTTTAGCGTGTCGGCCGGGAAGCTCCCTGCCTGCTTGATGGACGGAAAATCTTTGGCTATCGCCTCCAGCGCATCCGCTTTAAGAAATCCAGGCAATACCATGTATTCATAGGGAGTCTTATTCAATTCGACGGCGTTGAACTTGGTCAAATCCAGCATGGATGTGGCATCGGATTGCATGGGCGCGGCATAAGAATTCATTTCGGACAACCAAATCTTATTTTAACAAACCCTTAGTCTAACGCCTTTCCGCCCGGAGATAAAGCCATCACAAAAATTATTCATCGCAGCGCTTGAAATTCCTGACACCACCCCCATCTCATGCCAAGTTCAACCAAGGAGCCGACAATGCAAACAGAAAATCCAAATCAAGATCAATCTCAGGAAACAGCAAATAATGAAACGGAAGCTATGGATTCCATGCCCAGTATTGAGCAATCCCTCAAACAGGCCGAATTGTTAGCCCAGGAACATCACGATGCATGGCTACGCGCCAAAGCCGAAGCCGACAATATCCGCAAGCGCGCGCAAAGCGACGTCGCCAACGCTCACAAATACGCTATTGAAGGCTTCGCCAGCGAACTGCTCGCCGTCAAGGACAGCCTGGAAGCGGCCCTCAGCACCGAATCCCCTAGCATGGAAAACCTGAAGAACGGGGTTGAACTCACTTTGAAGCAACTATCATCCGCCTTCGAAAAATTCAATTTGAACGAGATTAATCCCGTCAACGAAAAATTCGATCCGCACAAACATCAGGCAATCAGCATGGTGGAAAGTGCCGCCGAAGCCAATACCGTTGTCGCTGTTCTGCAAAAAGGCTACCAGCTGCATGAGCGCATCGTACGGCCGGCCCTGGTTACGGTGTCCAAGGCAAAATAGCGCTGCACACCTTGAAATGCCGAAATTCAGCTGCATATTGATAACATCCAAATTATTTAACAACTAACATTAAGGAACTCATCATGGGAAAAATCATCGGTATTGACTTGGGCACTACGAACTCCTGCGTTTCCGTCATGGAAAACGGCGTTGCCAAGGTCATTGAAAACGCTGAAGGCGCCCGCACCACGCCATCCATCATTGCTTATGCTGAAGATGGCGAAGTACTGGTAGGCGCCGCAGCGAAGCGTCAGGCGGTAACCAATCCAAAGAACACCCTGTTTGCGGTCAAACGCCTGATCGGCCGCCGTTTTGAAGAAAAGGAAGTGCAAAAAGACATCAACCTCATGCCCTACAGCATTGTCAAGGCCGACAACGGCGACGCATGGGTGGAAGTGCGCGGCAAGAAAATGTCCGCACCGGAAGTCTCCGCGCAAGTGCTGATGAAAATGAAGAAGACTGCCGAAGATTATCTGGGTGAACCCGTCACGGAAGCCGTTATCACCGTCCCGGCCTACTTCAACGACAGCCAGCGTCAGGCCACCAAGGACGCCGGCCGTATCGCCGGTCTGGAAGTAAAGCGCATCATTAACGAGCCTACTGCTGCCGCTCTGGCATTCGGTATGGACAAGAAAGAAGGCGACCGTAAAATTGCCGTGTACGACCTTGGCGGCGGTACTTTCGATATTTCCATTATCGACATTGCCGAAATCGAAGGCGAGCATCAGTTCGAAGTCATGTCCACCAACGGTGACACCTTCCTCGGCGGTGAGGATTTCGACCAGCGCGTGATCGATTATCTGGCTGACGAATTCAAGAAAGAGCAAGGCATCGACCTGCGCAATGACATGCTGGCACTGCAGCGCCTGAAAGAAGCGGCAGAAAAAGCCAAGATCGAATTGTCTTCCGCACAGCAAACCGAAGTCAATCTGCCTTATATCACGGCAGATGCGAGCGGTCCCAAGCACTTGGCAGTCAAGATCACTCGCGCCAAGTTCGAGAGCCTGGTCGAAGACCTGATCGAGCGCACCATCGCTCCATGCAAACTCGCGATCAAGGATGCCGGCGTCAGCGTATCCGACATCAGCGACGTGATTCTGGTCGGCGGTATGACCCGCATGCCCAAGGTTCAGGAGAAAGTCAAGGAATTCTTCGGCAAGGAGCCACGGCGCGACGTGAACCCTGACGAAGCCGTTGCGGTCGGTGCATCGATCCAGGGTGGTGTGTTGCAAGGCGAAGTGAAGGATGTGCTGTTACTGGACGTTACCCCATTGTCTCTGGGCATTGAAACCATGGGCGGCGTGATGACCAAGCTGATCCAGAAGAACACCACGATTCCGACCAAGGCCAGCCAGGTGTTCTCGACTGCCGAAGACAACCAGAATGCGGTGACCATCCACGTGCTGCAAGGCGAACGTGAAATCTCGTCCGGCAACAAGAGTCTGGGCCAGTTCAATCTGTCCGACATTCCGCCAGCACCACGCGGCATGCCGCAGATTGAAGTGACTTTCGATATCGATGCCAACGGCATTTTGCATGTGTCTGCAAAGGACAAAGCCACCGGCAAGGAAAACAAGATCAAGATCCAGGCCAGCTCCGGTTTGTCGGAAGCCGAGATCAACCAGATGGTGAAGGATGCCGAAGCTCACGCTGAAGACGACCGCATTGCCCGCGAACTGGTAGATGCGCGCAACCAGTGCGACAATCTGATTCACTCAGTGAAAAAATCATTGACTGAATACGGTGACAAGATCGGAGCCGATGATAAAGTCAAGATCGAAGCCGCCATCGCCGAGGCCGAAGAAGCAATCAAAGGCAACGACAAGGCCGCCATCGAAGCCAAATCACAAGCATTGGGCGAAGCATCGCACAAACTGGCCGAACAGATGCAAGCAGCTGCATCCGCCACCGCTGGCGGCGCTGCCGACTCCGGTTCAGCCAAGCCGGCGGACGATGATGTGGTCGACGCCGAGTTTGAAGAAGTGAAAGACAAGAAATAATCCTTGTCGGCATCATAACGGGGTTGGCGAAAGTCAATCCCGTTTTTCAATTAAACATTGTAACAACATGAACAAATGCATAACCGCATTTTAAATGGCTAAAAAACATGTCTAAACGCGATTATTATGAAGTGCTGGGCGTCAATCGTGATGCCAGCGAAGACGAACTGAAGAAAGCTTATCGCCGTCTGGCGATGAAGCATCACCCTGATCGTAACCCGGACAATCCCAAGGCCGAAGAGCATTTCAAGGAAGCCAAAGAGGCTTACGAAACCCTGTCGGACAGCCATAAACGCGCAGCTTACGATCAATACGGTCATGCTGGCGTAGATCAGGCGGGCATGGGCGGCGGCGCAGGCGGTTTCTCTGATGCGTTTGGCGACATTTTCGGCGATATCTTCGGCGGCGGACGCAGCCGTTCCAATGTCTATCGCGGCGCGGATCTGCAATACAATCTGGAAATCACGCTGGAAGAAGCCGCACGCGGCACCGAAACCAAGATTCGTATCCCGACCCAGGAAGAATGCGAAACCTGTCACGGCTCCGGCGCAAAACCGGGCACCGAACCCATTACCTGCACCACGTGTGGCGGTCATGGCCAGGTACGCATGCAGCAGGGATTCTTCTCCATCCAGCAAACCTGCCCGAAATGCCACGGCACCGGCAAGATCGTGCCTACACCATGCCCTGAATGCCATGGTGCAGGCCGCGTCAAACGCCAGAAAACATTGTCAGTGCGCATCCCTGCCGGCGTCGATAACGGCGACCGCATCCGCTTGTCCGGCGAAGGCGAAGCTGGCGTCAATGGCGGCCCGACTGGCGATCTGTATGTAGTCATTCATCTCAAAGCGCATTCGGTGTTCGAACGCGACCATAATGACCTGCATTGCGAAATGCCGATCAGTTTTACCACAGCGGCATTGGGCGGTGAGATAGAGATACCTACGCTGGATGGCCACGCCAAAATCAAGATACCTGCCGAAACCCAGACCGGCAAGGTATTCCGCCTGCGCGGCAAAGGCATCCAGGGAGTACGTACCCATGCGCCAGGCGATTTGATGTGCCACGTCATGGTGGAGACGCCAGTCAGCCTGACCGAACGCCAGAAAGAGCTGTTACGTGAACTGGAAGCGATCAATCAGGCCGATGATGCACGCCACAGCCCCAAGGCCAGATCGTTTATGGACAAGGTGAAGGCGTTTTTCGGCTAACCGTCTTGCCACAAACTGGTAGTTAGGCTATCCGCAACTCCCGTCCCGCTTGCATGCAAGCGGGACGGTTTTCAATTATACGGTTGACCTGGCAGCGCTCATTTTGCGATATGGACAACCACACCCTGTTCGGTAATCTCGATGCTTTCCGGCTCCAGGTGCATACCGATAAAATGCAGATCATCCGGATTAAAGGTATAGATGCTGGCACCTTGCAACGTTTCGTTGATCAGTACCGAAGCCAGTTGCGTTAATTGCTGGGCGCTCTCATGCGACATGCCGTCGACGTCGATCTTCTCCAGCCGCGGGTCTTGCAGCAAGATACTTCTGGTAGCCGGGTCGTATGCCAAAGACGTCGTAATATCGAGCTTGCTTTTCACAACCTGACTGGCACCCAAAGCTGCCATGACAGCATCGAATTGCATGGCGATGTGCTTGATCTCCGGACGCATGCTGACTTGGGGATGACTGATGGTCAGATCGATCAAGCCGAGATAGTTCTTTTGCACCGGGAATTTTTTAGACAAGGCTGCCTGAAACTCTGCCGGGGTGAATGTTACGGTAGTCGGTTTGAACAGATTTTCCTTGCACCCGAACAAACTGCTCAGCAATACCAGCATTAATGCAAATCTAATGAATGATTTCATCGGCTTTCCCTTCTGTTCGAGCGCGCAGCTGCCGCAGTTTTGCCAGACAAAAATGGATATAAGCGAGACCGGTATAGATAGGCGAGACCAAATTGATCACCGGCACCCAATGCAGCAGCGCCAATAACAGCCCCATACCGTACAGGCTGCCGCCATGCCGTTCCATAATGATCTCGAATTCGTCACGGCTGGCATGCTCTGCCAGGGCATCGTAGCGAAACAGGCGCTGGTTCAAGTACGCTGTCAGCAGCAATGAAAATACGGCTCCCAGCCCCGCTGCCAGCCAGAAAGGCAAGGTCACCAACCACAAACCGACGAACACCCCCACCGCGATCAATGCATTCCACACACTCCCCAGCACGGTACCCCCATGCAGGCGTGCCAGATCCGGATAGTCACGTTTAGCCACATGATTAACCATCATCGGCATGGCTATCACGGCCGCGATCAGCAAAGCCGTAGTAAGTGCCAGCGGCGCGATCATCAGCAGCATGAGCGTCACGGTCAGCGCACTGGCTATCCAGGTAAAATCATACTGACTCAGAAACACCTCGGCCGGTTGCACCCAATCATTCATTAACGCAAGCCAGTCGGCCCAGAATACCCATGCCAGCACACTCCACAGCACTAATGCAAATACCATGGGCCACAAAACGATCGAGAGTATTTTCGGATGAAACAGGCCTTTAGCGGCGGCGGCCAACGCTCCGAAGATGTCCTTCATACCGGCTGTGCCGTCTCGAACAGGCGGAAGAAATTACGGGTAGTAGCAGAACCCAGCTCTTCCACCGAGACGCCGCGCAATTCCGCAATGGCTGCGGCAACATGGCTGACCCACGCGGGTTCATTGGTCTTGCCGCGATGCGGCACCGGCGCCAGATAAGGCGAGTCCGTTTCTATGAGTAGCCGATCCAGCGGGACAGTTTTGGCCACTTCCTTCAGCGCAACGGCGTTCTTGAACGTCACGATGCCCGATATGGAAATGTAGAAGTTCAGTGCCAGCGCGGCTTCGGCAACCTCCTGGCTCTCGGTAAAGCAATGCATGACGCCGCCGATCCGATCGGCACCTTCTTCACGCATGATGCGCAAGGTGTCTTCAGCTGCGGAACGTGTATGAATGATTAATGGCTTGCCCGCCGCGATTGCAGCGCGGATATGGGTGCGAAAACGTTCACGCTGCCATTCCAGATCGCCGGTTAAACGAAAATAATCCAGACCGGTTTCGCCTATGGCCACTACACGCGGGTGAATTGCCAATTCGACCAGACGCGCAACATCCGGCTCAGTGATATTTTCATAATCGGGATGCACGCCTACCGAAGCAAAAACGTTAGCATGGCGTTCCGCCACAGCCAGCACTTGCGGATAATCTTCCAGATTGACGCTGACGCAGAGCGCATGAGTGACCTGATGCGCCTGCATATTGACCATCACTTCGGCCTCGCGCGCGACCAGATCAGAAAAATTGAGATGACAATGGGAATCTACAAACATACATCAAGGCTCGCAATACATATTACATGGTATGCGTAGGCCGCACTGCCTTGAGCGCACCGCCTAGCAAACCTTCGATCTTATTGCGTGCTACGACCCCGTTCTCATTCTGGTCGAACTGCACGCCGATGCCCGGTGTCTTGCCGCCATGGCAACCTACAGGCGTTATCCAGACCACGCGTCCCGCCACCGGAATCTTGTTCACATCATCCAGCAACGACAGCAACATGAATACCTCATCGCCAATTTGATAACTTTTCGTCGAAGGCACAAATAAGCCGCCACCTTTAACAAAAGGCATATATGCAGCAAATAATGCGGATTTTTCCTTGATCGCCAGCGATAGAACGCCAGGACGCGTCATGCTCGGGACAGAACTCATGATTTCACTTCCATTCAGTACGAGGCCTTTGCACAAGGTAACGAGCGCAGCTCAGTCACCGCGCAACGGTCTCAGAACGCGCTGGTATATTCCAGCAGAATATCTTCCAGCACCATTTGCACATTCAAGGGGTGCGCAACGACTGCGCGGGCCTGCTGCAAACGTTGCTGCAGTTTCAATAGTGGACTCAACTTAACACGCATGGCCAAGTTACGCAATTGCTCGCTGAAGTCCTGATGGTAATACACCTTGCCCGCCAGTTTCATGCTCTGCATATCATGCATCCACTGCTGCAGCCATTGCAACAACTGCGAATAATCGGCAACGGGCAATTTTGCATAGCGTTCGGCCATCGCCAATACAGGTGTCTGTGCCGCGTCCAATAAATCCGTTACGAATGCGCGACGGCGCACCTGGTATTCTTCATCTGCGAAGGTCGTCGCCAGCAAAGGCGAGCCCGCAGCCAATCCCAGACACAGTTGCGCATCGGACACGCCCTGCGCTGACAGCCAGTCCAGCGCCTGCGCCGTATCAGGCAAATTAATCCGTAATTGGTGACAACGGCTCAAGATGGTCGGCAACAACCGGGAAGGCTGATGGCTGACCAGAAGCAGCAAACTGTTGGCTGGCGGCTCTTCCAGCGTTTTCAGCAATGCATTAGCCGCTGCCGCGTTCATCGCCTCCGCCGGATTGAGCAACACTATCCGCAAACCATTGCGATGCGAACTCAACTGCAGGAAATCTATCGCATGGCGAACCTGCTCGACACTGATCCATTCGCTTTTCTTGCGCTCGGAGCCTGCATCATCGGCATCATCCATCGCGCCAGGCTGTAATATGTGGACATCGGGATGACTGCCTAGTTCAAACCAATGACATGACGGACATGTGCCGCATGCGGCGGCGGCCGCGCCTGCACCGCGCTGTTCGCATAACAGCCATTTGGCAAATACCTGTGCCAGCTGGTATTTACCCAGCCCTGCCCGCCCGTGCAACAAAATCGCATGGGGTAATTGCGCGCGCAATGACAATAATCGTTGTGCACTGTCTGCTTGCCATGGGTAGATATGCATATCTCTAGTTAGCTGACAATGGCTTCAGCATTGCAGCGAGTTCGTTGCGTATAACCTCTATCGTCCGGTCGGTACGCACCACGCGTATCCGCGCCGGATACTTTGCAGCACGGTGTAGATACATGGCCCGCACACGCTCGAAGAAATCCTGCTGCTCCTGTTCGAATCGGTCCGGATCCGAGTGCGTACGCACACGCTGGTGGGCAATCGCCACATCGACATCGAACAATATCGTCAGATCGGGCTGCAATCCTTGTTGCACCCAATCTTCCAATACCTGCAAACGCGCTTCGGCTATGCCGCGCCCGCCACATTGATAAGCGAAACTGGCATCGGTAAAACGATCCGACAGCACCCAGTCACCTCGTGCCAGTGCCGGCGCGATTACCTGCGCGATATGTTCGCGCCGCGCAGCAAACATCAACAGCGCTTCGGTATCGATATGCATGGGCTCACTCAACAGCAACGCCCGTAACGATTCGCCTAACGGCGTCCCTCCGGGTTCGCGGGTTACGACCACATTCGCACCCTGCGCCCGCAGGAAATCGGCCATCCACTGCAAATGCGTGGTTTTACCTGCACCATCGATACCTTCCAGACTAATAAACGGCATGCTTACCCATTCTTCTGATATCGTGCTACCGCACGATTATGCTCGACCAGATTATTCGAAAAATAATGCGTCCCATCGCCTTTCGCCACAAAATAAATGATATCGCTGTGCGCGGGATGCAATGCGGCTTTAATTGAATCCAGCCCCGGCATCGCGATCGCCGTCGGCGGCAGGCCAGCGCGAGTGTAAGTGTTATACGGCGTATCAGCCAGCAAATCACGTTTACGGATATTACCGTCGTAATTCTTGCCGATGCCGTAAATTACCGTGGGGTCAGTCTGCAGGCGCATCCCCAGGCGCAATCGATTGATGAACACGGCAGCGATTAGCGGCCGCTCATCTTTTACTCCGGTTTCCTTTTCTATGATCGACGCCATGGTCAAAGCGTCGGCTGGCGTTGCATAAGGCAAATTCTTATCCCGTCCCGCCCATTCATGCTGCAAATGCATTTGCATGGTTTCGTAAGCGCGACGCAGGATCGACACGTCACTACTTCCCGCATCAATATAATAAGTAGAGGGGAAAAACCAACCTTCGGCATGATTCAGCGGTATATTCAGCAATTGCAATACCTGCTGCTCGCTCATGCCCAGGGTTTCATGTTTGACCAGGGGATGTGCATTCAAGGCATCACGCATCTGGGCAAATGTCCAGCCCTCGATGAATACGATTTCACGCAAGCTCACTTCACCTGCGGTCAATTTAGTAAGTAACTGCAACGGGGTGATCTGTTGATTAAGCGTATAAAAGCCTGCCTTGATTTTACCGGCCTTTCCCATTATCCGGGCCAGCACACGGAAGCGTAATCCATCATTCATAACCCCGGCTGCCTGCATCCGACTGGTAATCGTAACCAAATTGCTGCCAGGCTTCAAATCGAATTCGAGCGGCGTTTGTTTCAATGGTAACGACGTATGCGCATACCAGTACATATAAGCGGTAGCCAGACCGAGGACAAGCATTCCCCAGATAAATGCGCGCTTAATCATTGTCCGCCTCCAGTAAAGAACGGAGCAATGCAACATAGTGCCCTTTTTGCCATTGTTTCTGCCCTAACTCTCGCACTTGCCATATACCTATCACACTATTGCAGAGCATGACTTCATCAGCTTCGAATATGTCTGACAAACTTAATTGGCTGATTTTGATGGATAGCCCCAGCTTTACGGCAATTGCCAGAATACGCTCGCGCGTCACTCCGGCAATACCGCTATTACTCAAATCCGGGGTAAATAATTGGTGTCCGCGCACCGCAAATAAATTGGTCATTGTGCCACCGATAACATGCCCTGTGTCATCCTGCAACAGACCTTCCATGATATCAGGGTCTTGCCATTCACTGCGCGCCAATACATTTTCCAGCCGGTTAAGATGCTTGATGCCGGCCAATAATGGCTGCCGCGACAAGCGTAACTGACACACATATACCATCACGCCATCAACATCACATTGCGACGGGTAAACCGGCAATGGTGCAGTGCTGACAATACGGGTGGGTGATATTGGCTGGTGCATCGCATAGCCGCGCTGCCCCGCACCGCGGGTTACGACAAGCTTGAGCACACCTGCATTTTCGTTCGCATCAAGCTGGGTAAAGTCCTGCTCAAATACCGCCATGTCTGGGCAAATAATGCCCAGGCGCGCGCAATCGGAAGCCAGTTTCGCGTACTGACGGCGCCAATTCGCGTTAAATGCATCACGCAGCAACAGCGTGCGAAACACCCCGTCACCGTAACTGAGACCGCGATCCGCAGGATGCACCATCGCATTGGCAACACCATTCACCAGTATCATTATGCCAAACCCAATGCACGCAACAAGCCTTTGGCCTTGGCGCGCGTTTCATTCAGTTCGCGCACGGGATCGGAATCGGCCACTATTCCCGCACCGGCCGAAAATTCCAGCTCCTGTCCGGATAACATCATGGTACGAATCAATATATTCAAATCGAAATCGCCATCCAGATTGATATAACCCATGCTGCCGGTATAGGCGCATCGCGGCGTGGATTCCAGTTCGCGAATAATCTGCATGGTGCGCACTTTAGGGCAGCCGGTAATCGTGCCTCCGGGAAACAAAGCGCGCACCACATCCAGCGGCGAAATTTCAGCAGCAAGCTGCCCGCTGACGCTGGATTCAATATGATGAACGTGCTGATAACTTGCTACCGCCATGAGTTCATCCACTTTTACACTGCCGGGCACACATACCCGCCCCAGATCATTGCGCTCCAGATCAACCAGCATGACATGCTCCGCACGCTCCTTGGGGTGTGCAATCAGATCCTTGCGAATTTGCGCATCCTGCGCAGGATCGGCGTGACGGGGATGCGTTCCGGCGATGGGGCGCGTCAATGCCCGCCCCGCCTCGACCCGGACCAGACGTTCCGGCGAAGAACTGATAATGTATTGCTCATTACCCAAATTGGCGATTCCCGCAAAAGGCGCCGGGTTATTGCTGCGTAATGCCCGATACAGTACGGGCGCGCTATTCCGATTACTGACCCGGCCGCGCCAGCGCCTGGACAAATTCACCTGAAACACGTCACCTGCCGCAATATAATGCTGAATCTTTACCACACTCTCGAGAAAATCATCAGCGGGTTCTTCTGCCAGCACCTGCAGTTCCAAAGTCGATAGCGTCGTCGCCATGGACTGTGCGATCTCGTCCTGCATACTTACCAACAGATTCTCCGATTCGGCAAACAACCATGCTTCACTGGTCTGATTGTTGACCATAATCGCAGCAGGAACGCGCATGAAAGACGCAACCGGGAAATCGCTATCATCGGCAGGACGCATCGGCACACTCGGCTCCAGCGTGTGCAGCAACTCATAGCCGAGGTAAACAAACCAGCCGCCGCGGAACGGGAGATGTGCGACATCCGTTGCCTTGTCGCCCCGGAGTTGCTGCCAGCTACGTTCAAGCTGCTCGAAAAAATCCGCACTTCGATCAACAGTATAGCGCTGCAACTGGGTCGGATGCGCCATCAGGATATGCCATCCGCTACCGGCAGCGGTCTCCAGCAAAACCGGGAAACGATGCGGATCGCTTGCGTGAAGGTTGAACAGATCGGGAATCGCAGATAAGCGAAAGGTGGGCACGGGGAAACTACTTTACGAACAAAGCCGCTGATAATTTTTACCGTGTAAACGGTACAAGTTACCAACGGTCTGCATGATAGGACTAATCAGACTTTACGAAACACCAGCGTGCCATTCGTTCCACCGAAACCAAACGAATTGGACAGCGCCACATCAATTTTCATCGAACGCGCGGTACCAGGCACATAGTCCAGGTCACATGCCTCATCCTGATTGAAGATATTGATGGTTGGTGGTGCAACCTGGTGATAAACACTCAATGCTGAGTACACTGCCTCAACACCGCCAGCCGCGCCGAGCAGGTGCCCGGTCATGGATTTGGTTGAGCTGACCGCGGCTTTATGCGCATGCTCGCCTAATGCCAGTTTCATTGCCGCAGTTTCGGCAATATCGCCTAGCGGCGTCGAAGTACCGTGCGCATTGATATAATTCACCTGATCGGGATTTACTCCAGCATTGCGCATCGCATTGCGCATACAACGCGCCGCGCCTTCGCCACTTTCAACAGGCGCAGTCATATGATAGGCATCGCCGCTCATGCCGAAACCGGCCAGTTCGGCGTAAATACGTGCACCGCGTGCCTTGGCGTGTTCGTATTCTTCAAGCACGACAACGCCCGCACCCTCACCCATTACGAACCCATCGCGTTCCCTGTCCCAAGGACGGCTGGAGGTAGCCGGATCATCATTGCGTGTCGACAATGCACGGGCTGAGGAAAAACCGCCAATACCCAGAGGGCTTAATGCAGACTCCGCGCCGCCGGCAATCATCACATCGGCATCGCCGTATTCGATCAGCCGTGCTGAATCGCCAATCGCATGGGTAGCTGTTGCACACGCTGTTACCATCGCCAGATTCGGGCCTTTCAACCCGTACATGATCGACAGATTGCCGGAAATCATGTTGATAATCGAAGCCGGAATAAAAAACGGGGAGATTTTACGTGGCCCGCTTTCCAGATAGGTACTGTGCGTTTCTTCGATAAGCGGCAAGCCGCCTATGCCCGAACCGATGCTGACACCAATTTGTTCAGCATTGGCCTCAGTGACCTCCAGCCCGGAATCCTTGAACGCTTCCATCCCCGCTGCCATGCCGTACTGAATAAACAGATCCATGCGACGCGCATCTTTCGGATTCAGGTATTGGCTGACATCGAAGTTTTTAACTTCGCCTGCAATTTGCGAGGCAAAAGGGCTGGGGTCGAAACGGGTAATACGTGTAATACCCGATTTACCTGCCTGAATATTTGCCCAGTTTTCCTGGACACCTATACCGACCGGGGAAATAATCCCCAAGCCGGTTATCACAACTCTGCGTTTGGACAAAACAGCTCCGCAAAAATATAGAAGGGAATTATTTGGCTAGATGGCCATTGACGTAATCAATGGCTTGTTGAACTGTGGTGATCTTTTCCGCTTCATCATCAGGGATTTCGCATTCGAATTCTTCTTCCAATGCCATCACCAATTCCACCGTATCCAACGAATCCGCGCCCAAATCGCCAGCGAATGAAGATTCTGTTTTCACTTCAGCTTCATTAACACCCAGTTGTTCTGCGACGATTTTTTTGACACGTTGTTCGATATTGTCCATCTGTGTTACTCCCAAGAATTAAAAAAAGCCCTGCTATTCTAACAAAAATCCGAAAATAACCCAAAGATTATTCCATGTACATGCCGCCGTTGACATGCAACGTAGCGCCCGTTACATAGCCGGCCTGCGCGGAGGCCAGGAAACCGACCGCATGAGCGATGTCTTCAACCTGCCCCAAACGACCCAACGGAATATGATCCAGCAAGGCAGTACGCTGCGCTTCAGGCAATGCGCGCGTCATATCGGTATCAATAAAACCCGGAGCAACGCAGTTAACCGTAATATTCCGGCTACCCACTTCACGTGCCAGCGATTTGGAAAAACCCACCATCCCGGCCTTGGCAGCAGCATAATTGGTTTGACCGGCATTGCCCATCGCTCCGACCACCGAAGCAATATTGATGATGCGGCCGTAACGCGCCTTCATCATTGCACGCAATACCGCTCGCGACAACCGGAAAACCGAAGTCAAATTGGTCTCGATAATGCTATCCCACTCATCGTCTTTCATCCGCATCAGCAGATTATCGCGGGTAATGCCTGCATTATTGACGAGAATGGCGATATCACCGTGATTTTTCTGGATTGCGGCAATGGCAGCATCTACACTCGCCGCATCGACCACGTTCAATGCCATGCCTGCGCCGGCCACACCAGCCTGTTGCAAATATTCGGTAATTGCAGCCGCTCCGTTTTCACTGGTTGCGGTTCCGATGACTACAGCGCCCTGTCGACCTAATTCCAGCGCAATTGCCTGCCCTATTCCACGACTTGCGCCAGTCACCAGCGCTACTTTTTGTTGAGGCATGAAGCCTTCCTCCTAGCCAATCAAAGTTTTGAATTCGGTAATCGCATCCACGCTGATCAGAGCCGTAGCGGCAACACGCTCGTCAATACGCTTGGTCAACCCGGCCAATACCTTACCCGGGCCACACTCAGCAGCCAGAGCCACACCATCGTGCGCCATCGCCTGCACGCTTTCAACCCAGCGCACCGGACTGTACAACTGCCGTGCCAAGGCATCTCGAATTTGATCCGGATCAGTATATGCCGCAACATCAGCGTTGTGCAGTACGGGTATTTGCGGGGGCTGAATTGCTACATTCGCCAATGCGGCCGCCAACTGTTCAGCCGCCGGACGCATCAAAGCGCAATGCGAAGGCACCGAAACCGGCAAAGGCAACGCGCGCTTCGCGCCCTTTTCCTTAGCCAGAACCATACCCCGCTCGACGGCGGCTTTATGTCCGGCAATCACTACCTGCCCCGGAGAATTGAAGTTAACCGCCTCCAGCACTTCGCCTTGCGCTGCTTCCGCGCATACTGCACGCACAATCTCATCATCCAAACCCAGAATCGCCGCCATTGCACCCACACCTTCAGCCACTGCCGACTGCATGGCGGTTGCACGCAAACGCACCAATGGCAAGGCATCTTGAAGAGTTAGCGCACCGGCAGCAACCAGAGCACTGTATTCGCCAAGACTGTGCCCTGCCATGACATCAGGCGCTCGACCACCCTGTTCCAGCCATGCGCGATAGGTAGCCACGCCTGCCACCAGCATTACCGGCTGGGTATTCACGGTTAAATTCAGTTGTTCGACAGGGCCTTCAGTGATTAGCACCCATAAATCCTGACCCAATATCGCTGAGGCCTCGGCAAACGTATCACGCACAACTGTCAACGCATCCAGGCCTTGCATCATGCCGATCGATTGGGAGCCTTGACCGGGGAATAAAAAAGCAAATTTCATTTATCTGAACCTCAAGCCCACTTTAATAATACTGAACCCCACGTAAAGCCACCGCCAAACGCCTCCATCAGCACGACATCACCCTGCCTGATACGACCATCGCGCACCGCCGTATCCAACGCCAGCGGAATGGAAGCAGCCGAGGTATTAGCATGTTGGCCCACCGTCACCACGACATTATCCATGCTCATGCCCAGCTTTTTGGCTGTCGCCTGAATAATGCGGATATTGGCCTGATGCGGCACCAGCCAGGTCACATCGGACTTTTGCATACCATTGGCGATGAGGGTTTCGTCCACAATCGCGTCCAGCGTTTTTACGGCCATTTTGAAAACGGCGTTGCCTTCCATTTTCATCGCCAGCGCGCCATCCGTACCGGCTGACACGCCGCCATTGACGTGCAGCAAATCACGGTAACGGCCATCGGCATGAAGATGGGTTGCAATTACGCCGGGAGCGTCGCTCGCAGTCAGAATAACGGCACCAGCACCGTCACCCCACAAGATGCAATTGCTGCGGTCGGTCCAGTCGGTAATGCGGGATAGCGTTTCCGCACCGATGACCAGGGCACATTTGGCCTGGCCGGCGCGAATAAAATTGTCAGCCGTGGACAAAGCATAAACAAAACCGCTGCAAACCGCCTGCACATCAAAGGCAGCACAGCCATTGGTAATGCCAAGCTTGTTTTGCAACAGACAGGCCGTACTCGGAAATACCAGATCCGGCGTAGTCGTCGCCACGATGATCAGATCAATGGCATTGGCATCGATCCCCGCCGCCTCGATCGCCTTGCGCGCGGCAGCGGCAGCCAGATCGCTGGTAGTCTCATTATCGGCAGCCAGATGTCGCTGGCGAATACCCGTGCGTTCGACTATCCATTCATCACTGGTATCAATACGCTCGGCCAATTCATGATTTGTAACGATGCGTTCCGGCAAATAGCTGCCGGTCCCTTGGATTTTCGAATACATATTTAGGCAGCATCCTTTTGCATTATGGCCATTTTTTCGCTAATACGTTGCTGCACGTTGTTTCGCACTTCCCGCACAGCCTGTTCGATCGCATGTTCAAACGCATAACGATCGGCACCGCCGTGGCTTTTCACCACTACGCCACGAAGACCAAGCAGCGTAGCTCCATTGTAACGACGTGGATCGACACGTTTCTTGAAAGCGCGCAATACAGGCAACGCTATAAATCCCGCCAGTCTTGTAAAGACGTTGCGGGTGAACTCCTCGCGCAACATCGTGGAGATCATCTTTGCCAGCCCTTCCGAGGTCTTTAATGCGACGTTGCCCACAAAACCATCACATACCACGACATCGGTAGTGCCTTTGTAGATATCGTCACCCTCGATATTGCCGTAAAAATTCAAACCGCTCTGACGCAGCAGATCGGCAGCCTGCTTGACGGTTTCATTCCCCTTGATTTCTTCTTCGCCGATATTCAGCAGCCCGACGCTAGGTGCATCACGCTGGTCAAGCGCAGATACCAGCATCGCACCCATGATACCGAACTGCAGCAGGTGTTCAGGCGTGCAATCCACATTTGCGCCCAGATCCAGCACGAATGTACGACCTTTGATCGTCGGCAGTTCGCTCGCTATCGCCGGACGCTCGATACCGGGAAGCATTTTCAGCACGAAGCGTGCTGTCGCCATCAGGGCGCCGGTATTCCCCGCCGAAATGCAAGCACCGGCTTCACCGCTTTTGACCAGATTGATAGCCACACGCATGGAAGAATCTTTTTTGTTGCGCATAGCCAGTGCAGGCGACTCATCCATTCCCACCACTTCCGCGGCATGCTGGATGCGCAGACGCGAATCCGCTTGCGCATGATGAACGCGTAACTGTGTCTCGATTGCGTCCTGCAAGCCAACCAGTACGATATTGAGCGCCGGATCGCGCGCAAGACATTTCAATGCGGCAGGTACGGTCACAGCCGGTCCGTGATCGCCGCCCATCGCATCAATTGCCACTGTTACATCATTTGTCATGTTTAAATTCGTGCGCGATAAAAACAAAATGCCGCAAGAAATGCTTCTTGCGGCTTACTCGGTCACGAAACGTGCACCGCGTTTATTCGCCTTTGGTAGCAACAACCTTACGACCACGGTAAAAACCGTTAGGGCTGATGTGATGACGCAAATGCACTTCGCCAGTGGTAGGTTCCACGGCCAACGGAGGGTTGGTCAAGAAATCATGCGCACGATGCATACCGCGCTTGGACGGGGATTTTTTGTTCTGCTGAACAGCCATTTTACTACTCCAATCAAATTAATGTTGCCGTTTTAATGCCGCCAATACCGCAAATGGGTTTGGTCGCTCACTTTTCCCTTGTCCGGCCAATTCCGGACATCCATCGTTTGGGTGAACTGGCGATACTGGCAAAGCCAACAACACCTCTTCCTCCAACCAGACTTGCCAATCGAATTGTTCGTCTGCCAACATCGCATCCGCCAATCCGTCCGCTTCTCGATCCCACGCGTCTAATTCGCGCTCATCCTGAGCCAACCACACCTGGCATTCCAAATTCAGATGCCAGGATAATGGTTGCGCGCACCGTTGACACAATAACGATAAATCGCTGGCAACTTTCAGCAACAAATAAGGACGGACATTTACCCCACCCTCGATTGTATAACCCAAGCTACTGGCGTCATCCATCACAGCGTCTTTCAACCGGGATAATTTACCCACAGAGATGACACCATTTATTGTGCTTTTGTTCCGTGCAAAAGCGAGACTATCTATGACTGCCTGTTCCGACATAAGCCGCGCATGATATAATTTTAAAATTGTATTGTCAAAAGAAGGCTTCGGCGCGTGATAAAGAAAATACTTATAGCCAACAGAGGCGAGATCGCCGTACGCATCGTACGTGCATGCTCCGAACTCGGCATAACCTCAGTCGCAATTTATACTGATGCGGATCGCCATGCGCTTCACGTCAAAAAAGCTGATGAATCTTATAACATCGGCTCAGATCCGGTACAGGGTTATTTGAACGCGCATAATATAGTCAATCTGGCGGTTGCCAGCGGCTGCGATGCACTGCATCCCGGGTACGGCTTCCTGTCTGAAAACCCCACTCTTGCCCAAATTTGCGCACGGCGTGGCATCCGGTTCATAGGCCCTGATGCGGATGTCATTCGCATGATGGGTGACAAGATCGAAGCACGCAAGGCCATGATCAAGGCCGGCATCCCCGTTATCCCCGGCAGCGAACACAACCTCGAGAACGTCGAAGAAGCTCGCCAGCTTGCCAATGCCATCGGTTACCCGGTGATGCTCAAGGCGACCAATGGCGGCGGCGGCCGCGGTATTCGTCGCTGCGACTCCGAAGCAGAATTGCTCAAGAACTATGATCGGGTTGTATCCGAAGCCGGCAAAGCCTTCGGCAAACCTGAAGTGTTTCTCGAAAAATGCGTCGTACACCCCAAACACATCGAAGTTCAGGTCATGGCTGACAGCTTTGGCAATACCATACATCTGTTTGAGCGCGACTGCTCCATTCAGCGCCGCAATCAGAAGCTGATCGAAATCGCGCCATCGCCGCAGCTTACCGAAGCGCAACGCCAATACATAGGCAAACTCGCCGTAACGGCCTCCAAGGCTGTAGGTTATGTGAATGCCGGCACTGTCGAGTTTTTGCTCGATGCAGACAATCAGTTCTATTTCATGGAAATGAATACCCGTCTGCAAGTCGAGCATACCATTACCGAAACCATTACCGGCGTAGATATCGTACAAGAGCAAATCCGCATCGCCAGCGGTTTGCCGTTACAGTACAAACAGGAAGAAATTAAGCACAACGGCTTCGCAATGGAATTTCGTATCAATGCCGAAGATCCGAAAAACAACTTCCTACCAAGCTTCGGTCGCATCACCCGTTATTATGCACCAGGCGGGCCAGGCGTACGTACTGACGCAGCCATGTACAGCGGCTATGTCATACCGCCCTATTACGACTCCATGTGCGCCAAGCTAACGGTCTGGAATCTGACATGGGAAAGCGTCATTGAACGCGGTCGCCGCGCATTAAACGACATGACTGTATTCGGGGTTAAAACCACCATTCCGTATTATCTCGAGATTCTGAGAAATGCCGAGTTCCGCAGCGGTCGTTTTAATACTTCATTCGTCGAATCGCACCCGGAACTGATAAACTACGATGTGGGTCAGCCGCCTGAAATGTTGGCCGCAGTGATTGCCGCTGCCATCGCCGCCCATAATGGATTGTAATTCGCTTAAATTTTAGACTGTCTCAACTATGCCAAAAGTATTTATTACCGATCTTGTCCTGCGCGACGGCCACCAATCCCTGATTGCAACCCGCATGCGCACCGAACACATGCTCCCTATCTGCGCCAAACTCGACAATATCGGGTTCTGGTCACTTGAAGCCTGGGGCGGTGCCACTTTCGATGCTTGCGTACGTTTTCTCAAGGAAGACCCTTGGGAACGCCTCGCAAAATTACGCAAGGCATTGCCTAACACGCCGATACAAATGCTGTTGCGCGGACAAAATCTGTTAGGTTATCGTCATTATGCCGATGACGTCGTACGCGCTTTCGTACAAAAATCCGCAGACAACGGCGTTGATGTATTCCGCATATTTGATGCAATGAACGATTTGCGCAATATGCGTGTTTCTATCGAAGCCGTTAAAAAATCCGGCAAACATGCTCAGGGCGCAATTTCGTATACCACCAGCCCGGTTCACGACATTCCCCACTTTGTCGAGCTCGCAAAGGGACTGGCTGATTTGGGTTGCGACACCATCGCCATTAAAGACATGGCTGGCCTGCTCACGCCTGGCGTTGCCTTCGATCTGGTTAAGGCCATTCGCGAAGCGACCGGATTGCCTGTGCACACTCACAGCCATGCCACATCCGGCCTCGCCAGCATGGCTCACCTCAAGGCTGTTGAAGCCGGTGCCACGATCATCGACACCTGCATCTCCGCCTTTTCCGAAGGTGCCAGCCATCCCACCACTGAAAGCCTGGTGGCCGCATTGGCCGGAACAGAATACGACACCGGCATCAATCTCGCCGATCTCGAAGAAATCGCTGCCTATTTCCGCGAAATCCGCAAACTCTACTGGCAATACGAAAGCAGTTTCACCGGCGTCGACCCACGCGTACTGATTAGCCAGGTACCTGGCGGCATGATTTCCAACCTTTCCAACCAGCTCAAGGAACAAGGCTCACTGGATCGCATGGACGAAGTGCTGGCGGAAATCCCGCGCGTACGGGAAGACCTGGGTTACCCTCCGCTTGTGACTCCGACATCGCAGATCGTTGGCAGTCAGGCCGTGATTAACGTCTTGACCGATGGCCGTTATAAAACCATCACCAATGAAGTCAAGCTGTATATGCAGGGCCGCTATGGTCAGGCGCCGGGCATCATCAATGAGGCGGTAAGGGATCTGGCCATCGGCACTCAGGAAGTCATCACCTGCCGGCCAGCAGATCTGATTCCGGATGAAATGGATAAATTGCGCAACGAAATCGAAGACGTTGCCAAAACGGAAGAAGACGTGCTCACCTATGCCATGTTCCCGGATCTTGGCCGCACTTTCCTGCAGGAACGTAACGCAAACAAGCTCACTCCGGAAGTACTATTACCGATCGAAGCCAAAAATGCCAGCTCTTCGACCCGCTTCGCCGCTGATGAATTCCGTATCACGCTGCACGGCGAAACTTACCACATTCGCCTCACCGGCACCGGGCACGGTTCGCAAACCGAGCGCCCATACTACGTATCTGTGGATGGCGTGACTGAAGAAGTCTTCGTTGAAGCACTCAATGAAATCGAAGTCAGTGCCGATGGCAGCTCAACCGGCAAAGCCAAATCGACCAGCAAAATCAGCTCTAGCGGCCGTCCACGTCCCAGCCATGCAGGCCATGTCACGACAGCCATGCCGGGCAACATCGTTGACGTACTCGTCAGCACCGGGCAAAAAGTCAAAGCGGGTGACCCGGTTTTGGTCATTGAAGCGATGAAAATGGAAAATGAAATCCAGGCTTCGATTTCAGGTACGATCATCAACCTGTTTGTGGTTAAAGGCGATGCAGTAACCCCCGATCAGGCTCTGCTTGAGATTCAACCTGAGTAATCGCAACAATGATAGCAACTTCAAGGACGCTTGTACTCGCCTCAACCTCGCCTTACCGGCGGGAATTGTTAGCGAAACTGCAAGTGAACTTCGAAGTTGCCGCTCCCGAAGTTGATGAAACTCCCCTGCCCGATGAAACCCCTGCTGCTGCCGCACTGCGTCTATCTGCACTCAAAGCCAAAGCCGTAGCGGACCGCTTCCCCAACGCGCTGATCATCGGGTCCGATCAGGTTGCCACGCTCAACGGCATGCACATAGGCAAACCCGGCACGCACGACAAGGCCGTGGCTCAGCTCCGCCTGATGCGCGGGCAGCAAATTGTTTTTCATACCGCGTTAAGCTTGTACAACAGCGCAACCGGCCGTCTGCAATCAGACATCATCCCGACAACCGTACAAATCCGCCCGCTAACCGATACCCAGATCGAACATTACCTGCGCAAGGACCAACCTTACAATTGCGCAGGGAGTGCCCGCTCCGAGGCTTTAGGCATAGCGATCATGGAAAAAATGGAAGGCTCCGATCCCAATGCATTGATCGGCTTGCCATTAATTGCACTGACTCAAATGTTGATGCATGAAAACTGGGACGTTTTACTGTAAAAACACCCAGCAAGATTTTGGAAATGCCAGGCGCCCCAACAGCCCCCGCCAAATGTTTCAAGACTTGGCCTTGGCTTCCAGAGTTTCCCAGCGCCCCAGCGCATCCACCAACTCAGCATCAATGGCTTCGAATTTTTTCTGCAAATCAGCTACTTGCTGAAGATTATTGGTGTAAAGGTTTACATCAGCCAACTGCTCGGTAATGCTTGTCTGTTCCGCTTCGAGCGCCTGGATCCTATCGGGCAACGCAGACAGTTCCTGATTTTCCTTCCAGCTTAATTTCGCCTTTCCCGATCCTGGCTGTGCCGGCTCAGGTTTTGCAGGTTCCGTTTTACGGGGAATGGCAGTGGCATTCGTTGCGTTTGCCTTACCCCTGGGGCGCTGCATCAGCCAATCCTCATAACCGCCGGCATATTCACGCAGCACGCCATCGCCTTCAAAAGCGATCACCTGCGTCACCACGTTATCCAAGAACGTACGGTCATGTGAAACCAGCAGCACTGTGCCCGGATAATCCTGCAATAACTCTTCCAGCAATTCCAGCGTATCGATATCAAGGTCATTGGTAGGTTCGTCCAGCACCAGAATATTGGCCGGGCGCGTAAACAATCGCGCCAACAACAGGCGATTACGCTCACCACCGGAAAGCGACTTCACGGGTGAGCGTGAGCGTTCGGGTGCAAACAGGAAATCTTCCAGATAACTAATGACGTGTTTGCGCTCACCGCCGATCTCGACGTAATCTCCACCCTGGCTAATGGTATAGGCAACGGTCGCTTCTTCGTCGAGCTGAGTGCGAAACTGATCGAAATAAGCTACGGAAAGCTTGGTACCCAATTTTACCTGGCCGCTATCCGGTTCGATCTCGCCCAGTATCAATTTGATCAAGGTCGTCTTGCCAATCCCGTTGGGCCCAACCAGTCCCACTTTATCGCCGCGCTGTATCACTCCGGAGAAATCCTTGATCAGCATGCGCCCCCCGTAGGATTTGCTGACATGCTCCAGCTCGGCCACACGCTTACCCGATTTCTCTCCGCTGTCGACATTCAGATTGACCTGCCCCAGATGATTACGCCGTTCGCTACGCGTGATGCGCAGCTGTTCCAGGCGCCGTACCCGGCCCTCGTTTCGCGTGCGCCGAGCCTGGACGCCTTTGCGTATCCACACCTCTTCCTGTGCCAGAAACTTGTCGAATTTGGCCTGCTCTACCGCTTCAATCGCCAACTGCTCAGCCTTGAGTCGCTGATAATCGGAGAAATTCCCCTCGAAGCTGCGCAACTTGCCACGATCCAGCTCTATGATCTGTTGCGAGATATTGTCCAGAAAACGCCGGTCGTGGGTAATCACCACTACGCTGCCGGCGTAATTGCGGATCAGCTCTTCCAGCCACTCGATCGAAGTCAGATCCAGGTGGTTAGTCGGCTCATCCAGCAACAGCAAATCCGGCTCCGCCACCAGAGCACGGGCAAGTGCCACGCGCTTCTTCAATCCGCCGGACAAGGTACCGATCAACACATCCTCAGGCAAATTCAATTTGGTCAACGCTGTTTCCACTCGCGCCTGCAAATTCCAGCCATCATGCGCTTCGAGAGCAGTTTGCAAGGTTTGCATCTGCGCCATCAGCGTATCGAAATCCGCATCCGGCTCACCCATTTTATGGGTAACCTCATGGTAGTCCAGCAATAGCTGGCTCACCTCGCCAAGTCCTTGCGCTACCGCCTCGTAAACCGTATGTTCGGCATCCAGCGCCGGCTCCTGCGGCACATAGCCCAATTTGATGCCCGGCTGGCGCCATACGACACCATCGTCTGGCGGAATATCGCCCGCCAGTACTTTCAACAGACTCGACTTACCCGCACCGTTGCGGCCAATCAATCCAATATGTACACCAGGTTCTATTACCCAGCTAGCTCGATCCAGTAAAGCAAAATGACCAAACGCCAGTGAAGCATTTTCTATCGTCAATAACGGCATAAAAACAATCTATGAATTAAAAATTAACACTGTTGAGATGTTCAGCAACACCCATATTCGCCAGTTCGTCGGCACGTTCGTTACCGGGATGACCATTATGTCCCTTGACCCAGAACCATTGGATTTCGTGCTCTCCCGCCAGTTCATCCAGACGCTGCCACAAATCGACATTTTTGACCGGCGCGTTACCGCTGGTGCGCCAGCCGCGTTTTTTCCAGTTTGGCAGCCACTCGGTAATTCCCTTTAACACGTATTGCGAATCCGCATGGAGCAAAACGCGGCTCCGCTTCTTCAGACTTTGCAATGCGGAAATAACCGCCATTAATTCCATACGGTTATTGGTTGTTGCCGCCTCACCGCCATAAATTTCCTTGCGATGCACGCCGCTAACAAGCAGGGCACCCCAACCACCTGCACCGGGATTACCCTTGCATGCACCATCGGTATAAATCTCAATTTCAGGCAACTTATTTATCACAACATTTGCTTCCATTCTGTAAACTGCGTGTCGCCGGACTCAGCGCGCGCGCGAATTTGCTCCTCCCTTGCCAGCGCGGGGTAATCAGACGCATCCCGTGCACACGCTTGACCGCATGAATAAAATATACGCCGCCACCCATTGCCCACCAGCGATCCCCTGCTGCCTCCATGAATTCGAAATGCTGCATCAGGCCGGCGTTGCTCAAAGGCGGGGCATAACAGCACATGCGTCCACCGACGATATCGCACCCCAGCAATGACAACCAATCCTTCAGACGGCCAAGATTGACAAAATCACCACGCCACGGGTAATCGCCGCAACTACGCTTATACCAGCGATGCAATCCCCATAGACTGCGGGGATTGAAGCCGCTGATCAGCAGATTCCCTTCGGCAATCAGCACACGTTCGGCTTCTCGCAAGATTTGATGTGGATAGTTGGAAAACTCAAGCAGATGCGGCAATACCAGCAGATCAACCGATTGATTGGCAAACGGCAAATGGGTAGGCTCTGCCAGTACATCACCGGCATGAGCGCCAACGCAAAAACGATGCGGGATACGGCTGTTACGCAACATTTCCCAGTGCGGCAAACCGATTTGCAAGGCATTGAATCCAAACAGATCGACCACAGTCTGATCGAAATATGCCTGCTCACGCTCCTGCAGATACTGCCCTAACGGACTGGTCAGCCATTCGGTAAATGAAGTGTAACGAGTTGTCATGTTATCATATAAAAAATGAATACCGATTTACACATTACCCCAATTGCCGCATTCAGCGATAATTATATATGGGTTATTCATAATCAGCGTTACGCCGTTGCGGTTGATCCCGGCGATGCCAATGCTGTGACTGCATTTCTGCGCCAGCATGATCTGTCTCTTGCCGCCATTTTAATCACCCATCATCACCATGACCATACGGGAGGCAATGAGGCGCTGGTTTTAGCCTTTAACGTTCCCGTATATGGCCCTTCGCGCGAAAGCATCCCCTGCCTGACCCATCCCTTATCGGAAAGCAGCACAATCCGGCTCGAAGAGCTTGATCTCGAACTGCGGATACTGGATGTCCCAGGGCATACCGCAGGCCATATCGCCTATTACGCAGACGGCATGCTGTTTTGCGGTGACACCTTGTTTGGCTGCGGGTGCGGCCGTTTGTTCGAGGGAACACCCGAGCAAATGCTGGCCTCGCTTAGCAAATTGGGCCAATTGCCAGAAAATACAAGCGTCTACTGCGCGCATGAATATACTTTGAGCAATATCGAATTTGCCCTCACACTGGAACCCGATAACCAGGCGCTGCAAGCCCGCGCTGCAACAGACCTTAACAGCATTCTCGAGGGCCGCCCAACTCTGCCTTCCACCATTGCCCGGGAACGGGCGACCAACCCGTTCCTGCGCTGTCACTTACCCAGCGCGCGCGTTGCTGCCCAACAGGCGACAGGCAAATCCATTACCGGTATTGTTGAAATATTCAGCGCACTGCGTACCCTCAAAAACGATTTTCGTACGTCCTAAGGGACTGACGTTTCCTTGCCCACCCGCATCGATTCCGGTATCATACCACCATGATCGAATTGCGAAATTTTGAAACTTTCCCGAATAAATTCAAGCAATTTCTGCTATGCTTCGGCTTGCTGGCACCTCTCGCGAGCATCGCAGACAGCGGCATTATCAGCTCGGCCGCCGCATCATCGAATAATACCTACATCAGTACTGCACCAACCAGCGCTTCCGGCAATGCCAACACGCAAAATTCCGCGAATGACCAGGGCGATACAGCCGATTTATGGGATCGTATCCGCATGGGTTTTGGGATGGATACGCTGGATACACCTTTGGTGGCGACGCATATCAACTGGTACGCGCAGCGTCCGGAGTATGTGCGCCGCATGGTTGAACGCAGCCGCCGCTATCTTTACCATATTCTCGGCGAAGTCGAAAAACGTGGCATGCCCACCGAGATAGCCCTTCTGCCCATGGTTGAGAGCGCATTCAACCCCATGGCTTATTCGACCAGCCATGCCTCAGGCATATGGCAATTCGTCCCGGCTACCGGCAAGGATTTCGGCCTGAAACAAAACGGCTGGTACGACGGTCGGCGCGATATTATCGCTGCCACAGACGCCGCTCTGGATTATCTGACCAAGCTGCATAACCAGTTCGGTACCTGGGAGCTGGCTCTGGCTGCCTACAATTGCGGCGAAGGCTGCGTTGCACGCGCCATTGCCAAGAATCAGGCGCAAGGCCTGCCCACAGACTATCTGAGCCTGAATCTGCCTACCGAAACGCGGCATTACGTGCCAAAATTGCTGGCCGTCAAGCAAATCATCGCCGACCCCGAAAGTGCAGGGCTTAATCTGGACAGTATTCCCAACCAGGCCTACTTCACCACCGTTACATTAACCAAACCAATCGATGTAAGCCTTGCGGCCAAGCTGGCAAATATGCCCGTCAATGAATTTGTATCGCTCAATCCTGCGTACAACAAACCGGTAGTGCGCTCGGATACCCCTGCGCAACTGTTATTGCCGGTAGACAAGGTCGACACCTTCTCCAACAATCTGCAAAACTATGATCGCCCACTCGTCACCTGGCAAGTTTACGCAGCCAAAATTGGTGAACGTATCAGCACCATTGCCAAAAAATTCGGTGTCACTGTCACATGGCTGAAGGAACATAATCCCATTCAGCTTTCACATAAAGGCAAACTCACCAGCGACCATGCACTTATGGTTCCGCTGAAAGGTAACGCTGATAACACCTATGCAACAGATAAAACCAATAATAAAATCGCTTTGGCTGAACCAGGCATAGTGAAAGTCTCGATGCAAGATACTCCAGGTCAGGGCATACCCAATAAAACCGCCAGGATCGAACAATCGCATCAGGAGAAGATGCCAAGAGAAATCACTGTCAAGGCCGGCGACACCCTGTACAACCTGGCCACACGTTATCAGGTGACAGCTCATGAACTGGCTCAATGGAACAAGATCAAACCCAATCAGCTCAAATTGGGCCAGACGCTTATCGTAGCGGCACCTAATGACAGCCACGAGACATCCAGCAAACATGAGACCAATGACAGACAAGACAAATCAGGATCACGCAAAGCAGACAAAAAACCGGTCAGACAGGAAAAGCCTCGACATTACATCGTCAGGAAAGGCGACACTCTGTCCAGCATCGCGCAAAAGTACGATCTTGCAATAGATGACATTCAGCGCTGGAACAAACTCAAGCATCACGCCGTTCTCCAACCCGGATCAAAGCTGTTGCTCAAATCCGGTTAACCTCCTGAAAACCAGAGCCATCGTTTGTGTCAGGTTTGTGTGGATTGCGCTACTGCGTGACATCTGACTACATGTGTTTCGCCAAGCCGGGTTTCCTCCGGATAGCGCTCCAGACAAACAGGTATGGCTAATGGGCAGCGCGGATGAAAATGACAGCCACCGGGAGGGTGAATGGCTGACGGCACATCGCTATTGATCACGCTGCCAGCCACCGCTCGCGTCATGCTCGGCACCGCAGCCAATAAAGCCTGAGTGTAAGGATGACGCGGCGCGGTAATGATTTCCGTACTGCTGCCGGTTTCGACTATGCGCCCAAGGTACATGACGGCGATACGTTGGGCCAGATAATCGGCAACAGGCAGATTATGGGTAATGAACAGCAGACTCAGATTGAACTCTGCTTGCAGATCTTTGAGCAAGTTGATGATCTGTGCCTGCACAGACACATCCAGCGCACTGGTAGGCTCATCGCATACGATCAGTTTTGGCCGCACTGCGAGTGCACGCGCGATAGCAATACGCTGGCGCTGTCCGCCGGAAAATTCATGCGGATAGCGTTGCAACGCGTTACCCGGCAATCCGACCTGATCCATCAGTTTGACCAGCGTTTGGCTGCGCCGAACGGCATCCTGTTCCACCCCAAGCGCTACCATACCCTCTTCCAGCAGATCCATTACACGCAAATGCGGATTGAGCGATGAAAAAGGGTCCTGGAATATCATCTGCACATGAGCACGCTGCTGCAGCAGTTGCCGCTTATTCAGCGCACCCAGATCAGTCCCGTCCAGCACAATACGGCCTGCAGTAAGCGGCTGCAACTGCACGATAGCCTTACCCACAGTGGTCTTGCCGCAACCCGATTCACCTACCAGAGCCAGCGCTTCCCCGTGAAGGATATGCAAATTCACGCCATCAACCGCCTTTACTGTTTTCTGGTGGCGTCCCCATAAGCCGCCCTTCAACGGGAAATGTACCCTGAGGTCGGTCACGCTCAATATTATTTTCCCGGAGGCTGCATTTGGCTGGGCATATTCGGGCACGCTAACAGGCTGAGAAGCACTATGCATTTCCAATAAGTGGCAACGTGCGGCATGCCCATCCGCGAGTTGTGTCCATGCCGGCGCCTCTTCCCGACAACGGCTGAACGCAGATTCGCAACGTCCGGCAAAACGACAACCGACGAATTCCGTATCGAACGCCGGCACATTCCCGGCTATATTGGCCAAACGTGCATCGCGTTGCACCCGGTTAGGCAGAGCGGCGAACAGTTTCCGGCTGTACGGGTGTTGCGGATGATCAAAAAATGCGTCGCGCGGCGCGATTTCGACCAGCTCGCCGGCATACATGACGCCGACATGATCGGCCATTTCCGCGACCACCCCCAGATCATGTGTAATCAGCAACATACCCATGCCGCGCTGCTGCTGGATGCGCCGCAACAAGGCCAGCACTTGCGCCTGGATGGTCACATCCAATGCCGTGGTCGGTTCATCGGCGATCAGCAATGACGGATTGCCCGCCAATGTCATCGCAATCATTACCCGCTGCTTCATGCCGCCGGAGAGTTGGAACGGATATTCACCCAGGCGTCTTGCAGCATCGGGCAGACCCACTGCCTGCAGCAATGCGGCAGCCTCGTCCCGTGCGCCGCGCTTGTGCATGCGCCGGTGACGGTTCAGCGTTTCCATGATTTGCTCGCCGAGGGTCAACACCGGGTTAAGACTGGTCATCGGCTCCTGAAATATCATGCCTATCTCGCCGCCGCGCACGTCGCGCATGCTCGACTCGGGCAGCAGCAATAAATCACGCCCATTAAAATTCACCTGCCCAGCCTGTATCCGCGCAGCTTCCGGCAGCAAGCGCATAATCGACAACGCCGTCATCGACTTGCCACAACCCGATTCCCCCAATACTGCAAAAGTTTGCTGGCGGTTGACGTTAAAGCTCACGCCATCGACTACCCGCAACTTGCCCAGTCGCGTATATAACTGTTCGACCCGCAGCAAGACGTCGCTCATCGCGGCCTCCCATGCGGATCAAAAGCATCGCGCACGCTATCGGCAAACAGATTTGCCGCCAGTACCAGCGTAAACATCAGGCCAAACGCCGCCACCAAGGGCCACCATACCACCGGGTCCCGCGCCATCTCCAGCCGCGCCGCATTGATCATATTGCCCCAGCTCTGCATCGCCGGATCCACACCCACGCCAAGATAAGACAACACCGCTTCCGCCAGCACCAGTCCGGAAAAATCCATCACCACGCTGATCAGGACCAGATGATAGAGATTGGGCAGAATATGCCGCACCATCAATCGCCAATCCGATACGCCGAATGCACGCGCGGCCTGCACGTAATCCAATTCCCGCAATTTCAGGGTTTCACCGCGCAGTAAACGGCACAAGCCAGTCCAGCTGGTTATTCCTAAAATAATGCACAGGAAGAGCAAACGGAAATCAGTGCGTGCCGCCGCGCTATCGAACATGGCCGGGTGCATCTCTATATACACCTGCATGATCAATACCGCTGCCGCAATCAGCAACACGCCCGGAATCGCATTCAGCGTGGTATATACATACTGAATCAGGTCATCTATCCAGCCACCGAAATATCCCGCACTGATACCCAACAGCACCGCAAACGGCAGCATGATCAATGTCGTCAGCGTACCGATCAGCAAGCCGGTACGGATGCTCTTCAGGCTGCTGTACAACACATCCTGACCTATCTTGTCAGTCCCGAAAACATGATAGGCAGCGGCTAATTCGACCATCACGGCCACAATGATGCTTAATACGGTCACGGTCAATAATGCCGTACGCCACGGCAAACGATTGTCCTCCGACAACAATTGCTGCAACAGCTCGTTCAGACTGCAACGACGGCGGGTCACTAACATCAGAGCGATCAGAGCCGCCAGCAATGCGGATAGCAATAGGCCGATTGCGCTGCCGCGCACCACCCTTTGCACGATATCTGCCCGCTTGTCCCGCTGCGGATGCAGCAATTGTGCCCCGCCGAATTGCAAACGCGGATAATCGCGCAATACAGTGCCATTGCCCAATGTCACGGTCTCCTTGACATAGAGCCGGGTTGCCAGCGGGGCCGAATAGGTTTTTTCCTTATGCTCCCGCAGCGGTTGCAACAGCGTGTCCAGAACGCTGACGACCTCGATACCGTATTGCGCTGATTGCCCTGGTTGAGCCGGCAACAAAGGGCGATAATGCAACGAATCCAGCAAGGCGATCGCAACGAAAACCAGCAGAACCAGACCGGTTGCCATCGCCATGGGCATTTGCCACAGGCGCTGCCAGGCTTCATGCAATTGCCCCTGCGGATGACGGCGGCTCACTATCAATATAATGGCGGCCACCATCGTGAAAACCAGCGCATCCGTCCATAACACGACAGGCTGCCAGCTCATGACAGCCTCACCCGGGGATCAGCCCAGCTGTAGGCGATATCCGTCAGCCATAACCCCAGGATATAAAGTACCGAGCCGATAAATACCATGGCCCGCACGATAGCGAAATCCTGCGCCTGAATGGCATCGATAATATAAGAGCCCAGACCGGGGATGCCGAAGAATGACTCGGTCAGCAAACTGCCCATGAACAGCAGCGGCAACACCACCACAGCACCGGTCAGAATCGGGATCATGCCGTTCTGCAAGACGTGGCGGAACAATACCCGCCATTCGGAGAGCCCTTTGGCACGCGCGGTACGCACATAATCCTTGCTCATTTCCTCCAGAAAAATGCTGCGGTACCAGCGTGTACCGCTGCCCATCCCAGCGACAATGGACACCAGCACCGGCAACAGCACGAAACGCCAGCTATCCAGACCGGCAGCAAACCCGGAAACGGGCACCAGATGCCATAATTTGGCGAATAAGAACTGGCCGGCAATGATGTAAAACAAACCTGATATCGACATCAATACCACTGCCACCACTACGCCGAGGCGGTCCAGATAAGTGGCGCGAAAAAAAACCATCATCAGGGCGAAACTGATATTCACCAGCAAGCCTAATGCAAACACCGGCACGGCGATCGTCAGGCTAGGTCCTGCGCGCGTTTCGATTTCATGAGCGATATCACGACCATCATCCGATGCGCCGAAGTCCAGCACAAACATGCGTATGGATTTATCGAAAAATATGGTGTCAGTCAGCGTCGCCATACCCTTCGCAGCATGGTTGAGAAACAGCGGCTTATCATAACCATGTTCGACCTTCCAATGTGTAATGGCCTGCGCGGTAACATGCTTGCTGCCCAGGTGCATGCGCGCCATGTCGTCCGGCGTATTGACCACAAAGAACAACAGGAACGTCAGCACATTTACCCCGAGCAAAATCGGCACGGCGTAGAAAAAGCGGCGAACCAGATACGCAATCATTTGGCCACGCTCCGCTCACGTTTGCGCCATGCCCGGACTGCCGGCAGCAGCAAAACCATGACCAAACCCAGCACAGCCAGCAACGGCCATAGCACCGGGCGATTCCATCTGTCGCGCAGCTGCTGCCGCAGTGCGGGATCAATCTTGCGGTATTTCAATGTATTGTTTGCAATGACGTTAGGCTTGGCAGGCGCAACCCAGGCTTGGCGCAAACTGAATGCCTTGGGGAAAAATCCGAATATCCATGGCGAATCGTCGCGCACAATTATCACCATCTGCTTGATAATCGCCAGCCGTTCAGGAGTATTATCCAGATATTTCATCTGATCAAACAAGGCATCGAACTGGGGATTTTGATAATTTGCCGCATTCTCGCCATTCTGGCCGACCTTCCTGTTCGGCCCATACAATAGAAACAGGAAATTTTCCGGGTCGGGGTAGTCGGCATTCCAGCCCCATTCGAATATTTGCGCATTGCCGCGCCGCATCTTGTCCTGAAAGCGATTGTAATCGGTACTGCGAACCACCAGCTGTATATTGAGCTTGGCAAATTGTTTCACCATCCAGTCCAAGCGCGATTTGGCATCGGGCCCGGTCGCCGCAGTATCGAAGTACAAAACCAGCGGCGCTCCTGTTCTCGCGTCGCGCCCATCCGGATAGCCGGCTTCGGCCAACAGTTGCTGTGCATCGCTGATCGGGCGACGCTCGACACGACCATTCACCAGATGATAGACCACAGGATTAAAACCAGCCGCACTGCCGTCATAACCGAATATGCCTGGCGGAATCGGTCCTTGTGCCGGAATGCCGCGCCCATTGGCGAAAATCGAAATGAATTCCTCGTAATCAACGGCAATGGAAATGGCCTGACGCAGTTTACGTGCACGCTCCGATAAACCGCCAACCACACTGTCCTGCATATTGAATCCCATGTAGCGGTTGGATGCGGTTACCGCAGTCACCAATGCCATCCCCTGTTGACGCATCGCATCGGTCAGTTGCGGCTCTCCTTGCGCATTAATCTGCACCGCCTGATCAAAGCTGTCCGAACTGATCCCTGACAAATCATAATAGCCTTGCAGAAACTTGTTCCAGTAGGGAATGCTTTCCTTCTCCAGACTGAACACCATCTTGTCGATGAATGGCAACGGCTTGCCGGCATCTTGCAGTAACCCGGCCGCAGCATCTCCCGGCTCACCGGTTGATGGGTAGGTTTCACCATGAAATCGTGGATTGCGCGTAAGGATCATTTGCCGGTTAGGATTATTGACGGCGAGTTGGTAAGGCCCGGTACCGACGGGGTGCCAGTCCAGCGTGAAATTCCGTTCAGCCATACCCGGCTGATGATAAAAACGGTCAACTTCCGGCGGGATCGGCGCAAAAAAAGGCATTGCCAGCCAATACAGGAATTGCGGATATTTGCCGTTAAGCTTGATGCGATAGGTATAACGATCGACAACCTCGGCACCGGCAAGCGGATAGCGCGTCAGATCGAGATACGCGTTATCCGGCAATAATCTGGCCTGTACAGCCAGCATATCGGAATAATCCTTCAGCCCGACAATATAATCCGCCATTAAACCAAGAATCGGCGAATTTACCTGCGGAGAAGCCAGACGTTTAATTTGATAGACATAATCCGATGCGGTAAGCTCTCGCGTGCCAAGTTGCTTGAAATCCTGCCAGTCACGGATATGTGCCAGATCATCGGCACTTAAGTGTGCATAGCGCAATTGTTCGTGCATGTCGCGGGCAAAAGCAGGATGCGGCTGATAATAGATGCCGGGTCGGATATGCAACTCATACATGCTTTGAGCGATGCTGCCGGGTGCTGCGTCATGTGGCAGCACATGTCCTGCGGCATCCAGATAAGTCACGTCGGGCATGGCTGTCAGGGTTTGCGGAATCAGGATATAAGGGCGTTTCAGATAGTGATACTGCAGCGGAGGTTCATAAATCTGCGAGATGATTTCGGTTTCATTGCTGCTGTACGATTGTGCCGGATCAAGGTGCTTGGGGCGCTCCTCAAACGAGGAATACATTATGTTTGCACCGCGTTCGCGTGCAGGATAAGGGTCGTTCCAGACATGCTGATCACAGCCACTCAACAACACCAATATGACAAATAGCCAGATCCGATTCATACATGCGAGTTTAACCTAGTCATCCGACTATGGGTATAATAGCTCTAGCTTTTTACTGCAATGGACAAGGATAAAACATGGGATTCCTCAAAGACAAACGCATACTCATTACCGGCCTGATTAGCGATCGCTCCATCGCCTATGGCATCGCGCAGGCTTGCTATCGTGAAGGCGCCACTCTGGCTTTCACTTATCAGGGTGAAAAAATCAAGGACCGTGTTGAGGCATTGGCCAAAGAATTCGATAGCAGCATTGTGCTGCCTTGCGATGTCGCCAGCGACGATGAAATTAACCAGCTGTTCGCCGATCTGGGTACCCGATGGGACAGCCTGGATGGCATCGTTCACGCCATTGCTTTTGTGCCTAAAGTCGCTTTGACCGGCGATTACCTGGATGCCGTCACCCGCGAATATTTCCAGATCGCGCACGACATCAGCTCTTACAGCTTCGCCGCGCTTGCCAAAGCCGGATTACCGATGATGCAAGGACGCAATGCCGCCATGCTTACGCTCTCCTATCTGGGATCCATTCGCTCGGTGCCAAGCTATAACGTCATGGGCTTGGCCAAGGCCAGTCTGGAATCCAACGTATACTACATGGCGCAGAGTCTGGGTCCGAAAGGCATTCGCGTCAACGCGGTTTCCGCCGGCCCTATCAAAACCCTGGCTGCAAGCGGCATCGGCGGATTCAACAAGATATTGAACCATGTTGAGAAAAATTCGCCGTTGCGCCGCAACGTAACCATACAGGAAGTTGGCAATACCTCGGCTTTCCTGCTCTCCGATCTGGCAAGCGGCATCACCGGTGAAATCACCTATGTTGATGCCGGATTTAATACCACTGTCGGCGCCAGTTTCGACTAATTTTGTTCACAGCAATAGCGGCGTAAAAAACCCAAACCCAGGTTTGGGTTTTTTATTGGCCAACTCCGATCCCGAATCAATGACCGCCTGTTATTGCGGCGATTTCTCCAACGCCGATGTCTTGATATTAATCTTGGCTGCCCGGCTCAGCCCTGTCAAATAATCACTAAAAGCCTGCTGCGCAACAATGTTGGCTAACTGCACCTGCATGGCTTTGAGTTTCAATGCATCCGGCACAGGCGCGGGCACAACGCGCGTTATCCGCACCAGTTGATAACCGCCATCCGCGTCTTCAGTACCCACATAGCCAGGCATCGCTTTTTCATCCGCAGCAAATATGCCTTCAATCAGTTTTACTGATACGGCCTCCGCATGATTACGGCTCACTAACTGAAATGCACCCCAATGCACATCCGCCGGTTCTTTGCCTGCTCGCAACTGTGCCAATATCGCCTCACCCTGCTTTTGCACCAAGCCACGTACTTGCTGCTTTATTAACAGTTGTTCAATTGCACCGCTGACAGCAACCAGCGGCTGTACGCTAGCCGGCTGATATTCGGCAAGACGAGCCGATACCAGCACATTAGGTGCAACTTCTATCGCATCGCTGTTACGCTTATTTTTAAGCACATCATCCGAGAACATGGCCTGCAACATCTTCGGTGAATTAAGCACACCTGCGCCCGCACCGCCCTTACGGGATATCCAGCCGGAAGTAGCCAATTTTATGCCCAATGCATCTGCCGTTGACTTTAATTCGGTAGACTGTTCATATACCCGATTGCTAAAACGTTCAGCTGCGTCCGCAAAGCGTTTACCCGCCTGCTCTTTTTGCAGCTCGGTTTTAATGCTTGCCTTTACAGCGTCAAAACTTCGGGCTTGCGCCGGTTTGATGCCAGTCAGTTGAATGATATGGTAGCCAAAATCTGTCGCGATCGGCCCTCTGATTTCGCCTTCTTTCATACCGAATACTGCATCGGCAAAGGGTTTGACCATTGCATTGCGCGGGAACCAGCCCAAATCCCCGCCTTGTGCAGCCGAACCGGGGTCATTGGAATCCTGCTTGGCCAGCTCTGCAAAACTCGATGGCGATGCGCTCACCTGCTTGAATAACTGCTCGGCTTTAGCTTTCGCCTCGGCACGCTTTTTTGCATCATCCGTCGGAGAAACTGCGATCAGAATATGGCGCGCCTGACGCTGCTCGGGTTCACTGTATTTAGCTATGTTCTGATCGTAATCCTGCTTAAGGGTGACATCATCGACAGGAATATGTTGCGCTATCTCATCCAAAGATAATACCGCGTATTGGAATTTCGCTTGGGCAGGGACAGTATATTCTGACTGATGTGCATCGTAATACGCCTTGATCTGATCCGAGGTAACTTTTACCTGCTTCACGAATTCTGCCGGATTAATTTTGTACAGGTTGATCTCACGCTGCTGCTCAAAGGCGGCGGTGAACAGCTTTGCCACACTCGCAGGCATGACCGCCGATTGGGAAAACGCTGCCCGCATGTCGTTCATCAGCAACTCCTGACGAACGCGGCGTTCAAATTCAGGGATAGTCATACCTTGCTGACGTAATAGCTGCTCATAGCGGGTATTGGAGAATTGACCATTTTCCTGGAACGCCGGAATCTCACCAATAAATTTGGCCAGTTGCGCATCGCTGACCAGCATGCCCGCTTGGCGGGCTGATCCAATCAACAGTTGCTGCTTGATCAGGCCATCCAGTATGGCGTGGCGAATCTTGGGGGCATCCAGCACTGACGGGTCAAAGCTGGGGCCCATGGACGCCGCCAGTTCGGCTTGCTGATCCTTGAGCGCACGATCGAATGACTGACGGCTGATTTTGTCGCCGTTCACTGTCGCGACGATGTTGTCACCACCGCGATTATTAAAATATGAATCAATTCCAAATAACGCAAAAGGAATGGTAATTAACGCTAATATAATTTTAGCCAACCAACCATGGGTACGTTCACGAATCGAATCTAGCATTGGTATTCACCGTATAAAATATACGAAAAAAAAGGCGAACCTAAGTTCGCCTTTCATGTTGGCGGAGTGGACGGGACTCGAACCCGCGACCCCCGGCGTGACAGGCCGGTATTCTAACCAACTGAACTACCACTCCAAAAACAATATGAAACTTGGTGGGTGCTGAGGGGTTCGAACCCCCGACAATCGCCTTGTAAGGGCGGTGCTCTACCAACTGAGCTAAGCACCCAGGAAAGTCGACTAGTTTACAGCATCTTTAAGGGTTTTACCAGCGCGAAATTTAGGAACTTTCGCTGCTTTGATCTTGATGGCTTTACCAGTTTGAGGATTACGGCCGTCGCGCGCAGCACGATCGCCAACGTAGAAAGAACCAAAACCAACCAAAGTAACCATTTCACCATTTTTCAATGATGCTGTAACAGCCGCAACAGTTGCATCCAATGCACGGCCAGCAGCAGCCTTGGAAATATCAGCCGATTCAGCGATAGCATCAATCAATTCAGATTTATTCACGTGTATCCCCTTCTGTTAAGTTTTGACAGGAAAATCCTGCAATCCGCTTTATAACAAGCCGCAAAACCTTATGTCAAGCGGCTTGTAGCGATTTTACCGATAAATTTACTATTTAGTCAAAATTAATGCTTGGTTGTTGCAATTTCAGTTGCCGCCGCTGTTGCAGGTACAACATCGACGGCAACCTCCGGGGCATCAGGCAACGGTTCCGGTTGACGCTCCAGCACCAATTTCAATACCTGATCTATCCATTTCACCGGCTGGATATCGAGCTTGTTCTTGATGTTCTCGGGTATATCAACCAGATCACGAACATTCTCTTCCGGAATCAGCACGGTTTTAATCCCGCCACGATGCGCAGCCAGCAGTTTCTCTTTCAGACCGCCGATAGGCAGCACTTCACCGCGCAAAGTAATCTCGCCTGTCATCGCGACATCCGCGCGCACGGGAATACCCGTCAGCACCGATACCAGTGCGGTACAGATACCTATACCTGCACTTGGACCGTCTTTGGGCGTAGCACCTTCAGGCAAGTGGATATGGATGTCATTCTTCTGATAAAAATCATGAGGAATGCCCAGAGCCTGAGAGCGGCTGCGTACTACCGACATTGCAGCCTGAATCGATTCCTGCATCACCTCGCCCAACTGGCCGGTGGTAATCATTTTGCCTTTACCCGGCAGCAAAACGCTTTCTATCGTCAGCAGTTCGCCACCCACTTCCGTCCATGCCAAACCCGTCACCTGACCAACCTGGTTATATTTCTCGGCGACGCCATAACTGAACCTGCGCACACCCAAATACTTGTCCAGATTACGTGCATTCACGGTAATCTTGCCAGTCTTGCCCGGCTTGGTAAGCAATGCCTTAACCGCTTTACGGCAAATCTTGGCCACATCGCGATCGAGGTTACGCACACCGGCTTCCCGGGTGTAGTAACGCACGATGTCGCGCAATGCACTCTCTGAAATCATGCATTCCTCAGGCTTTAACCCGTTTGCAGCCATCTGTTTCGGCACCAGATAACGCTCGGCAATACTTACCTTCTCATCTTCGGTATAGCCGGACAGACGAATGATCTCCATACGATCCATCAAAGGTGCCGGAATGTTCAAGGTATTTGCCGTCGCCACAAACATGACATCAGAGAGATCGAAATCGACTTCGATATAGTGATCGGCAAAGGTATGGTTTTGCTCCGGATCCAGCACCTCCAGCAATGCAGATGACGGATCACCACGGAAATCCTGACCCATTTTATCCACTTCATCCAGCAGAAATAATGGATTGCGCACGCCGATCTTGCTCATGCTTTGCAGGATTTTACCTGGCATGGAGCCGATATAAGTGCGACGGTGACCGCGGATCTCGGATTCGTCACGCACGCCACCCAAAGCCATGCGGATGAATTTCCGGTTGGTGGCTTTGGCGATTGATTGGCCAAGAGAGGTCTTGCCCACTCCGGGTGGCCCTACCAGGCACAGGATAGGCCCTTTGAGCTTCTCGACGCGCTGCTGCACGGCCAGATACTCGACAATACGCTCTTTCACTTTTTCCAGGCCGTAATGATCCTTATCCAGGATCATTTCAGCTTTGGTCAAATCCTTGCTGATCTTGGTTTTTTTCTTCCATGGCAAACCGATCAGCGTTTCGATGTAGCTGCGCACCACAGTTGCCTCGGCTGACATGGGCGACATCATCTTCAGCTTCTTAAGCTCGGATTCGGCCTTAGCCTCGGCATCCTTGCTCATTCTGGCGTCTTTGATGCGCTTTTCCAGTTCTTCGAGCTCGACACCTTCATCGCCGTCGCCCAATTCCTTCTGGATCGCTTTGACTTGTTCATTCAGGTAATAATCGCGCTGGCTCTTTTCCATCTGGCGCTTGACCCGGCCACGGATGCGTTTTTCCACCTGCAGGATATCGATTTCGCCTTCGAGCAAGCTCATGAGATGCTCAAGACGAGCCTGTACCGGGAACATCTCCAGGATTTCCTGTTTCTGCTCCAGCTTGAGCGGCAAATGTGCCGCAATGGTGTCGGCCAGACGTCCGGCTTCATCAATCCCGACCAGCGAAGTCAGAATTTCGGGAGGGATTTTCTTGTTGAGTTTGACATACTGATCGAATTGAGCCACCAGCGCACGACGCGTCGCCTCGGCTTCGTTATCATCAGTGGTATCGTCATTTGGCACCAACTCGACCGTGCCGACAAAATGGCTATCCAGATCAGCATACTCGAGCACATTTGCGCGCTGACTGCCTTCGACCAGCACTTTTACTGTGCCGTCTGGCAGTTTCAGCATTTGCAATATGGTTGCCACACTGCCGATATGGTATAAATCTTCTGGAGTAGGCTCGTCTTTGGAAGCGGACTTTTGCGCGACCAGCAGGATGCTTTTGCCCGATTCCATGGCAATTTCGAGCGCTTTGATTGATTTGGCGCGCCCCACGAACAGCGGGATCACCATATGAGGAAAGACCACCACATCGCGGAGCGGTAGTAATGGCAGTGTTAATGCTTCAGCGTCTTGGAGTAAGGCCATGATAGTGATCCCTATATTGAGAATTGAACGACATAGGACACATATACGGGCAGCTTAACAAAATTCAAGCTGTACCTGCATATATTATCCGCAAGCGCCTGAATCCAAGCGTGTTTTACTAAAACGACTTCGACCGGATAGCGCCTCTATGGCGATCCGGCCGGTTTTCGATCATGAAGCCAGTTTGGCCTGATCGGCAAAAATCATCAACGGTTTCGCAGTCCCATTGATAACATTTTCATCGATCACGACCTTCGTCACGTTTTCCATCGATGGCAATTCGAACATGGTATCCAGCAATGCATGCTCGATAATGGAACGCAAGCCGCGCGCGCCGGTTTTACGGACAAGCGCACGTTTGGCGATCGCGATCAGCGCATCTTCACGGAATTCCAGTTCAGCACCTTCCATCTCAAACAGCTTACCATATTGCTTTGTCAACGCATTCTTTGGTTGTGTCAGTATAGTCATCAGCGCAGACTCATCCAGCTCTTCCAAAGTCGCAATCACCGGCAAGCGGCCGATCAACTCCGGAATCAAACCGAACTTGATCAGATCTTCCGGCTCGACCTCCTGCAATAATGCAGAAATGTCCTTGCTATCGTCTTTGCTCTTTACTTCTGCACCAAAACCGATGCCGCCTTTGGTTGAGCGATTCTGAATAACACGCTCCAAACCGGCAAATGCACCACCGCAAATAAACAGCATATTGGTAGTATCAACTTGTACGAATTCCTGATTCGGGTGCTTGCGCCCGCCTTGAGGCGGAATGGACGCCGTCGTACCTTCGATCAGTTTGAGCAGGGCTTGCTGCACACCCTCGCCCGACACATCCCGCGTGATCGACGGATTATCGGATTTACGCGAGATTTTATCTATCTCATCGATATATACGATGCCATTTTTGGCTTTTTCGACATCGTAATCACATTTTTGCAAGAGCTTCTGAATGATATTTTCGACGTCTTCGCCAACATACCCGGCTTCGGTCAAGGTTGTGGCGTCAGCCATCACGAACGGCACATCCAGCAAACGAGCCAAGGTCTGAGCCAGCAAGGTTTTTCCTGAGCCGGTGGGACCGATCAGCAGAATATTGCTCTTGGCAAGTTCGATCTCGCCCTTGCTGTCAGAATGACGCAAACGCTTGTAATGATTATAGACAGCAACGGCCAGAATGCGTTTGGCTTTGTCCTGACCGATAACGTAGTCATTCAATATGACCTGAATCTGCTGTGGCGTTGGCAAAGCGGATTTATCCGTTTTGCCCATCTTATCCTGCTGAATTTCCTCGCGAATGATATCAGTGCATAATTCAACACATTCATCGCAAATGAATACGGATGGACCAGCAATGAGTTTACGCA